>CASGBM010000091.1 GCA_949299615.1 uncultured Eubacteriales bacterium | reverse complement strand
CCCATGGTCAAGAGACAGCGATACTACGACTCGTTAGATATAGCCGCATAAGCGTGTGAATGTTTGAGGAAAATGTGCCAACTATTATTGACAATATCACAACGCAAACCGTCCGTTTCGCCAAACTTCCGCCTGCTGTCCGGTCAGGGTAAACTCCTGCCTCCCGTGTGAAATATGAAGTTCCCGTTCAGAGGATTTATTACAAACTGTGCCTTTTGATAAATAAACCATTCTAAAAACCCCTTTCTGCTTAAATTACACGGTAAAGGCCGGCGTTTTACAACCCGGTTTATATAAAATACAACAGCACGACACATAACCCGATAACCACCGCAACGCCAGCGGCAAGCAGGATGATCTTTTTGATCACGTCCTTTTCAAGCCCCTGTTTGGCCGTGCTCCCCATATCTGCCGGGACAATGTCGTCATAATACCCATCGTAATCGCTGTCATCCGGTTCCTCTTGCATTTCCTCCGCCGGCGGCTGTTTTGTTTTCGTCCTTTTCTCTTTCTTCGCTTTTTCCCAGCGCACAGATTTCTTCTGTCCTTTTTTCTTTGCGGTTACTTCTGCGAGGCTGCCGCTGCATTCCGAGCAAAAAAAAACGGCGCCGTTTAAAATCTCAGCGCCGCAGTATGGACAATATTTCATTTTTATTCACCCTTCCTTAAGGCTCAGCCCCAAATCGGGACATATTACAAGCCTATTTTCAGATGTTATTATTATATCAGACTTTTATTTCTTTGTCATCGGCATTTCCCTGCCTTTTTTGCGCCATTTTATTGCCGCAGAATCAGGGCAACATTTCGCGTTTTCATTGACTTTGTACTCTTATAGTAGTATAATGTAGATATGATATTTTATAAATCAAAGGGGACGAAGCCATGGGGGAAATATTCCTGTATCACGGTTCTGCCGGGATCATAAAGGCCCCGGTTTATGGAAAAGGGAATGGTTTTAATGATTATGGCTGCGGGTTTTACTGCACCGGGGATAAAGAACTTGCAAAGGAATGGGCATGTACCGGAGGTACGGCAGCGTTTGTAAACATATATGAGTTAAATACGGAGGGCCTGCGCATACTGGATCTTGCATCAGGTTACACGCTGCTATACCATATTGCGCTATTGGCGGAATACAGACGATTCCGTATCCCGGCGTCCGGTATACAGTCTGCCGTCACATGGATTAAGGAGCATTTCAGGATCGAGCTTGCCGGATATGATGCGGTGGCGGGCTTTCGCGCTGACGATTCCTATTTCTCGTTTGTAAGGGCCTTCTTAAGCAACAAGGCATCCTTCAAGCAATTGAAATGTTCCATACTGTCGGACTCGTGCAAACAATTCGTACTAAAGAGCGAAAAAGCACTTGAATCGCTTCGGTTCGTTTCATATGAACCCGTCCCTATGGAGGAATACTATGCGAAACGGAAGTCCCGGGATGAAGCTGCAAGGGCAGCGTTTCAAGCCGGATCTGAAAAGCATAAGCGTAATGGGCTGTACATACAGGACCTGATCCGTGAGGAGGTGCGTCCCGATGACCCGCGCATACAATGAGCTGTACTTAAAAGACGCTATGGATAACCTCGGCGAAATGTTCGACTACGCGCAAAAATCCTGCAATACAAAACCGGAGCTGATTTGGGATCTGTTTATTGCAAGCGGATACGCCGACCGGTTTGCATCCGGCATACCGGCTGTGGTATCCGGCAAAAGCGGCACAGAGCTTGCCATGGAGATACTCGGCGAGTATGATGCGTTTCAGGATTTTCCGGAGCCGCGCAAAAACGGAAGGCTGTCCAAGGCCTATTGGTGCGGAAGTATGCTTGCCTATTATCAATGGCGCACAGTACGCAGTTTCCGGGACATACGGAAGCAAATCGCATACAGCGACATAGAGGATCTGTATCCCAAACTGCACAACGAACTGCCGGAACGGGCTGCGGAGGCGATAGACCGGCTGATACAAAGACAAAATAAGCCTGCAAGGCTACACACCCTGCGTCTGGCAAGCGGGTATACGCAGAGCGGGCTTGCCGAACAGTCAGGCCTTAATATTAAAACATTGCAGTCGTATGAAATCCGCGGCAAAAATATCAACCGCGCCGCCGCGGAAAGCCTGATGATGCTTGCAAGGACGCTTGGCTGCCGCATAGAGGATCTGATGGAATATGGGTATGACGTGCGGGAATGAAAATACACGATTGTTTGTAAGAGAGGCAATGTAAAGATGATTGAAAGGTATTATGCGCATAAAAAGATAAAATATTACGAGATTGCGAATAACCTGCAGCCTCTTGTTTTGATCCATGCTCAGGGCGTGGACGGGAAAAGTTATGCGAATGTTGCAAAGCGGTTATCAAAAAAGTTTCATGTTTATTCGCTTGATTGCTACGGTCACGGCAGCAGCGGACATGACCCTGCGGATTACAATATTAAAAGTATAAGCGAAGCTGTTATTGATTTTATCGAGCGGGTTATACAAAGCAAGGTATGGCTGGTTGGACATTCTTCAGGCGGCTTGATTGCTGCATTTATAGCTGCCGAGACAGACCTTTGCGATAAACTGATACTGGAAGACCCGCCGTTCTTTTCGTCGCAGGGCAAACGCCGGAAAAAGACGTTTAATTATGTGGATCTATCGACAATATGCCACAATTATAATATGCAGAGCGAGCAAAAAGATTTTGTCCTTTATTGCTTCGCTAACCAATACGCGTGGAACTTTTTTCCCGAAAAATCACGGGATAAGATCAGAACTAAACTCGTTAAAATGGCAGCTGCATGCAGAAAAAAGCATCCTGACAAGGATTTAAAGGTATTGTTTTGGCCTAAAGCCGCTTTGGCAGGGTTTCATGGTATGAACAATTACGATCCACTGTTTGGGGAAACGTTTTACAATGATAGTTTTCATTGCGGGATTTTACATGAGGATATATTAAGAAAAGTTCACTGTGATACGATTTTTATGAAAGCAAAAACCAACATAGACAGTGACGGACTTTTAATGGCCGCATTAAGCGATGATGATGTCAAGCGTATTTCCGAGGTTATTGCCAATTGTGAAATAGTACGGTTTGACTGCGGTCACGGTATCCACATTGAACGGCCGAAAGAGTTTATACAATGCTTAATGGATTTGAAATAAATACAGGATCGATTTACTGCCCGAGTTCTGATTTGTTTGAAAAAACAAATTGAAACTAATATAAGAAATATGGGGTTGGAGGTGCTTTTTATGAAGCGTGGCCTTGATGCTGCTCCATGCGAGGCTTGACAGGATAGGCTTGTATGGAGTGAAACGTTCTATCCCAATTGCCTTGCATTTTATCAAATAAACAAAAATGTAAAGGAGAATTGAGATGAATTATAAAACAATTGATTTAAACACATGGGACAGAGGTAAACTTTTCACATTCTATATTGAAAAGATGTGCATTGTGATGAGTTTGACAGTGGACATGGATGTAACCCCGTTAGTAGGGTTCGCAAAGAAAAACGGGTTGAAATTTTATCCGGCAATGATCTGGGTCGTATCAAAAGTTGTGAATGCACATGATGAATTCAAATACAGTTGGAATGCAGACGGAAATCTCATCAAGTGGGATGTTGTATCTCCGAGTTATGCGCACTTTCATAAAGAGGATGAAAATTTCACGAAAACAGTAACAGAGTTTTCAGACGACCTGTTGGAATTTCATGCCCGCTTTCTGAGCGACCGTGAAAAATATAAGGACGTTCGGGCTATTGCGGAAAACCAGCCACCGAATTTCTTTGATGTAACCTGCCTGCCATGGGTCAAATACAAGCATTTCGACGTCCATGTGTTTGATGAAGGGAAATTCCTTGCCCCTGTGATAACCTGGGGCAAGTATGAACCGGAGTGTGGAAAGCTTATGATGCCTCTTACCATGAATATTCATCATGCAGCTGCGGATGGTTTTCATTTATCAAGATTTTTTAACGAGGTACAGGAGCTGATCGATGCTTTGGAATAGATAATTGAGAGGTGACAGAGGTGAAACGTTGTATTGCAGCAACCGATATAGTTAAATAGTAAAATACAATCGGAGGTTTTTATAATGACTATATCGGAGAAAAAAATATATCCGCGTACAGGTGATACGCAGACGGTTTATTTAAAGCATGTGATTACGGATCCGGCTATTGAGGTCGGAGAATATACGATGTATAACGATTTTGTGAACGATCCGAAAGATTTTCAGAGCAACAACGTATTGTACCACTATCCCATCAACGGCGACAGGCTGATTATCGGAAAATTCTGCTCGATTGCATGTGGAGCAAAATTTATTTTCACAAGCGCCAACCATAAGCTTGGCTCGCTGTCCACCTATCCTTTTCCGCTGTTCTTTGAAGAGTGGGATCTGGACAAATCAAACGTAACGGACGCATGGGATAATAAAGGCGATATTGTGATCGGAAACGATGTGTGGATCGGCTATGAAGCCGTTATTATGCAGGGCGTAACAATCGGCGATGGTGCGATCATCGGCACACGCGCGGTAGTGACAAAAGATGTACCGCCCTATACCATTGTCGGCGGTGTACCGGCGAAACCAATTAGAAAAAGATTTTCTGACGAGGTAATTGCACAGCTGATTGAAATCAAGTGGTGGGATTGGCCTAACGAAAAAATCAAAGAAAATATTTTCGCGATCCAAAGCGGGAATATCCATGAATTGAAATAAGCTGCCGGTATGCATTACAGGGGATTCGTATCCCCTGTAATGCATAGCCGGTTGCCATGCACAAAGGAGGTGCTGTGATGAAGATAGAGATAGGCAAAGAATTCCCGGAGTATTTTAAACCTTCCTATCCGGAGGAATTTGAACTGTTTTCACATTTTGAGGTGACTGCGGGAATACCGACGGCTTTATTTGCGATAACCACATGGAAGGAAAACGGCAAGCCAAACGTGTGCTTCCATGCATGGAGCTGCTTCCACGGCGACAAAACAGCATTCTTCGCCGTGATGGGAAATCTGTATCAGCATACGCACACCTATGCCAATATTAAAAGGGAAAAATGCTTTTGCATCAATTTCCTCCCGATAAGCTTCTATGACAGACTGGTCGATACGATCAACCATAACGGCTATGAGGACGATGAATTTGCGGTCGGAGGCTTTACGCTCTCCCGTGCCAAAACGATAAATGCGCCTGTTATTGACGAGGCGTTTATCAATATGGAATGTACCTTAAAAGATATCCGGGACTTGAGCGGCGCAGGGATTACCGCAATGGTCACGGGGCAGGTACGGCATATTTCGGTTGAGAAAGAATATGCGCAGGGGTATGAAAAGCGGTACGGCAAGGACGGGTTTATGATGCTCATCCCCGCACCGCAAGACCTTGTTACCGGCGAGCCGAACAAGTCCGCGATAGCGAATGTAAAGATAGAAAAATTCGACTGATGTTCGGCAAAAAAGATTTACGAGGAGGTCTATTGAATGGTCACAGAAATAATCCTACTTGCATTATTGTTTTTAGCGGCCGGTATTTTCCTGCTGTGCGGGAAAGGAGCTTGGCTCGTTGCCGGATATAACACTTTATCACAAGCAGAAAAGAAAAAATATGATAAAAAGAAAGTATGCAGGGCAGCCGGCGCTGTATGTATCATATGCTGCATATTGCTCTGCGCGATCGGCTATATGGGCTATAAGGTTGATTCCGGGGCGATGAGCGAAACGGATATGCTGATACCGGCGTTTGTTTTGCTTGCGGTGCTTGTTGCCGCCGTTATTGCGGCAGGTGTGTATATAAGTAAAAAAGCCAAAGGAAGGTGAATGAAAATGAAAAAATTTTTATCCGCGTTTTTAATATTGGTATTTACCTCTGCACTTTCCGCTTGCAATTCCGACCGGATTGCAATCGAAGATTACGATTGGAAAATGCGGACGGTTATGAAAAATGATATGGAAGCCGCTCAAAACGAAGACGAAATGGTCGTCGCCGTGGGAGAGCATGACGAGCTGTATCCCGATGCTGAAATAGCAGAAATAACGCTGACTGCCAAGGACGGGACAATTACCGTTACCGACAAAACGAACAGCAAAACCTATAGCGGGACATATAAGGTCAGCCGGGAAACGCCGGACGGAACGGATTATGAGATTACGATCGACGGCGTAAGCGGTTATGCCACGGTTGCGCCGACGGAATATTATAACGATCAGACAATTCCCACTCTGCCGATCAATATGGGCGGCTATTCCGTATATTTTATTCCGCAGGGGAAGTAAAACAGATAAATCAGAATTTAATGGTGAGATATAATGATTGAAATTAGATATGTACAGTTAGGTGACAAAAAATTTTGGTATGGACTTGATAGACATTTGCCTGATAATGAATTTAAGAAAAAAGTTCGTGATAAGCAAGGGTATGTTTTGTTGGAAAACAACATACCGATAGGATTACTAAGATTTAATCTTTTCTGGGATAACATACCGTTTTGCACGATGTTGTTCATTGATTGGAAGTGTCAGGGAAAAGGGTTTGGGAAAATACTTATGGAATACTGGGAAGAAGATATGAAATCAAAAGGATATGATATGGTATTGACTTCTACACAAGTTGATGAAGAAGCACAGCATTTTTATAGAAAATTGGGCTACAAAGATTGTGGAGGTATTATTATGGATATTCCAAAACATGAGCAGCCAATGGAGATGTTTTTAGTAAAGGCAATTTGATAAATAAGAATTTATGAAGGTGAACTATGAGTCAACATATTACTGTGATGGACTACAATCCATTGTGGCCCAAAAAATATGAAGAAGAATCTCTATTGATTAAAGGAATTCTTGCAGATAACTGCATTGCAATCTATCATATCGGAAGTACATCTGTGCCGGGATTGGCTGCAAAACCTATTATTGATATTATGGTGGTAGTAAAAAGTCTTGAAAAGGTAGATGGTACTGCAGATGAGTTTATTAAAATTGGTTATGAGTATCTTGGCGAGTTTGGAATTACAGGCAGACGCTATCTTCGCAAAGGTGGAGATGAACGAACTCATCAAATTCATATCTTCCAAGCCGAGGATTGGAATAATATAGGGCGACACCTTGCGTTCCGTAATTATATGCGTATTCACGAAAAAGAACGAGAGGAATATGCTACAATTAAAAAAGCACTTGCACAGAAGTACCCATATGATATTGATGGCTATTGCGATGGCAAAGATGATTTTGTGTGTGAAATAGAGAAAATTGCTTTTGCTCAATTTAATGGGATATGGGACAAAATGTATATTGCTGCTCGCAAAGTTCAAAATGAAAGAGAGATTTCTTCACTGATTGAAGCAGGCGGTGTTGCTGCTGCGGTCGAGTCAGCTTTGGGAAATATTTATGTAGGTGTATGCGTAGATACTGCTTGCTCATTGGGTGTGTGCGCCGAGCGAAATGCAATTTTTAGTATGATTACAAACGGAGAGAATGAAATACAGCGTGTGGTGGCTGTGGACTGCAACGGAAAAGCTATTCCTCCATGCGGAGCCTGCCGGGAGTTTATGACGCAGTTAATGCCGGGCACATATGGCAATATTGAGATTATGTTGGACTATGACAATCATAAGATTGTAACCCTCGGTGAACTAACGCCGGAATGGTGGATATAAGGGGATTTTGGGATTGTTTTTTTGGAGAATTACGACATGAGAAAGATAAGTTTATTTATTGCAATGAGCCTTGACGGATATATTGCAGACAGCAAAGGCAGCGTTGAGTGGCTGACCGGACAGAGCAATGATGATAGCATTGATGCATATTCTGAATTTGTGAAAGACATTGATACTGTGATAATGGGGTGGAATACCTATCATCAAATCATTACAAAGCTTTCGCCCGATAAATGGGTTTATGATGATTTTACAACCTATGTTGTAACACACCACAAAGAGATTTCTTCCGATAAAATCAAGTTTATTGATAAAAGTCCGATTGAATTGGTAAAAAAGTTGCGAAAAGACAACGGAAAAGATGTCTGGATATGCGGTGGTGCAAATATTGTTCAGCAGTTGATAAGGGAAGATTTAATTGATTGCTATTACATCACCATTGTACCGACAATTTTAGGTTCAGGCATACGGCTTTTTGAAAACGCTGAACATGAAATCAGGTTAAGATTGCTAAAAACACAGACATACAACGGTATGACCGATTTAGTTTATACAAGAAGATAAGTTCCGGTTTGAAGATTACATAATGCTTGAAATACCCGCGCCGGGAATAATAAAATTACCTGAAACTTATTAAAGAGGAAAGTGAGAAGATTATGAAAAAGATATTTATTTCATCATTGATGCTTGCGCTTTTGCTTTGCGGATGCCAATCCGGCGGCAATACCGATTCATCGGATTTTGGGGATGATCTTTCAAAGGCACAGGGAATCACCGTGATCCCTGCCGGCGCCTCCGATGTGTCGGAAACAATCACCGCCGATGAAGATATTAAAGCGTTTATTGAAGCGCTTGATTTGGAAAGCTGGGAATTAAAACCACTTCCGAAAGGAGCATCTGAGATCGGCTCGTTCGGCTTGTCGCAGGAGGAAACTGTAAAGCTTGGGCAGGACGGTTCCGATGGGAATTTGTATGATATTGCTTCCATTACCTTGTATGATAATTCATATGTGGAGTTTGACGTTGGCGGATTGGATATGACGTTTGAAGTAAGCAAGGCTGCCGCTGATTATCTGGACGGGTATTTTAAATAATGACTGCTGAACAATTCTGAAACGCAGCCGCATAGCGGTTTGTAAGCGTTTCAGAATTGTTTAGGTGCAAGGTTTTGTGCTTTTTTTGCCAAAAACCTTGCACTTTGTGTCGGATGTCGTCTCCCGACAGCCGACACAAACAGTCAGTCAATCAATGTCGTGAACCTAAAA
>CASGBM010000090.1 GCA_949299615.1 uncultured Eubacteriales bacterium | reverse complement strand
TCCTGATGCCTTGCTTCTGTTTGCTTTTATGCATCCTCCTTTTTTCTCGGCTGATTGCTTTTGTCTATCTGTCTCTGCCTTACTTTTACAATTGCCTAACTCTTTATAAACTTTTCTGTCATACACATCTTTCATTAGCCTTTATTGCCATCTTAGTACAAAAAAATAGTTTTGTCAATTTATCTCACAGAAAACAATTAAAACTAAATTGAAACGTTTTAATTAAATTTTTATTCTTTCTTGTAGAATTCTTTTGCTTATGTTACAATAGTAGAAACGGAGGTGGATATTTTGGTAACGCTTAAAGATGTAGCCGCCGCAGCCGGCGTCTCCGTAGCCACTGTATCAATAGCGATAGGTAATCCTTTGAGATTATCGCCGGATTTTCCCCCGCTTCACACCGGACATGAACCTTTCAGCTCATCCGGCGTTCCATCGTTGAAAACTCGTTTTCTAAACTTGATGAATTACTACTGTAAGTTGAGATTGACCTAAGTCCTGTTTGTCAAATGGGGGCATTGCCCGCCATCTGGCGAAGTCGGTTGAGTTTCTTTCGCATGGCACTATCAAGGTATAATCGCTTCATGTACCAGTCAATCGTTTCCTGCTGCGTTGCATGGATAAGTTTGTGAATATCTTTATGGACAATAACCAGATTTGCATATACATCTGTGCCGCCATTTTTCACGGGTAGTTTATGGTGACAGTGGATTTCATCAAATTCCAGTTCCTGCCCTGTGACCGCGCACTTACCATACTGCGCCGCATAGAGGGAGATTCGGTTATCCGCATACTCAATGCTTCTGCTAAGTACCGGGTTACGCATGAGTTTAAGCAGAATTTCC
This sequence comes from uncultured Eubacteriales bacterium, assembly GCA_949299615.1. Classification (GTDB taxonomy): domain Bacteria; phylum Bacillota; class Clostridia; order UBA1381; family UBA9506; genus RGIG1666. The sequence goes on along the minus strand of CASGBM010000090.1, from coordinate 8,075 downwards.
ATGTTGATCCGCAAATCACAGTGGATTTCCTTTCGCCCCTCTGCGGTGTATTTATTGACTGTTTTCCGCTTATTCTGTGCGTTTCGTGTCTGACAATATCCAATCGGGAGAATTGCCGAGGTGTCCATGTAGCGCACTTGCCTGCTTTGGGAGTAATGCGCCCACAATTCACCATGCACATTAGTAACCTGTTCCTTTGGGTGCTTAGATAGCCTACCTCGCATACGGTTTCTGAACACAAGCCTGATTGACCGTCCAATCTGATAGCAGTCATCGCTAATGAGGGTAGCTATGGCAAAATACTGATGTATGCCAATTACCATAGAATTGTAAAGCAAGATTGCCTTATATTCCTCTTTGCGGTTGACCGGGTGCTGGATGTAATCAATCTGCGCTTTCAGCTTCCGTGTGGTATTTTGAATCGCCTTATCACACATATGAGAACGCACAATGTACTTTTTCCCACGCTGAACCGCTTTCAGCTTAAAGCCCAGGAATTCCGAATAGTTTTTCTTGAGGTTGACTACCTTGGATTTTTCCTCCGAGATTTGAAGTTTCAGCCGTTCCGCCAGCCATTGCCTGACGGCATGGAAGGTTTTCACAGCGTCACTTCGCTTCCGGCAAAAGATACGGAAATCATCGGCGTAACGGACAATATACATTTCTTTCAGTTCGCTCCGCCGCAAAGTGCGGCACTTATCGGAGCGGTTTGGCGTACCATTTTTGGCGATGCCTTCTCTGATAACCGTGTGCGTTGGTATATCCTCCCACTGACTGCTGACCCACCAATCCAATTCATTCAGAACAATGTTGGAGAGCAGCGGTGACAGGATTCCTCCTTGCGGTGTTCCCTTGTCGGGATATATCTTCTCACCATCCGGGAGCACAACGGGTGCTTTCAGCATTTCCTTAACGATAGCCAATAACTTTTTGTCCTGTATGCCAAGTGTCCACATCTGCCGTATGAGTTTGGCGTGATTGACGTTATCGAAGAATCCTTTAATGTCCACGTCCACCACAAAATACAAGTGCTGTATCTGTACCATCCTCATGGCCTGGGCGATTGCGTGTTCCGTTGACCGATTCGGGCGAAAGCCATTGCTCCTGTTATGGAATTTGGCTTCACATATCGGCTCTAAAACCTGCAAGATACATTGCTGTACCAATCTGTCCCAGATTGCCGGAATACCCAGGGGGCGGGTTTTCCCGTTGGGTTTGGGAATTTCCACCCGCCGGACAGGTTTGGGCTTGTACCATGCTAATTTGTGCCTTACCTTTGAAACGACTTCCTCACTGGATAATTTTTCGATATGGCTCATTGTGAGGTGGTCTACGCCAGCGGTACGGCTTCCAGTGTTCCGCTTGATATTTCTGTACGCCAGCCTAATATTCTCCTCCGATAAAATCAGCGGCATCAGGTCTGTAAACACGGCTTGCGCCTTGCTCCTGGCATACAAATCATCAAAGGCTTCCGTTAGCCCATAGTATTCGGCGTGTCTTAGGTGACGGTCTTTCTTTTCCGTTTTCGCAGTAGCCAATGGTCATCACTTCCTTATAGGTGTAGTAACTTTTTGGTCTTACTCGAATCCATTGTAAATTCATCTTTAGATTATTGAGATTTTCAACGACTGGTGCCTATCCCTCCACAGCTTGTTATCACCGCTTCATTGGTACTGTGGCACCACTTTCATCACAGGTTAAGCGGCTTATATGTTTCGACCGCAACGCTCCGAATGGGGAACGCCCATGACTTACCACGTTCCGATAATCCTATCTGTCCATATATACCCGTAGGTGCCTGTTCTGGGCCTGCAAGCTGGACGCCGCCTGTAACGGCGTATGGTGTTTCATAGTAAAAGCTTTTACTCCACCACACTTGCCCCACAAACTTGGTGGGCGAACGCATTTCTGCGCCATCAGCGTCTAGAACCTTTACTTCACAGGTTTGTCAGCCAGTCACGGCATACTCACCATAGGTATTTTATAGACCCCCGGCATATAGGCCACACCATCCACCTCTGGACAGCTTTCGTTGCGTTGTTCCAACAGCCGCAAGACGGTAGCTCTCTGCCGACTTCACCGGGCTTCGGACATCAGCCTTTTGGACTGCGCCCGCCGGAGTATCAGGGAGGGCGTTTCAAGGCGTTACCCTTTCATTCCACCCTTCGGATTATCAGTTCTCCAAGAGATTCTTTTCTCTTGTGCCTAACCTTTTCAGTTAGAAACGTGTCACACAATTACCTGAATCACACGCATACGGTCAGCAAAGAACGGGCGGATAAAATTGCCGCAGCCATCGAAGAACTCCACTATATCCCCAATCAGATGGCTCGTACGCTCAGGTCACGTTCAAGCAGCAGTATTGGCGTAATTTTACCAAATATTCAGGATAATTACTATGTTCAAATCTTCCAGGCTATCGAGAGTTTTTTTAACGCAAAGGGCTATTGCGTGAATATTGGCATTACAAAAGACATGCCGGAACTTGAACAAAAATACATCCTGGACTTTTTACAGAAGCAGACCGCCGGACTGATTTTGGTAACATCGCAGCCGGATCAAACCGGCTTTTTCCAAAACCATATTATTGACAATCGAATTCCGTTTCTGCATCTGGATCGTAAAATCATGGGGATTGATGCGGGTTTTTTAGGTTTTGACAATCGAAAAACCGTTTGCACCATGACGGACAGGAGAATCAAGCAGGGCAGACGCAGAATAGTTTTATTTGCCGGCCTGCCGGAATACAGCAGCGAAAGCGACGCGGTTTCCGGCTATCTTGAGGCCTTCCGCCTGAATGGATTGGAGGCCGACCGCAGTAATATTATACACACCACTCCGAACAAAGAGTCCGCATTTCGTGCTGCTATCCAGTATTTTTCGGTCTCACATCCCGAAGTTATTATTACCACATCAAAACTTTTGACCGTCGGAGTTTTAGAGGCCGCCGCGCTTTCCGGTCTTATGATTCCTGAGAATATTGAAATCGCAGCCCTCGGGGAAGACAACTGGAATCGGTTCTCTGACTTTGCAGGCGTGCGCTTTACGGCGCGCGAAGCAATCCTGTTGGGGCAGGAAGCGGCAGAACAATTATACCAGCAGATAAAAACGCCTAAACTTTATGAGCCAAAGGTGCAGATTTTTACAGACAAAGGCGAAGAGTCCCTTCCGGTCTCAGCCATATCCCCGCACACTGGTTACAGCGGTCCGCTTACCGTCCTGATGTTAGAAACCCTGCAGGTAGAACTCTTCAGCGGCTTGCTGCCGCATTTTAAAAACAGGTATCATACCGATGTACAGATTCATACGATTGCCCATAATCAGCTTTTAAATGCAATTACAGACAACAAAAACAATGCAGATGTGATTATGTATGATATGCCCTGGCTAAATTCGCTCGCCCGCAGCGGCGTGCTTGCCGATATATCAAGCAATATCTCTTCCGGCGGTTTTGACCGGGATATTTATTTGCAGAATTGCCTGGAACGCTACGGCATGGCCGACGGAAAATATTTTGGGCTTCCCTTTATGTATGCTCCCCAAATTCTTTTTTACCTCCGCGATTTGTTTGAAGACCGGGCAGTTAAAAACGGTTTTAAAAAAAGTTATGGCGTTCGCCTACGTCCGCCGAGAAGCTGGAAAGAATTTAACCTGATTGCCGAATACTTTACGCGTTCGCAGAACCCGGACTCCCCAACCCTGTATGGCACTGCAGTCCCGGCGGCTTATCAGGAATGTCTTGTTCCGGAAATCTATATGCGGATGCGCGGATATGGAAGCGAGATTTATAACGATCAATATAAGATTGTGTTTAACAGTCATCAGACTTGCCGTGCATACGAAAACCTGCTGGAACTGTTAAGCAGTTCGGCGCCTGATTATTTGACTTTAAACGACCGTATGGCAGTCGACCTTTTTTTGGATGGTACGATCGCAATGCTGGTGACTTACCCGTCCTTTATTTCTAATGTGAACGACATTCAAAAAAGCTGTCTGGCCGGAAAGGTTGGCTTTGCCGATATTCCTGGAAAGGCTCCCATTCTAGGCGGCTGGGGGCTTGGTATTTCCAGCCGTACAAAAAAATTTGACGCCGCGTTTCAATTTATCCACTGGGCCTGCGGCGAGGAAATTGCTAATTATTCAACCATTATGGCCGGGCAGTCTGCAATTGCAAAAGTTTTCGACAATAATGAACTCGTAAGCCTTTATCTGTGGCTTCCGCTCTACAAAGAAACCTATGCGTTGGCAGAACCGGTTATCCCTCCTTCCGCGCATAACCGGGAGGTGATTCCTCAGGATAAAATTGACGCGGTTATTGCCGCGCCTGTCTATCAAATGCTGAACGGAAAAATGAATTCCGAAGAGGCGGTCATTGAAACCTGCAAAAATTTAATTGCCCTGTTTAACCAATATGGATACCATCAAAAATAATAAAAGGAGTGTTGCTATTATGCAGCGTTATGCAAGTGTGATTAAAGTAAAAGAGGGGATGGAGGAAGAATACAAAAGGCTTCACAAAGCGGTATGGCCCGAAATCCTGGAATTGATTAAAAGCTGTCACATCAAGAATTATTCCATTTATTTTCGGGATGGCTTTCTTTTCAACTATTATGAATACCATGGAACGGATCACGACGCCGACATAAAAAGGATGCGCGACACCCCCTGCAATAAAGAATGGAACGCTCTCTGCGCGGCATGTCAGCAGACCCTCGAAACCATTGACGAAGGGGAATGGGAAGCGCCGATGGAAGAGGTTTTTCATATGGATTAATGGACAAAAGTGATCGCAGGCAGACCCTGAAATGGTTCTGCCCTGAATATTGCATAAACTTCAATCAAGGGAAAAACATGATAGTGGCGGGGAGCATTTTTGTTCCCTGCTCTATTCAATATAGCAGAAGTAAGGCAAAACGTAATCCGGCAGCAGGTCAACGAAAAATACCTCCGGCTGCGAGTGGATAACGCCCCAATCCCGGCGCTTATCTGTCCATTTTTTCGTGATGTCTATCATCGCCAAATACAGTATCTTCAGCAGGCTGTCGTCGGTCGAAAACACAGATTTCGACTTAGTAACCTTGCGTAGCTGACGATTGAATCCCTCTATGGCGTTGGTGGTATAAATTAACGTCCGAACCTCCTGCGGATACTTAAAATAGGTGGATAATTTCGGCCAATTTGTTTCCCACGATTGCGCAATTTCTGGATGTTTTCCGTTCCATTTCTCGCCGAAGGCTTCCAACTCATACAAGGCAGCCTCATTGGTAGCCGCATAGACACGCTTTAAATCCGCAATCAGCGCCTTGATGTCCTTGTAAGATACAAACCGAGTAGTATTGCTGATTTGGTGAATGATACACTGTTCTCCGCATTTTTCTGTAACTCAACGCTCTCCCCTCTCGTTTTCCCGGCTTTTATTATAAAATTCATAACAGAAAGGTTGTATGCCATATGCCATATTCCTCTCTCCCGCCAGTAAAATCCGAACCGAAACTGGAGCTCCCGCATTTTCCTACCGTTCTTCAGGCGGTGATATTCCGTCTGTGGGAAATGGTATCTGCGGAAAGGATTGCCGATGTTGTGGAGACGACAGCAGACAAAATCTGCCGCATGGCCGAAGACATGGGCCTTCCGCCGCAGGGAAACACCGAGATTTGGAGGGAAAAAGGCTATATCAGCATCATCCGGAGCGTTTGGCATCTGTTGCCGTATGACCAGCTGCTCATACTGCTCGGATGGGAGGAAGAAAAGCTTGCCTTCATCCTGAAGGAGGATGACTTTTTAGAGATTAAGCTTGGCGGATACAAGCCCAGCTGCGAAAAAGTGCTTTACCGGGAGCTTACTGCGGATGAACAGGCAAAAACAAAGGAGCTTCGGGAGGTTGTTTTCACCTATGCCCGCCGCTATGACGATGAAATAACCGCGGAGCCGTTTAAATTTTTTGACCGCCCTAAACCAAAGCCCGTGTATAATCCGGACGCTGCTCCGAAGTCCTGCGTCCGGATTACACAGGACTGGACTCTTTCAGTTCTCACGGAGAATCGGATCTGTGTAGAATTTCTGCATGATTTTTCCGAAGCATTTGCCCGTGACTGGGGATTTCAAATCCCGATTGGCGGCGAAATGCCACAAAACAACATTGTCTGCTCGCTTCTGAAAAAAGATTCTTCCCTACCGGAAGAATATCACGAAATTGAAATCTCTGCCGGCAGGATCTCTGTCCGTGCTGCTGCACCGGCAGGAATTTTGCGCGCCCTTCAGCATCTGCGGCATCTTGCATTGGCCGCCGGTGGCCCTTTTTTCAAACCGGGAGTGATAAAAAGAACTCCAGTTTTTGAAACTAGGTTCATTTATTCCTATTGCGGACTTTACGGCAATGTTTTGGACACTGGCACCGACGCGTCATTTCCGGATGCGCTGTTAAAAGGCTACTGCGAGACTGGCATTAACGGGATCTGGATTCAGGCGGTGCTGTATCAGCTCGTAGAATTCCCGTTCTGCCCGCAAATGTCAGTGGGCTGGGAACGACGCATGAATAACCTCAATGATTTAATCCGCCGCGCCGCGCGGTATGGGATTAAAGTTTACCTTTATCTCAATGAACCGCGCGCCATGCCGCACGCCTTTTTTAAAAAATATCCGGACATCAGAGGGTTTTCCCGGGACAAATATACCTGTATGTGTACTTCATCCCCCAGAGTGCAGGAATATCTCCGGTCTTCGATTACCTCACTCTGCAAACGCGCGCCTGGGCTGGGCGGCTTTTTTACCATTACATGCTCCGAAAATCAGACGAACTGCTATTCTCACGCAGATGAAAACACGCAGACCTGTCCACGCTGCAAAAACAGGACTCCCGCAGAGGTGATTGCCGAGCTGAACTCCCTGATTGCGGATACGGCAGCCCGTGTTGACCCCGCAGTCAAAACCTTTGCCTGGACCTGGGCCTGGCCGCAGCTTGGGAAAGAAGGCATGACGCAATGTATAAAGGCTCTGTCACCCAATGTGATTTTAATGTGTACCAGCGAGGAACAGCTTGATTATGAGGTGGCTGGAATTAAAAATAAAGTTTCCGACTACACGATGTCAAAGACCGGACCAAGCAGTTTAAGCTGCAGACTGTGGAAAACAGCCAGGGAGACCGGGCATCAAACTGCCGCTAAGATTCAGCTCAATAACACCTGGGAAAATTCAACGGTTCCGTATATTCCTGTTTATGAGTCCATCATCCGCCTGATGCAGAATCTTGCCGGGGAGAAGGTCAGCCATCTGATGTGCAGCTGGACTTTGGGCGGCTATCCTTCGGACAACTTAAGCCTTGCCTCCAGGTTTTTCTTTCGGGAACTAAGCCCGGACAGCATCTTTTCTTATGATATGGCGCTTAAATCCATGTACGGCAAGGATTATCCCCTGGTAAAATCTGCCGTATCCGACTTTTGCAGCGCTTTTGCGGAATTTCCTTTCCACGTCAACACCGTATATACCGGACCGCAGAACGCAGGGGTTTCCAATCTGCTCTATGAGCACCCGACAGGCCTGCGAGCAACGATGACCTGCTACAGCTATGACGACCTTGAATCGTGGCGTTCGGTGTATCCGATCGAAGTATTTAAAGAGCAGTTTGCCCGGTTGAGCCAAAAATGGAACTGCGGTCTGGAAAAACTGTCCGGGCTTCCCGACTGCGAGTGGAAAGACATCGCTTTTGCCTGCGGTGCGGTTTTTGAATCTTCCTATCATCAGATCTGCTACATTCAGCTCCGGGATCAGTATCTCTCCGGCCGCCAGCCGTCCTGCAAACAGGAAATTCTGGAGATTGTGCAAAAGGAGCTTGCGCTTGCGGTCCGCACTTACCGCATCATGTTGAAAAATCCGTGCATCGGCTACGAAGCAGCAAACCATTATTATACAAGGTCATCTCTTGTGGAAAAAATGCTTAACTGCTGCCACATCCTCCATCATTTTGGTTCCTGAAACAATAAGTCAAGACCACCCGTATAACGGGTGGCTTGCACTAAGCCTATAAGGCTTTTTTGTTGGCGGCGCCTCAAGGCGCGCCGAAACGGTTTGCCAACCGC
>CASGBM010000089.1 GCA_949299615.1 uncultured Eubacteriales bacterium | reverse complement strand
TTTTTGCCAATTATGACAATTTTCCTTGCACTTATTATACCACATATTCCCTCAAAAGTCAGCAATAATGCGGATTTTTATTTGTTCAGTAGACATTAATATAAATAATATTACTGCACCCTCTTGTAACGCTGTATAGATGTCTATTCCGTCCTCATCGAAAATCTGACCGATTTGGCTTTCTGCGATGGTGGCAAAACGTGCCGCCGCCTGTTCCGCGATTTTACCGCAAGCCTTTGTTATTTCAAGGTTTTTAAGGTGTTGTTCTTTTGTTATCATACCGCCTTTTTGCAAAACGGCTGACAGACATTCAAATTTATCTACTGTCATATTTTGTATTACGGAATGGAAAGAAAGCGGAATTTCTGCAAGTATCATTAACGCTATCAACTTTTGCAAGTATCTCTCCATATTCGCCTTGTAATGCTCTTCGCTCCAATCCGTCATATTAACAAGCATATCCTTTGCCACGGTTTCATTCGCACCCTTGAGCGGGTTATATTTTGCAGAATTTACAGGGTCGTTCATATCAATTACATATGATGGGCGGTTATATTTCGTACAAAATGCCTCTGTAATCTCAGCAAGGGAGCCTTTACCCGTATCACCTTTCCCATCAATCAGCAACAAGCCGATTTTATTTTCAATCGCGTGTTTAATAGGATTGGAAATTGTAACCGATTTTCCTACCCCCGTTGTTCCGCTTATCATCAGATGTCTTGCGTAATCGGAAAAATATACAGGCTTTCCCATACGGTTATGTCCTATCAAGGTGGCGTGCTCTTGTCAACACATTTGCGCATAGCACGCCCTTCTTTCATGTTTCCAATACTGCCGTTCCAGCGTTTTAATTCCCGCTTCCTCTCGGTTGCGGTTGTACCTGATACGTTTTACCGCATAAGAAGCAACCGCAAGGGACAACGCCCCCAATATTACCCAACTTGAAATACTATACTGCCCGTATGCGCTAATAGCAAAGTGACCGTTTATAAGCCCTTTTACCAGCGTACCCGCAATATGGGCGGTTTCTGTAAAGAATGCCCCTATTTTGGTACATAGTATTACAAGTACCGCAATGCTTGGATATAGCACCCAATTTTCTTTTCTGTTCGTTTTTAACATCAAATAAATATACAAAATAGCTATTGGTATTGTGGGAGCAGCAACAAGTGCCGCTACCCCCATGAATACCACCTCAACAGCGGAAATTTGCTTATTTCCACCGCTGTTATCAGATATTTCTGACATATTTAATCACCCTTTCTAACGGGATAATCTCTATCCCGCCATATTTTTTACTTATACTTGTGACATTTTCCGTTATTTTAGGTTGGTCGTTTGGAATAAACCATTGTTGAACGTCATAAATCTTAAAATTATTCTTAATATTCCTTTCCAGCGTTGACAGCTTTTTGACGTTTAACTCCACTTCAACGCTGAAGTTGGTATCATCATTTGTATATACAAAGTCAGGGTAATGTTTAGTGCTACCAAAACCAGCTCTGTGCTTTAAGTCACGCTCAGTGCTAAGACTTGTGCTGTCAATACCTTTGTTATATATCAGATAGGTTGCAGTATCTATGACAGCTATATCATGCCTGACCTGTTCTATTCTTATGTTTGGGGTATAGTAAGGCAGTCCAAAAGTTTGAACAGCCTTTCGGGTTACCATATAAAGGCGTGGAATACCTACAATCAGGTATTTTCTTTCTATGTACCCCGCCTCTATCAACTTTTTAACCCTGCGGTCACAGGCGCGTTGGCTACTAAAACCGCATAAAATTTTAATCTGCCTTGCCAGCAAAAATCGCCAGCGGGTAATCTCACGCATAATAGCCATGTCGCGCTCTGTTAATTTTAAGCGCATGGCAAATAAACACCCCCTTTCCGCTACTTGCCGTTTATTCTTTTTGTTCGCATTCTCCGGCGTTTAAAAACTCAATAAACTTTTCCCAGTTAATAAGGTACTTATTCCCTGCCCGGCAAAAACAAATTTTATTTTGCCAGCAAAGCGACCTTATGTAGTGCGTTGGTAAGCCGGATTTTTCCGCCGTAGCCCTTATACTTAACATTGTTGGAACTGTGTTCATGGCTTTTCACCTCCTTTTACATCGCGTCATGTTTTCTTGTCATTTAGAATTTCAACGCAATTATCCGTTGACAAATCCATTATAATGCGATATAATAATTTTGTCAATAATAATTGACCTAAAAATATAAAACGCAAACACAGCTTGCGAAAAGGAGTAAATAATATGGAAAATGCAAATGAATTGACTGGCTATGGCGGTATATTTATGGAAAGACTTTCAGATCTGATGAGAAAGGAAAAAGTTACACAAGCAACATTAGCAAAGTATTTAGGACTATCAAGGCAAGCAATATCAACGTACACAGACGGCAGCGTTTTACCCAGCGTTGAAAATTTGCGTAAGATTTGTGAATTTTTTAAAGTATCAAGCGATTATTTCCTTGGATTAAGCACTTCAGCCAACCCTGATATGGACTTGAGAGAAATCGCTAATACAACGGGACTTCATGACTTGGCTATAAGTAATTTAATGAAATTTAACGGGACGAACGATTCTTTTGACAAATATCATGACAAAACTGCTATGTTTACAATCAATGCAATTTTGTGTGACTTTAAAGAATTGAGAACATTATCAGAGAGTTTTCAGAAACGCTATGAACTTGAATGTAAATGCAGTGAAACTTCCAAACGAATAGAGGAGTTGCAAAATGAAGCAAATAAAAAGGGAAAATCTATGTCTGAACTGCCGGAAATTTATATCAAAAATGAACATGGTGAACAGATAGATTTATTTTCTGAACTGCATAGGTTGAAAAAAGAAAAACGTTGGTTTAAATTTTTATCGGCAGAATGTATGCAACGATTTTATGAATGCTACGTTGATTTTGAAAAAGAATTTGAACGGGAAAGGAGTTTTAAGCATGCCAAAAAACACAAATAATGGCCTGCCTGCGGGCGTTTCTGTTGTAGGTAGCCGTCCGGGGCTATATCGCCTAACTTGTATGGTGCATGGCAAGCGGTATAGCGAATACTATCGCCCTACCGAAACAGGAAAAAAGAAACTGCAAAGCGAACTGCAAAAGGCGATTGACACATTCCGGCAAAAAGTAGAGTGTGGGACGTTAAAAAACGGCGCAATTAACGATAAAAGCACCTTTGAACAAGCGGTTACATGGTTTTTGGAAATACGCAAACTAAACATACGGGAAAGCACACAGCTTGCGGATAAATTCATATTTGAACATTACCTTATCCCACGGCTTGGAAAATTCAAATTAAGAGAAATTACATCTCCTGTTATTACAAAATTGCTGGCTGAACTGTTGGAAAAAGGCGGAGGGGGCGGCCGTGCAAAATACGCCGCAAAGCCGGAATTTATTGAACTGATGTATGCAAAAAAGCCCGACAGAAAGGCGGGCGGGTTTAACCTTGTGGCGCGGGAATTGGGTATTGGCGTAGATAATACCTTTGTCCGTGTCAGACGCGGGGAGAACTGCAACAAAGAAATTGCGGAAAAGGTGGCAAAATATTACGGTCAACCGCTCCTCGGCGCATTTGAACAGAAAGTTGATGTTAAACCGCTTTCTGCTGAATATGTATCAAAAATTACATATACACTTTCGGCATTGTTTACCGCTTGCGTAAAAAATGGCGTTTTGCTTCAAAATCCTGTTATAAATGCAACAAAGCCCCGTATCGGCGAAAAAGACACGCCCGCATATCTTGACAATACAAATATACCGATATTCCTTGACGCGCTCGGCGAACTTGATATTGACAATTCAATCCGTGTTGCGCTTACGCTCATGTTAATGTTGGGATTGCGGAGCGGTGAAGCGCGTGGGCTACGCTGGATTGATGTAGATTTTAATAATAACGTTGTCAGCGTTGAAAAAAACGTCGGTGAAACCTTTAACGGGCTGGCATTAACCGACCTAAAAACAAAACGCTCACGGCGCAAATTGCCCTTATCGCCTATGTTGAAAGATATTCTATTAAATCATAAAAAGATACTGGACGATACCGCCCGCACTCTTGGCTCTGCATGGAAAGATAACGGGCTTATATGTCCTAACTTAACAGGCGGGCTAATGGACAAATCAACACCCAATAAAGCGGTCAAACGCATTTTAAACGCAAGAAAAGAATTACCGCGCGGGCTTCACGCCCATTCATTACGGCACAGTTTTGTATCTCTCTTAATTGCAAACGGTCTTGACGTTGTAAACGTTGCCGCCCTTGCAGGAGATACCATAGAAATTATAAGCAAGCATTATGCCCACAGTTTCGCGGCTCGCCGTGCCGCCGCTATGGACGTTGTAGGCAATTCATTTGCACAGCTTGGGAACACAGCAATGTTAAGTCTTACGGCAACAAATTAAACAAATATAAATACCCCCTTGCCACTTTTACATGGCAAGGGGGTATATCGTTTTTTTGGGGTAAATATTGCCCGTTTTGTAGTACAACTTGTGGTACAAAAATTTTAAAAACGGACTAAAAAGTGTACTACATTATAAAAAGGCGCAAAAACTAAAACAGCTATAAATCCAGTATTTACAACACTTTGCGGCAATTTATAAAAATTTATAAACAGCCAGTTTCTATTCCCACTCTATAGTTGCCGGCGGTTTGCTCGTGATGTCATATACAATTCGGTTTATTTGTCCAACCTCATTGATAATTCTGGTAGAAACCTTATCCAGCACGTCATAAGGGATTCGTGCCCAGTCGGCAGTCATAAAGTCAGAAGTGGTAACACCGCGCAGAGCGAGCGTGTAGTCATAGGTTCTTCCGTCCCCCATAACACCAACGCTTTTCATATCGGTCAGCACGGCAAAATATTGGCTAATTTCCCGCTCCAGTCCAGCGTTTGCAATTTCTTCGCGGAAAATGGCATCGGCATCCTGTAACAGCGTGAGTTTTTTTTCTGTAATGTCGCCGATGATCCGCACGGCTAGCCCCGGTCCAGGAAAGGGTTGGCGCCAGACGAGGTTTTGTGGAATGCCGAGTTCTAATCCCAGCTTGCGAACTTCGTCTTTAAACAAATTTCGCAGCGGCTCGATAATCTCTTCAAAATCGACATAATCAGGAAGACCGCCAACGTTATGGTGACTTTTAATGACGGCGGCGTCTCCGGACCCGCTTTCAATTACATCCGGATAAATGGTGCCTTGGACCAGAAAGTCTACTTTCCCTATTTTTTTTGCTTCTTCTTCAAATACACGAATAAATTCTTCACCAATAATTTTACGTTTTGTTTCTGGGTCTGTAACACCCTTTAGCTTATCCAAAAAACGATCTTTTGCATTGACGCGCACAAGATTTACATCAAACTGCTGCGTAAAGATACGTTCCACTTCGTCCCCTTCGTTCTTGCGCAGAAGGCCGTGGTCCACAAAAATACAGGTAAGCTGATTCCCAACAGCTTTGTGAATCATTACAGCCGCAACAGAGGAATCTACGCCGCCTGATAGTGCACATAACACTTTTCTGCTGCCAATTTTTTCTTTCAGCATTGCAATGGATTCTTGCGCAAACTGTGCCATTTGCCAATCGCGGCTGGCGCGACAGACCCGAGACAGGAAGTGATCAATCATTTTCGTGCCGTTTTCCGTATGCATGACTTCTGGGTGAAACTGCACGCCGTATAAACGGCGTTCTCTATTCTCCAGTGCCGCCACGGGGCAGTGCTCGGTGTGCGCCGTTATTTGAAACCCTTCGGGAACTTCCTTAATATAGTCGGTATGGCTCATCCAGCAAATTTCCTGCTTTTCAAGTCCTTCAAACAGAGGGCTGTCGCCTAATGTAACCTCCGTCTTTCCAAATTCGCTCGTGTCGGCGGCGGTAACCGTGCCGCCTGTAAGATGTGCAAGCAGCTGACAGCCGTAACAAATGCCTAATATAGGAATATGGGAATCAAACAGAGCTTTATCATATGCTGGGGAACCGTTCTCATACACACTGTTTGGTCCTCCGGTTAAGATAATTCCAATCGGCTTTTTTGCAACAATTGTTTCAAGCGGTGTCCGAAAAGGCAAAACTTCACAATAAACGCCGCACTCACGCACCCGTCTTGCAATGAGCTGGTTATAATGTCCGCCAAAATCCAAAACAATAACTAATTCGTGATTCAAAACCCGTTCCTCCTAAGTATGTAATAATTTGTGATTTATATTCTAAATATCCATTTGCGTCCCAAGCAAAAATACATTTGCAATGGTAAAGTCAGTATTAAGAAGCACTAAGTCCGCCCGTTTCCCCACGCGGATACTGCCACGGTCAAGATCCATTCCCACTGCCCGTGCGGGGGTGAGAGTTGCCATCTTTACGGCATCTTCTATCGGGATTCCGAAAGCAATGGCGTTTGTTAGCATCATCATGAGATGAGATGTGCTTCCGGCAATGGTTCCGTCCGCTAGGCGCGCCTGCCGGTTTTGTACGGTAACGGCCAGCCCGCCGAGTGTGTATTCTCCGTCCTCCAAGCCTGTTGCACTGATGGCGTCGCTAATCAGCACCATTCGGTCTGCACCGAGGGCTTGATATAAGGTGCGGACAATACAGGGGTGTAGGTGAAATCCATCGGAAATGACTTCGCAGAAAACAGCACTGTTTTCAAGCGCGGCGCCGACGAGCCCCGGTTCTCTGTGATGAAGCGGCTGCATGGCATTAAAAATATGGGTGACATGTGTTGCGCCGGCGCAAAAAGCCTTTCGGCAAGTGTTGTAATCCGCTGCACTGTGACCAAGAGAGACTTTTATTCCCAGCTGAGTGACAGTATGGATTTTTTCAAGATTGTTCCCAACCTCCGGCGCAATGGTGGTAATTTTTATCTGATTTTTATGCTTTTCTAAAAGCTTTACATCCACTTCCGTTATTTTTTCTTCCGCATGGGCACCTTTTTTTTCAGCGGATAGAAACGGACCTTCCAAATTGATGCCATCGGATTCTTCTAATCGTGCTAAAGCAGCATCAATTTCTTTCGGCGTTGCTGTTACCGTAGTCGGTAAAAAAGTAGTAATCCCGTTTGCTAAAAGGTAGTTTCTCCACTTTTTCCAATCACATGACGGATCATTGGCATCATAGCCGATCGCTCCGTGCGTATGGATGTCAACTAACCCTGGGATTAAAAATTTTCCGCTTGCGTCAATTACTTTTTCGCCGGCTGTCGGCGAGATGTTTCCGATTTCTAAAATCGTATCTTGAAAACGGACATCGGCAATTTGAGTTTGAAACTGTTCTGTCAAAACCTTTGCACCTTTTATGATCAATGCAGCTCGGCTCCTTTCATGAGAGCAATCCTATATTTTGGTCTTATAATGGTTTTAAAACCAATTTATGAACCCTAAAAATTATATCACAATTGTTTTTTAAATTCAACTGAATAAAAGAAGTGAAAAATAATGAATTTTTATTTGCAAAAAGAGAAAGATATGGTATAATATCATCCTAAGCTGTTGTGAGATAAAAAATATTTTCCGGCAGTACTCAAAAATTTCAAAATATTTTTGGTTCAAAGTCTATTCCCCGGCAGCGGGGCTTTACATAAATGACTCACACAAGGAAACAAATTTAAAGAGAGGAAATCACAAATGCTTGATATTCTGCAAAATTTTCAAAACATTACCATTCAGCAGGTAATCATGTGGGCCATAGGCGGAATTTTAATTTTTCTTGCCATTAAAAAGGATATGGAACCGGCGCTTTTGCTTCCGATTGGCTTTGGAGCTATTTTGGTCAATTTGCCTATGTCCGGTGCCATTGATCAGGTAATTAATGGAAATACCGAGCATGGGGTTATAGACCTTTTGTTCAATGCCGGAATTGCAAACGAACTGTTTCCGCTCCTGCTATTTATCGGGATCGGAGCGATGATTGATTTTGAACCGCTTTTGACCAATCCCAAATTAATGTTTTTTGGCGTGTTTGCGCAGTTTGGTATCTTTTTCACGTTAAGCATAGCGGCGCTTTTGGGATTTGATTTAAAAGATGCAGCTTCTATTGCGATTATCGGAGCGGCAGACGGACCAACCTCCATCTTTGTCGCAAACTATTTTAATTCTAATTATATTGGAGCTATTATTGTTGCGGCATATTCTTATATGGCGATGGTGCCGATTATCCAGCCGCCTGTCATAAAACTGATCACCACGAAAAAAGAGCGCCGGATTCGGATGGAATATAAGCAGAACTCGGTATCGAAAGCAACAAAAATTTTATTCCCCATCGTTGTCACTGTGGCGGCGGGAATTGTTGCGCCGCGTTCCGTTGCGCTGGTAGGATTTTTAATGTTTGGCAATCTGATCCGTGAGTGTGGTGTTTTGAATATGCTCTCACAAACAGCGCAGAAAGAGCTTGCGAATTTAATTACGATTCTTTTAGGTATTACTGTAGCGGCAAAAATGCGTGCGGATTTATTCTTGACGCCGGAAACGCTGATGATTTTAGCACTGGGACTTTTTGCCTTTGTGTTTGATACGGTTGGCGGCGTTGTTTTTGCAAAAATTATTAATCTTTTCACTAAGAAGAAAGTCAATCCGATGATCGGAGCTGCGGGAATTTCCGCTTTCCCAATGTCTGCGCGTGTTGTGCATAAAATGGGTTTGGCAGAAGACAGCCAAAACTTTTTATTAATGCATGCGGTTGGCGCAAACGTGGCGGGACAAATTGCTTCTGTTATTGCTGGCGGTTTAATCATTGCGTTTATCGGGTAGTATTTTGGAAATAGAGGAGGATTTGAATGAATCTGAGCAATTTTTTACTAACGCTTCCTATGGCTGCAAACGGCATGCTGGGAATTTTCGTAGTTATTTTTATCATCTTTTTGGCGATTAAGCTTTTGAATAAAATATTTAAATAATGTCTACTGAACAAATGGTTTTGCGAAACCATTTGTGTGAAATTTACAATTTCACACCTAAAAACAGCATTAAAATGCTATTTTTAGGTT
>CASGBM010000088.1 GCA_949299615.1 uncultured Eubacteriales bacterium | reverse complement strand
CTATCTGTACTAAGCCTATTATCTCATATGGCCTATGAGATAATAAGTTTTTTATGTGATTTTCTTAAAAAATAATCACAAATATATTATACGAGGAGATATATGCTTTTTTATGCCGGGTGAAATTCATAGTTTTACTTCGCCGTCAGAAAACCGGCTTTTCATTTATAAATTAATGCTTCCGGCGCATATCGCGCAGGAATTTTCACTTCTGCGTTTGGTAAATCATCGTATCACGCAGGAGCATGCGCATTATGAAGAACTAAAACAGCTGATTTTTAATATGAAGACAGAAGAAGAAAAAAAACGTCCCGGTTACGAATTTGCAGTAAATCGGGACGTCAATCAAATTTTGCTTTTGCTTCGGCGCTGTTTTCCCTTTTCGCTTTTGCCGGCAAACCGGCGAAAAAAATTAGAAAAAAAATTACACTTACTCTCCGCGGTCAACGAATATCTTTTAGAAAATTATTCGCAGGAGATTACGCTTGAGCGTGCGGCGGCGCACTGTGGGTATTCGCGGTATTATTTTGCGCATCGCTTTCGGGAAGCGGCGAACATTACATTTATGGAATATGTGACGTTGTATCGCTTGGAAAAAGCGGCGATGCTTTTGCGTGTAACCGGAGAAAGCTTGACAAATATTGCTTTTTCCTGTGGCTTTGGAAGTGTTCGCACGTTTAACCGCATGTTTGCACGGCGTTTTTCTATGCCTCCCACACAATACCGCAACCAGCAGCCGTAACTAAGTCCTAAGCTGTTGGTGAAAAGTGTGGATACCGCGGATGACTTTGGTGAAAGCGAAGCTGCAATTTGTTGTTTTTCCGATAAAAAGCTTTAGGCGGCGGGTTCTAAGTTTGCAACCATGTTATCAATAAATATGCCATAGCCTCGTGTTGGATCGTTTACAAAAACGTGGGTAACGGCGCCGACGAGCTTTCCGTCCTGTATAATGGGACTGCCGCTCATTCCCTGTACAATTCCGCCTGTTTTTTCAAGCAGGACAGGGTCAGTAATTTTTATCACTAGATCTTTGTAGCTTTCGCTTCCGTATTTCATAATGCGCTGAATTTCAATTTCAAATTCCTGTACCGTTTCGCCATCAATGTTAGACAAAATCGATGCTTTTCCTTCTTTTACCTGACTGCGGGACGCTGCGGGATAGCTCTGGTGCTGTCCGGATAAAAGGGTGGGATCAACCGTCCCGTATATCCCCTGTTTCGAGTTTTTTGCAATCGTCCCCAAATCGCCGTTGTTTTGAAATATACCTTTTAGTTCGCCCGGCACGCCGCGTTCCCCTTTTTTTACATTAAAAACAGACGCATTTAAAATTGTGCCTTTGGACACGGGCATAAGCGTACCGGTGTCTGCATCGATAATAGGATGCCCCAGCGCGCCGAATTGGTTGGTATTTTCGTCATAAAAAGTTAATGTACCAATTCCGGCAGTGGAGTCTCTGACCCACAATCCCAGCTTAAATCCTTCCTCTGTTTTAACCGGCGGGACCTCTTTTTGAATCGTTTTGCCGTCGCGCTCCAAGGTCAGCAAAAGCGGATTGCCTTCCGACTGCGCCACCATGTCGGCTAATTGTTCGGTTGTTTCTAAGGGGGCGTTATTTGCAGAAAGTAAAATATCGCCTTCGCCAATGTCATAGTCGCGGCCTGTATTTACAATTCTGCCGTCTTCTGCTTTTAATTCGGACGTCCCGACACAGACCAGTCCCTGGGTAAAGATTTTAATTCCAATGGTGTTTCCGCAAGGGACCAGATTGGTTTGCGGATGAACGTCAACATGGATAGAGCGGACTGGGATGATGCCGAATAATTTTAATTCTGCTTCGTAACTGCCGGGTGTTTCTGCCACTCTCGCCTGCGCCGTGTCGGTTTCATTTGCCGTTATGGTACCGTCGTCTTCTAAAACACCGCCAAAAGCTGCCGGCATGCCGATGGTATATGGAGAGGAAGAACGAGTGTCCAGTGTTTCTCCTTCGAATATATTAATGTGACTGGGAAAACGGAGATTGCATTCAACCGCTAACCCAACAGATAGTGCCGTAAGGAAAGCCGCAAAAATGGCGGCTCGTTTTTTTAAAGATAAAGTTTTTCGTATTTTTTTTTGCAAGATTTTTCCCTCCCAAGGTGAATCGCTACCTTTAGATTAACCTTTGGGAGCAGGAATATCCCAGTTAAATAATCTATTGAGTGCCAAAATCATCTAATGAACGGAAACTGTAGCCAGCGCTTTTTAAATCTTTAATCACAGTGTCCAAAATTTCGGCATTATCTTTTGAAACTGCGTGTAAAAGAAGGACACAGCCATCGTGAACGCCGTTCATAATTTCTTGATATGCGTTTTTGGTACCTTTTTGTTTTTTCGTGTCCCAGTCTTTGTAAGCAAAACTCCAAAAAACGCTGGTATATCCCAGATCGTTGGACAAAGCCAATGTCCGTTCGGAATATTCCCCTTTGGGAGGACGAATATATTTCATATCTTGGCCAAATTTTTCTTTAAAGGTATGATTTAACTCCGTAATTTCTTTTTTTAATTTTTCATCGTCTTTGACTTCCGGCATGCTGGGGTGGTTGACAGTATGATTGCCGACAATATGCCCTTCTTCCACCATGCGTCGGACCAATTCCTCTTCTTTTTCCAGATAAGGTCCGGTGATGAAAAATGCTGCTTTTACATCATTTTCTTTTAAAACATCTAAAATTTTTGCGGTATATCCATTTTCATATCCTTCATCAAAGGTAAGATAAAGACTGCGCGGCACGGTGTCTATGTAATAGGCGTTGTATTGCTGCATCAGTTTTTTGGTAGAATCGGGAATGTCGGGAGGAGCATTTACGTTTTTTTTCAGTCCCCAACCGTACATTTGATTTGACAGGGCAGCATAGGCGCTTGTTTCGGCTGCGTTTGAAAGATTTCCGGAAACTTCTTTTTGAAAATTATTGCTGCAGCCGGCGAAAAGAAATACCGATAAAATCATGCAAAAAATTTTTTTCAAACAAATCAACCCTTTTCTATGATTAGTCTCTCAACATTAATATATTTTATAATGAAAAATTTTAGTATTCATTTATATTTTTTTAAAATTTCGACTTTTTTTAACAATATTTTAATAAATCTATGGTATCCTATTAAAAAGATGAGAAGACAAGGAGACCTCTGCGCATGAGAAAGCATTATAAAAACACATATACCCGTCAGGGATATATAAAAAAGAAAAAATTTAATTATAAAAAATTTTTTGTACGAATCTGCGTTCCGTTATTGTTAGTTGCAGCAATAGTCGGCGGATGGAAAATTGCGTATCGATGGAGCGTGCCAAAATACGATGAAACAATTTTGGGAAGCGCTTATGAAGCACAGGTCCTTGCCTATCCTTCTCCGACCCCGACGCCGAGACCGCGGAAAAATGTCCGGAGTTCCAAATTTAAAGCGGAATATGTGGATGCGTATAATGGATATGAAGGAGAAAAAACGGCGTACCTTACGTTTGACGACGGTCCCACAACCAATATAACACCAAAAGTTTTGGATATTTTAAAGGAAAAGGACGTGAAAGCAACCTTTTTCACTTTGGGGAAAATGGTAGAAGCCAATCCGGAAATTGCCAAAAGAGAGGCAGCAGAAGGACACGTTTTGGCAAACCATTCATATAGCCATGATTATAAAGCAATCTATGCCTCCGAAGAGACCTTGGTGGCGGAAATTAAAAAAACGGAAGAATTGATTTTAAACACGGTCGGCGAAGAGGGCTATACCCGTGTGTTCCGTTTCCCGGGCGGCTCTTTTGAAAAGCGGGCGGAGCTTAAGGATGCCTTATTAGATATTGATTATGTGTATATCGACTGGAATGCGCTAAACGGGGATGCCGAAGGGCAAAATGTTTCTGTGGAAAAGCAGATGTCAAATTTAAGGAACACAACGAAAGGCATGGATGATGTTGTGATTTTAATGCATGATGCGGCGACCAAGCAGACAACCGTTGAGGCGCTTCCGCAAATTATTGATTATTTAAAGCAGGAGGGTTATACATTTAAAACCTTGAAAAGGGAAGCGGAGATTTCTGAAAGCTAGAATAGGTAAAATTGCAGTTTGCTTTTGTTGAAAAATTAAAGAATAGCCTAAAAACAGCGGACCAAACAGTCCGCTGTTTTTAGGCTATTCTTACAGATTATGGGAAAATCATATTTTTTATGAGGCTTTGAAAGAGTTTAGGTTTACCGGAGACAGACGGATAAGATCCGGCGCCATTTTCAGTGCCTTATAAACAACCATGGTAATGGCAAAATCAAACAGATGGTGCAGCAGGGTAATTCCTCCTGTAACGCCCCAAAGGAAATACATCGTTCCTTCCGACATGCCGAACAGGGAAAAGAGAAATACGACCAAAACCTCGCCGGCTGCGTGCAAAAGGGCTGTTACTATGATAATCAAAATGAGGTTATAATTTTTTTTCAGCATATAGCACCCAACCAGAGCAAACAGCAGATGGGAAAAGGCGCGCAGGGCAACGATTGGACCCAGCGCGATGAAAAAGGCAATGGTGCTGCCGATCGCGGCACAGGCAACCGTAAACGGGCTGACAAACATAGCTAAAATTACCGGCAGGTGAGACGCAGGCGTAACAGAAAACGGCTGCGGTACAGGCAGCTTCGGCATAAAAAGCGGAATAACGATTGCCAGTGCGGTCAGCAAACCCGCTATGGTAAGTGATTTGATGTTAATTTTGTTTTTGGTGTTCATAAGACCCTCCTAAGTGTTGTTGTGTAACATTTTTATTGTTTCCTCATAATATAAAGCATGAGGTGATGATCATGTTTCAATCTATTTTACTGGATTCAGTGATACTATTCCTTCTGATTTATGCACTGCTGGATATTTTTACCCATCTTGCGGAGATGGTCTCGCGTTACTTTTTGAAAGAAGACAAACCAAAAGGATATTATACCCTGCTGTTAGAGCCGCAAACCTCCAGCGTAGAATCCCAGATTCGCCGAGCGGTGCGCGAAGCGAAACCTAACGGAACGGATATTGTCCTGGTTGACCTGGGAATGGCCGAAGAGGAGCAAGAAATTGTACAAAAACTATGCAAGGAATATGATTTCCTGAGGCTGTTTTCTATGGAAGAATATTTCCAGTTTGTAGAGGAAAAATCATGCTGCAGTCCATGGGGCAACTAAAAAATATCAGTACATATTATCAATAACGGCGCCGCCTGCCACACGGTCTCCAACGTAAAAAACAACAGATTGCCCGGGAGTAACGGCGCGGGCGGGTTCGCGCATCAAAACGCGGATTTTTCCTTCTCCCAGCAGCGTGACGGAGCATGCCGCAAACGGAGCGCGGTACCGAATCTTACAAGTGAGCGCACACGGTGCGGAAAAAGCTTCCTGGTCCATGGCATGAAAATCGGAAGCGGTAAACTCCTGTGTAAATTCCGTTCCTTTTTCTCCCAGATACACAATATGGTTTTTCGCATCCAGTCCCGTTACAAACATGGGCTTTCCAAACGCCGTGCCAAGACCCTTGCGCTGGCCGATAGTAAAATGCGCAATGCCGCTATGCTCGCCTAAAACCGTTCCGTCCTGGGAGCAAAAGACTCCTTTTTTATCCTCATATTGCGCATATTCTTTTAAAAAGCGGACATAGTCGCCGTCCGGAATGAAACAGACATCTTGACTGTCGGATTTTTCTGCGACCGGCAAGCGGTACTGTTTTGCCAGCGTGCGCACATGGTCTTTTTCCAAACCGGCAAGTGGCATTAAAGTGCGCCCGAGTTCTTTTTGCGTTAAAGTGTATAGAAAATAACTTTGATCTTTGTTTTGGGCACCGGCAATGCACAGACTGTACAAACGGCGCTCGGGGTCATATTCAATGCGCGCATAGTGCCCGGTAGCAATGTAGTCGGCGCCCCACTCATCAGCAAGAGCTAAAAACCGGCCGAATTTAATTTTCCGGTTGCACTGGACACAGGGGTTTGGAGTACGCCCGTTTAAATATTCTGAGACGAAATAATCCATGATCTGCGTGCGAAACAGTTCCGTAAAATCAACGGTTTTGTGCGGAATACCAAGCGCGTCCGCCACACGCGCAGCATCTCGGGCGCCGGCGCCAGTTTCGTCCGGACAGAGCCGGAAAGTCACACCCGTCACATCATAGCCCTGCTCTAAAAGGAGAGCAGCCGCAACGGATGAATCAACCCCGCCGCTCATACCAATCAACACTTTCTCTTTCAAGTGGATACACAACCTGTCCTTTTGTTTTATGTCAAATCCTGACACACAATGTAAATATTATACCGCATTAAAAGGACAGAAGCAATTGCAAAATGTAACAAAAATGCATTTTTTATATCGCCTTTTTCGGGCAGTGCCTTTTAAACATGGGTTAAAAAGAGTGACAGAGAGGTATCTTAGTTAGTAAATATTTTTTAATATTGTGAAAATTAGTAAATATTTTTTAATATTGTGAAAAAAAGGTGTAAAATATAAAAAAACCTTTCTTTTTTTACAGATGTGTGGTAAAATACGAAATGATAATGTGATGAAATTGGAGGAATGGTTTTGGGTAGATTATTTGGAACGGACGGTGTCCGCGGTGTTGCCAATTCGGAGCTGACTTGTGATTTAGCGATGAAAATTGGAAAGGCAGCGGCATATGTGCTGACGAAAGAAACAAAGCATAAACCCAAAATTTTAATTGGGAAGGATACCCGTATATCAGGGGACATGCTGGAATCGGCGCTTACGGCAGGGCTTTGTTCTGTCGGCGCAGGCGTAATCTCTTTGGGAGTGATCCCAACACCGGCAGTCGCATTTTTAACCCGGAAATATGAAGCAGATGCGGGAATTGTCATTTCTGCTTCCCACAATTCGGCAGAATTTAACGGAATTAAAATTTTTAATTCTAATGGGTATAAACTAAGCGACGAAATCGAGGACCGCATCGAGGCTATTGTCCGTGGCAATGGGGATGAGATTGACCTGCCGACCGGAGATGCAGTGGGTATTGTGACAAAATCGGAAACGGCGCTTAAGGACTATATGGAATTTGCAAAGAGTACGGTTGACTGTGATCTTTCCGGTATGAAAATTGCGATTGACTGTGCAAACGGCGCAAGTTTTAAAAGCTCTGTTGATGTGATTGTGGATTTGGGCGCAGAGGCGTTTGTGGTGCACAACCATCCCAATGGTACGAATATTAATTTAAACTGCGGATCGACGCACACCAAAGCATTTCAGGAATATGTGAAAAATATTGATGTAGACCTGGGGCTTTCGTTTGACGGCGATGCGGACCGTCTTTTGGTCGTGGACGAAAAGGGAAATTTAATTGACGGTGATAAAATTATGTTTATCTGCGCGAATTATTTGAGAGAGCGCGGACTGCTGGAAAAAGACACGCTGGTTACAACCGTGATGACGAATCTGGGATTAGTCCTGGCGGCAAAAGAGCAGGGGATTCACTTGGTGCAGACAAAGGTCGGCGACCGGTATGTGCTGGAGGAAATGCTAAAGAGTGGCTATGTCTTAGGAGGAGAACAATCCGGCCACATTATTTTTCTGGATTACAATACGACGGGAGACGGCTTGTGTACGGCGCTTCAACTGCTTTCTATTGTTAAGAAAACGGGGAAAAAGCTGTCGGAGCTTGCGGAGGTGTTCCAAACGCTGCCGCAGGTAACTGTAAATGCCAAGGTGCAAAATTCTAAAAAAGAAGAGTATCAGTCGGATCCTGTAATTATGAGTGAAATTGCGGATTTGGAGAAGGAGTTTGAAGGGAAAGGCCGCGTCCTGATCCGTCCTTCCGGAACAGAGCCCTGCGTGCGTGTGATGTTAGAGGGCGATGATCTGGCGCTGATTACCCAAAAAGCAAATTATTTAGCAAAACTGATTGAGGCGAGACTCGGTTAATGAGAGAGCGGAGGATATTATTATGTGTGGAATTGTTGGCTATATAGGAGAAAAACAGGCGGCGCCGATTTTGCTGTCGGGGCTTGAAAAGCTGGAATATCGGGGATATGATTCTGCCGGGATTGCAGTATATGACGGGGAGAAAATTCAAACGACAAAGGCAAAGGGAAGACTTAAGGTGCTGTCAGAGATGGTTGACGGCGGCAAAGCAATTTGCGGTACGGTTGGGATTGGGCACACCCGCTGGGCAACGCATGGGGAGCCATCTGACGTGAATTCCCATCCGCACATGAGCGAGTCGGGGCGCATTGCGGTGGTGCACAATGGAATCATTGAAAACTACATGAAATTGAAAGAATATTTGATTGGAAAAGGGTATCATTTTGTCTCGGAAACCGACACGGAAGTTATCGCGCATCTTGCAGATTATTATTATAAAGGCGATTTGCTGGAAATGGTGGAAAAGATTATCCGGAAAGTACAGGGGTCTTATGCGCTGGGGATTATTTCGAGCGACAATCCGGATGAACTGGTAGCTGTAAGAAAAGACAGCCCGCTGATTGTCGGTCTGGGTAAGGGGGAGAATTTTATTGCATCAGACATTCCGGCAATTTTATCACACACCAGAGACGTCTATTTGATTGAAGATAATGAAATTGCAGTTTTGACACGCGATGGGGTGAAATTGTACAATCCGGACAGAGAAGAAATTACGAAAGATGTATTCCATGTGGATTGGGATGTTTCTGCGGCAGAAAAAGGCGGCTATGAGCACTTTATGATCAAAGAAATCATGGAGGAACCGCAGGCGGTGATGAACACCGTTTCGCCGATTCTTGCGCAGGGGCTTTTGACAATAGAAAAAGTTCCGGATAAAATCAGTATCGTGGCTTGCGGTTCGGCTTACCACGTCGGCGTGGTGGGGAAATATATCATAGAGCAAATGACGCGCCTGCCGGTGGAAGTGGACATCGCTTCCGAATTTCGGTATCGGGATCCGCTGATCACAAAAGACACGCTGGTGGTCATCATCAGCCAGTCCGGTGAGACCGCAGATACTTTGGCGGCGCTTCGGGAAGCAAAACGGCGCGGCGCAAAGATATTCGGCATCGTAAACG
>CASGBM010000087.1 GCA_949299615.1 uncultured Eubacteriales bacterium | reverse complement strand
GCAAAAAAAGCACAAAAACCTTGCACCTAAACAATTCTGAAACGCTTACAAACCGCTATGCGGCTGCGTTTCAGAATTGTTCAGCAGTCATTATTTAATGCGCCGCACGGCGAGGTGGCGGAGCTTGCGTCGCTGCCGGATGCGACGAATTTTGAAATTACGGCAGATGGCGAGCGTTTGGATATGCAGACAGGCGAAGTGGAAGATTACAGTCGAGTTTTAAATATGAAAAACGGCGAAACGGTACGCTGTTTTAAGCGGACAGACAAAAACGGCGTGAAGCTGGAAGCGGAGTTCCGCCGTTTTGTATCGTTTGTGAAAAAACATATTGTGGCGGAAAAGGTGATTATCAAGCCTTTGCAGGATGTAACGCTTACTGTGCGGAGCAGGATAGACGGTAAAATGACCAACAGCGGAGTACAGCACTTTAGATCAACCGAATTACGCTCCTATTCGGACGGCAGAATCGGGCTTTGTACCGAAACGCTGCAATCCAAAGTTAAGGTCGGCGTTCAGTCTGTTTTGAAATGTAATGTTACGGCAAAATGTTCGGTACAGACCGAGCGGCGGGGCGTTTTTGTTTGTATGACGCTAAATGCAAGAGCGGGAGAAGAACTTGTATTTGAAAAGATTTCATCCTACGCTTCGTCACGTGATTTAGGCTTTGACGAGAACGACAGTGTGGAGAAATGAAGCGAAATGTACCTGCAAAAAGCGGCGAAATTGGGCTATGACGCGCTATTTGCAGAAAACGCAGCGGATTAGGGAAAGTTTTGGAGTGAAAACGCAATCACAATAGAGAGCGAAAATTCGTTTTATCAGCAGGCGGTCAATTTTGCGCTGTATCATCTGCGGATTATGGTAAATATAAGAATTTGGAAAAAGTAGGGACGATTTTTGATGATTATTCATTTGAGGAAATCAATAAAATGCGGGTGTGCAAGCAGGCGGATTTGGTAATGCTGTTTTACACGCTGCGTAATCTGTTTGACAAGGAAACTGTAAAAAATAATTTTGCATATTATGAAAACTGTACCCTGCACGATTCATCGCTTAGCCTGTGTATACATTCGCTGATGGCGAGCCGCCTGAATATGCCTGAGCTTGCGTTTGAATTGTTCGGTAAATGCTGCGAGGTGGATTTGGGGGAGAATACCGACAATTCAGACAGCGGTATCCATTCCGCGTCCATCGGCGGGATATGGCTTGCATTGGCGATGGGATTTGGCGGCGTAAGGGCAGAAGAGGATGACTTAATAATAGAGCCGATATTGCCGGAAGGGATCACAAGCTATTCTCTGCCGATTATCTATCGCGGCAGTAAGTATCAGTTGAATGTGGACGCTGACGATGCCAAGGTGAGAAGGTTGAGCGGAGAGCCGCAGGCAGTTGTGCTAAACGGAAAGACGGTGGAATCAAAATGAAAATGCAGAGCATAGTAATTGATGGATACAATAAAGAAGATTATGCACACCATGGCAATATGTTCCTGACGGGCAACGGAGCGATGGGTGTACGTGGGACGCTGTGCGAGTACCGAAAGGAGTATATGCCGGCGATTAACCTCGGCGGGGTGTACGACCAGGTAGGAGATGGCTGGCGGGAGCCGGTGAATGCGCCAAATGGTTTGTTTGCGGAGCTGATTGTGGACGGTGAAAGGCTGACGCTTCCGGACAGCAAATATTTGGAGCACAGCGTGAATTTGAATATCTATGATGGCGTTTATGAGAGAAAAACCTGCTTTGACACTGCGAACTGCGCCGTGCAATTTTCCGAAGAGCGTATGGTGTCACAGGAAAATCCAAATTTAATTTTGCAATGTTTGATGGTGCAGACAGGATATGCGGCGGAGGTGTGCGTACATATCGAAATTGACGGCGATGTGTGGGACATCAACGGCCCGCACTTGGAGCAAATGGTCTGTGACTACGAGGACGGAACGTGTTTTGTTTCGGCGGTTACACATGAAAAAGGAACGCATATTGCCACACAGGAAATGGCAGAATATGAGTTTAAGGCAGCGGAAAAAATTGCGGTCGGGGAAAAGTCTGTTGCCCGCAATATCTGCTTTACAACCGAAGCGGGAAAGGAATACAAAATCTATCGAAAGATTTTGGTAACGACGGGCGAAGACAAGGATATGTCTGCGCTCGGCAGTTATGCGGAGGAAAAGGCGAAGCATACCGCCAAATGGCATGAGATTTGGGATATGTCTTACATAGAAATTGAGGGCGACGAGGCGGCAGAGCGAGCGTTGAACTACTCTATCTATCACTTAAACTGCATTGCGCCCCGCCACAGCGAGAGTATGTCGATTGCCGCGCGCGGGCTTTCGGGGCAGGTGTATAAGGGGGCAGTGTTTTGGGACACCGAGATGTTTATGCTGGATTATTATCTCTACACCGAACCGAACATTGCCAGAACGCTGGTCAAATATCGCATTGATACACTGGACGGCGCACGGAAAAAGGCGAAAAGCTATGGCTTTGACGGCGCATTTTACGCATGGGAGAGTCAGGAGGGTGGCTACGACGCATGCTCTGACTACAACGTGGTGGATGTGTTCACAAAGCGTCCTATGCGGACATTTTTCAAGGATAAGCAGGTGCATATCTCGGCGGCGGTGGTGTATGCGTTGGATAAGTATGTCTGTATCACGGGCGATACAAGTGTTCTGGATGAGGGCGGATATGATGTTATTCAGGAGTGTACGAAATTTTACCGTTCCCTGCTGCTGAAAAAATTAGACAGCGACACTTACGAAATTCACGATGTAATAGGACCCGACGAATACCATGAGCGGGTGAACAACAACGCCTATACCAACGCAATGGCGCGGTTTGCGTTCCGCGCGGTGGCAAAGTATTTGAATGAGCGGGAATACGCGGATTTGGCGGAAAAAATATATATTCCGCAAGCAAATCAAGACGGCGTTATCGAACAGTTTGACGGGTATTTTGACTTGGAGGATTGCAGTATTGAGGAGGTACGGAGCCGTCTGCTTGACCCGAAGGAATATTGGGGTGGAGCGTATGGCGTGGCGAGCCATACGCAGGTGATTAAACAGGCGGACGTGGTGGCAATGCTCGCTATGCTTTCCGAAGAGTTTTCGGACGAAACCAAGCGGGTAAATCTCAAATTTTACGAACCAAGAACCGAGCACGGCTCGTCTCTCTCGGCGTGTATGTATTCCCTGCTGTCCTGCAAAACGGGCGATGCGGAATTTGCCTATCCGTTCTTTATGAAGTCGGCGGAGGCGGATTTGCATTCTGGCGGCAAGGAGTGGGCGGGTCTTATCTATATCGGCGGCACACACCCGGCATCAGAGGGCGGCGCGTGGATGGTGGCGGTGTTCGGCTTTGCGGGACTGGAAATCAAGGATGGGGAAATCATTTGCAATCCGCATTTGCCGAAAGCGTGGAAGTCAATGAAATTCAAAATAAACTACAAGGGCAGTATTTACAAAATTGAGATACACGGCAGTGATTGGAGCGTGGCAAAGCTATGATTAAGGCGGTAATATTTGATTTGGACGGGGTGTTGGTAACGACGGATGAACTGCACTATCAAGCGTGGAAACAGCTTGCGGAGGAAGAAGGCATCATCGGCTTTGCGCGGGAGGACAATCTGCGTCAAAGAGGGGTGAGCCGTATGGCGTCGCTGGAGGTAGTGCTGGAAAAGACGGATAAGCAGTATTCGGACGCAGAAAAACTTGCGCTTGCAGAGCGCAAAAACAATATCTATGTCGCTTCTCTCGCCAATCTGGACAAGTCGGCGGTGCTGGACGGCGTATTTGAATTTATTGAATACATAAAGAAAAAGGGCATAAAAACGGCGGTTGGTTCAGCAAGTAAGAACACACCGATGATTTTGGAAAAGACGGGACTTGCGGGCTTATTCGACGCGGTGAGCTGCGGACTGGATACGCAGAAATCCAAGCCTGACCCGGAGGTGTTTCTGATTGCTGCCGACAGGCTCGGCGTGCCGTATGAAAACTGCCTTGTTATCGAAGATTCGGACGTGGGAATAGAGGCGGCAAAGGCGGGCGGAATGTTCGCCCTTGCCGTAGGCGCGGCAAAGAATAACCCGCTGGCGGACTATTGGGCAGCGGACTTGGCTGATGAGGCGGTTCGTGGGATTTTTTAGGGATATAGATAGAACAATAAATTAAGAAATTGGCTTGGAGAGAAAGGAATAGGATATGATAAATTTAGACGAGTTTTTACAAAACCCATCTCTGCTCTCTATTAACCGCGAGAAGGAACGGGCGTTCTATATCCCGTATGCGGACGAGAAAGCAGCTCTTGAGGGTAAGGGCGATACGCCGTACCGGCAAATGTTAAACGGTGAGTGGAGGTTTCAATATTTCCTTCGCGTGACAGACATTGGGGAGGAGGTATTTCAACCGGGATATACATTCAGCGAAACGATTCCTGTGCCGTCCAACTGGCAGATGCACGGCTATGATATTCCCCATTATACAAATGTTGAATATCCTTATCCTGTTGATCCGCCTTATGTGCCAATTGATAATCCGGCGGGGGTGTATTCCCGTAGATTTACGATTGATGAAGGCTGGGACGGCAAGGAGATATATCTGCGTTGCGAGGGAGCTGCTTGCTGTATGTTGCTGTACATTAACGGACAGGAGGCGGGCTACACACAAGGTTCGCATTTGCCGTCCGAATTTAACATTACGCCGTTTTTGCAAAAGGGTGAAAACACGGTCAGTATTTTGGTTGCGAAGTGGTGCGATGGCAGCTACCTTGAAGATCAGGATTTTTATCGCCTAAACGGAATATTCCGAGATGTTTATCTGCTGAGGAGGGATAAAAACCATATTCGCGATTACTTTGTACATACCGAGCTCTCCGACGATTACAAGAATGCAAAAATCACTTTGGATTTGGAAACCGTTGGAGACGGAGATGTTGAAACGGTATTGCTTGACCTACACGGCAACAGGCTTGGCGGCGGGCTTAATAAGACGGAATTTGAAATTGAAAATGCGGAAAAGTGGACAGCGGAAACGCCGAACCTCTACTACCTTTTGCTTAAAATGGGTGATGAGGTAATATGCGAACCTGTTGGAATACGCTCTATACAGATTTCGTCCAAGGGTGAGTTGCTGATAAACGGTGTGAGCGTATTGCTTAAGGGCGTCAACCGTCACGATACCCATCCGGCTAAGGGATATGTAACCTCGTATGAGGATATGGAATACGACCTGTTTCAAATGAAGAAGCTGAACATCAACACCGTCCGTACCTCGCACTATCCGAACGCGCCCGAGTTTTATCATCTGTGCGATAGGCTGGGCTTCTATGTTATTGATGAAACGGATATTGAAATCCACGGATTTACAACCCGTTTGGGCGGAGGCCCCGGCTACGAGCCGTACAACGAGGAATGGGTGTGTCAAAAACCCGAATGGCGGGAGGCTTTCGTCGAAAGGCTACGCCGTACGGTGGAGAGGGACAAGAACCGCCCCTGCGTCATTTTCTGGTCGCTGGGCAATGAAAGCGGTTACGGAGCCAACCACGATGCTATGTCGGAGTGGGTGCGGCGGCGCGATCCCTTCCGCTTGGTTCACTATGAGGGCGCGTGTGTTTTGGATAATCCCGACTGTGACGAGCCGTACAGCGGGAATCCCGATACCGTTGATATGTACAGCCGTATGTATCCCGGATTGGAGGAATTAAAGCGTATTGCGGAAAGGGAGAAGAATTGTCCCGTATTTTTGTGCGAATACGCTCACGCAATGGGCAACGGTCCGGGTAGCGTGGAGGAATATACGGAGCTGTTTCGCAAATATGATAATTTTATCGGCGGATGTGTATGGGAATGGGCAGACCATGTGATTGAAAAGGACGGAAAATATTACTACGGCGGTGACTTTGGCGAAATTCCGCACGACGGCAACTTCTGCGTAGACGGCTTGGTATTTCCCGACCGCTCGTTTAAGGCGGGCAGCTTGAATATTAAACAGAATTATTACAACCTTTCCGCCGAATATTTGGGCGGCGGCAAAATTAAAGTTAAAAGCGATTACCGTTTCCGTACGGCGAATGAAACGGTGACGGTTACGCTGGACTTAGACGGAGTGCAGACAACGCTTTTGAAGCAAAAGCTGGATTTGCCCGCGGGGGAAAGCATAATCTTAGAGGTTCCGCTCGGCGAGATAAGCTGTAATGAGGGCGCATATCTGAATGTTGCCTTTTCGTTGTCGGAGGATAAGCCCTGGGCAAAGGCGGGGTATGAAACCTCGTTTAATCAGTTTGCTCTGCTTGAAAAGCCGCAGAATTTGAGCACAAGCGCAAACGGAACGCTCAAAGTGACTGAGGATAAGGAATTTATAAATATTGAGGGAACGGGCTTCAACTACCGTTTTAACAAGCTGTACGGCGGCTTTGAAAGTATGGTTTGCAGCGGCAGAGAGTGGCTGGCTGGGCGTTCGGCCTTTGGCGTGTGGCGTGCGCCGACCGATAACGACCGCAGTATCAAGCTGAAATGGGGAAGCTATTATGACAACTATCGCAACAACGAGGGCTTGAATTTAAGCTCTATGCACTGCTATAAAACAGAGCTTACAGAAGCATCCGAAGGTAAGGTGGTGTTTGTGAGCAAATGCAATATTTCGGCACGATCAAAGGCGCCGATTGTGCATTTTTCGGTGCGGTATACAGTTACGGCGGACGGAGCGGTTTTGCACGAGGTCAGCGGAACCGTCCGTGAGGATGCGCCGTTCCTGCCGCGTTTCGGCGCGGAATATTTGCTGACTGCGGGAAGCGAAAGCATCAGCTATTACGGAATGGGAAAGGGAGAAAATTATATTGATTTGTACGCTCACTCTAAGATGGGCTGGTATAAAACCACGGCGGAAAAAGAATATGTGCCTTATGTTCGTCCGCAGGAACACGGCAATCATACCAATGTAAAGCGTATCGCCGTAAAAGAGGGCGAAAATACACTGACAGTCCGTGCGGCTGAACAGGTTGAATTTTCCGCAAGCCACTTTACAGCGGCGGATTTGGAAAATGCGGCGCATTCGTTTGAGCTTACGCCGAGAAAAGAGACTGCTTTGCGCATAGATTACAAAGTGAGCGGAATCGGCAGCAACAGCTGCGGCCCGGAGCTGCCTACGAAATATCGGTTTGATGAGAAAAATTTTAAGTATACATTTCAAGTAAGAGCTGCAAAATAGGAGGAGAATTTTTAATTATGCATATAGAAGAAATTACCAATAAAATTCATTCTATGTCCTTGGAAGAAAAGGTCGGACAGCTTAATCAAGCCGGCTTGTGGGATTTTGAACTGCTGTGCGAGGAGGTTCGGAAGGGGCGCGTCGGTTCCGTTATCCTTGCGGACAGCGCAACGGCGGGAAATGATGAGCAGCAAAGAGTTATTATTGATCAGTTGAACGAGCTGCAGAGAATTGCCGTAGAGGAGTCGCCTGTCCATATCCCGTTAATATTCGGACGCGATGTTATTCATGGATACCGTACGGTTTTGCCCGTCCCGCTTGCATTGGCAGCGAGCTTTAATCCCGATGCTGTCGAAAAGGCATACCGTGCTGTTGCGCGTGAGGCTGCAAACGATGGAGTTCATTGGACGTTTTCGCCTATGATAGATATTGCGCGCGACCCAAGGTGGGGGAGATGTATCGAAGGATTCGGTGAAGACCCATATCTTACTTCAAAAATGGGGCAAGCGGTCATTCACGGATTTCAAGGGGAGGATAACAAAAAAGCGGATTCTGTTGCCGCCTGTGCAAAGCATTACCTCGGTTATGGTGCGGCGGAGGGAGGACGCGATTATAATAAGGCAGAAATTAGTGATTATACTCTGCGAAATTATTATTTGAAACCGTTTAAGGCCGCCGTAGACGCCGGTACAGCGACAGTAATGAATTCTTTCAGCGAGATAAGCGGTCAGCCGGTTGCATCAAGCAGGTATCTTTTACATGACATCCTTAAAGATGAATTGGGATTTAAAGGCTTTATCATCAGTGATTGGGGCTCGATTGAGCAGCTTGTATACGAAGGGGTTGCCAAAGACAGGAAAGAAGCGGCAGCACTGTCAGCAAATGCGGAACTTGATATGGATATGATCAGCAAGTGTTATATCGATTACATGAGCAAGTTGGTTGCAGAAGGAAAAGTGAGCGAAGAAATCATTGATAAAATGGTATATCGTATTTTATATATTAAAGAAAAATTTGGATTGTTAAACAATCCGTATATCACCCATCGGCAAATCAATTATAGCGAGCATTTTGAGATTACAAAGCAATGCGCTGACGAGACGGTGACACTTTTGAAAAATGAGGGCATTTTGCCGCTGAACACATCGAAAAGAATTGCTTTGATCGGACCTTTTTTACATGAAAAGCGTTCGCTCTTGGGAAGCTGGACACTGGATGCCGATATTGATATGGTGCAAAGCGTGGCGGAGGCTTTTGCAGATAGAGTTCCCGATAAAGATACGCTTATCTTTTCACAGGGTGATTATCTGTGGGATGATATTCTCTCGGAGCTGCATAATGTCGATACGGTGCTTGTTGTTCTTGGCGAAAGTGCAAAGGTCACCGGCGAAAATAATTGCCTCGCAAACATAGAGTTGCCGCAGGAGCAATTGGAACTTGCGAAAAAAATGAAGCGTCTGGGGAAAAAGGTGATCGGCGTGCTATGCTTTGGACGCCCGATTGCATTGGAGAAAGCAGAGCCGTATTTTGACGCAATTCTGTACGCATGGCATTCGGGAACATACGCTGCACAGAGCATTGCGGATATTGTCTATGGTAAAGTGAATCCATCGGGAAAACTGCCGATGAGTTTTCCAAGAGCTACGGGGCAAATTCCTATTTATTATAACTATCATGCAATGCCCAGAAATGGTATGGGATATTACGGTGAAGGAAGCAATTATTTAGATTGCCGTTCGACTCCTATGTATCCTTTCGGGTATGGAATGAGCTACACAAAATTTGCATATTCGGAGGCTCGATGTGAAAAAGCCGCTCTGACTTAAGTCGGGGTTACGGTTACAAATACGGGCGGATATGACGGGAAAGAGACGGTACAGTGCTATGTCAGGGATTTGATTGCGACTATGGCACGGCCGGTAAGAGAATTGAAGGGCTTTTCGAAAATTTTATTGAAGCGGGGCGAATCCCAAAAGGCTGTTTTTGAACTGGGATCAGAAGAACTTGGATTTTATAACGGAAAAGGTAAATTTTGTGTTGAGCCAGGAGAGTTTGACATTTTTATCGGCGGTGACTGCACAACAAAGAATGGGATAAAAATAACGGCTGTGGCTGAAATGGTGAATTAAAATGATGGATATAAAAGTGATAAATAAAAATGCAGGTGGCAGCTTTCGGGTGGAATCGTGCAGTTGTGAAAACAATATCACTGTTTACGATTTACGCTTTTGTGCGGGAAAGATGTGTTCGCCCGAAAAGATAACAGTTGAATTTAATATTCCGTATGTTGGTGCATTTTCCGTATGGAATTCCGGATGCGGGCTTGTGAGGAATATTTTACCTGACTGGAGACCCGAACATCAGGTCTCCAAGTCGCGTCTTGCGTCCGGAATGCCTATACAATCTGTTATTTCACAGGATGGTAGCAATGTGTTTACATTGTCGGTCACAGACGCAAAAACACCGATTGAGATCAGTACAGGAACAGAGGAAGCGGGTAAAAGCTGTCTTTGCAGGGTTTCATTCTTTACAGAGCCTGTCGGACAGGTTGTTGAATACAAAACGCAAATTATAATAGATAAGCGCAAAATCCCGTTTTATGAGGCGATTAAAGCGGCGGCGGAGCGTATGCGACAAGGGGAACAGTGTGTTCCCGATACCGTCCGTATGCCGATGTATTCCACATGGTATAACTACCATCAGAACATAAATGATGATGAATTGATTGAGGAATGCAAGAGAGCGTATGAGCTTGGTATGAGAAGCATTATCATAGATGACGGCTGGCAGACGGATAATAACGGCGGCGGTTATTCATACTGCGGCGATTGGCAGGTTTGCAAAAACAAAATAAAAGATATGCGTTCATTTGTTGATAAAATTCATAACATTGGAATGAAGGTTATGGTGTGGTATTCTGTTCCCTATGTAGGCAGACATTCCGATGTATGGGAACATTTTCAAGGTAAATATCTTGACAGCGAGGAAAACGAGTGGAACTGTCTTGACCCGCGTTTTCCCGAGATGCGCGAGTATTTGGCGGGAATATATGAAAAAGCTGTTTCGGAATGGGAGCTTGACGGATTTAAGCTTGATTTTATCGACGCCTTTGAGCTTACGGAGTATTCCGACAAGGTAAGTTCAGAAAGGGATTTTGACTCACTTGAGGATGCGATAGAATGTCTGTTGAGCGGGATAACCGCAAGGCTCAAGCAAATCAATCCCGATATAATGCTTGAATTTCGACAGAGCTACATCGGCCCTGTTATTACACAATACGGCAATATGATGCGGGTCGGCGACTGTGCGTTAGACGCGTTTATCAACCGCGTGGGAGTCCTTGATTTAAGGATGACCTCCGGGAAAGCGGCTGTTCATTCCGATATGATAACATGGAACGCAGATGAAACAAATGAGTGTGTTGCAAAACAGCTAATAGCTGTGCTGTTCGGCGTGCCTCAGCTTTCCGTGAAACTGGCGGAAATAACGAATAAACATCGGAGCGTTCTTAAATTTTGGCTTGATTTTTGGATTGAAAACAGAAAAGTTCTTTTGGATGGAAAACTGAAAATATACAATCCCGAAGCGAATTATTCCATGGCAGAAGCGGAACTTAACGGAAAGAAGATATGTGTGTGCTACAGTAGAAATATTGTGGATTATTCGGGCGGAAATTTGATTGTCGTAAACGGAACAGGCGAGAGTTTTATTGCACTGAGAGGAAATGGAAAAATTAAATATACCATCCACGATTGTATGGGTACGCATATTGAAAGCTATATAAAGGATATTAAAGATATTGCGGTATTTGATGTTCCGCAGTCGGGACTGCTGATTGCAGCAAGGGAAGGTTGATTATGTCAGAAAAAGTCAAAAAATATATAAGTGAAAATTGGGACAAATGTATAAAGTATAATCCAAATGACGATGGCACGCTGATAGGGCTGCCGTATCCGTATACGGTTCCTGCAGTCGGGCATTTTGATGAAATATACTATTGGGATACATATTTTACTAACATGGGTTTGATTATTGACGGCATAGAGGAGCAGGCAAAATATAATGTTGACGATATGCTGTATTTGGTCAATCGATACGGTTTTATGCCCAACGGGAACAGAACATACTATCTTAATCATTCACAGCCTCCGTTTTTGAGCTGTATGGTCAGAGAAGTGTATGAGTATTACAAGGATACGGTTTGGCTGTTTTCGGCATATACAATACTAAAAAAGGAATATGAATTCTGGCAGAGAAAACGCTGTTCCGATATGGGACTTAACCACTATGATGATGACGGTAAGCTGTCAGAAGATGAATATAGAGATATTGCCGCAGGATGTACAAATCGTACCGGGGTAGCTCCTGATATCCCCGTACATGATCTTGTGCGGCATTATATGAGCAACTGCGAAAGTGGTTGGGATATGAATCCGCGATGGGATTATGAGGGGTATAATTTCGCGGCGGTCGATCTCAATTCTCTGCTGTTTATGATGGAAAATAATATGGAATTTTTCGCAGATGAATTAAAAAATGGCGAGACGGAAATATGGAACGAATACGCTGAAAAGCGCAGAGCTTTAATGCTTGAAAAAATGGATAACGGCGAGGGATTGCTACTTGATTATAATTTTGTCACGGGAAAGCAAAGCAAGATTTTTTCAGCGGCCTCCCTTTATCCGTTGTTTGCCGGGCTTGCCGACAAAAAACACGCGGAGGCTCTTGTTAAAAATCTTCACAGATTGGAAACTGAGTACGGAATACTGACCTGCGAGAAAAACGATGCTGAGGGTATATTTCAATGGGATTACCCTAATGGCTGGGCTTGTTTACAATATATTGCGATAGTTGGTCTTGATAGATATGGATATACAGAAGAAGCGAAAAGAACAGCAGAAAAATATATTAGACTTGTAGATAAGGTGTTTGATGAAACGGGTAATTTGTGGGAAAAGTACGATGTTGTCAACGGCAGCGTTGTTGTTGGATGTGAATATGAAACACCGCCTATGATGGGCTGGAGCGCAGGAGTATATCTGGCGGCACTTAATCGTTTATCTATGGAAGAGAAATGAGCCATTCCCGAAAAAATAGACAGAAAAAGAGCGGGAAAAACGGAATGAATCGCAGTATTTCTTAAAAATACACCTAAATTCGAATGAAAGCAAAAATCAGGCGGCAGAAATTTCTCTCAAAAGATTCTCATAGGCGCAAGGCGACAGCCATCCGATACTCGAATGAGGACGGACGTATTGTAAAAAGTCTCAATATAAGCAAATATATCGGCTTGCGCCTCGTCTCTTGTGCGGTAATGCTTCAGGTGAACCAATTCACATTTGAGGCAGCTGAAGAAGTATTCTGCAACAGCGTTGTCGTACGGATCCCCCTTTCTTGACATACTTTGTGTAATGTTGTATTTAGCCAATGTTTCCCGATAACGGTTAGAAGCGTACTGCACGCCTCTGTCACTGTGAAATATGAGGCCGTCTGGCGGCTGTTCGCGCATTACTGCCAATTCTAATGCGGCAGAGGTGAGGTTGGAGTCAATATGGTCAGAGAAGGCGTAGCCGACAACCTTTTTTGAGCATAAATCCTTGACAATAGCAGCATAGAGCCAGCCTTCATCGGTGGGGATATATGTAATATCTCCGACCCATTTGGTGTCAGGTTTGGAAGCGGTAAAGTCTCGCAGTTCAGCGAGTTTGCTTAAAAGCAATTGTTCCCTTTGTCTTTGAGAAGCTGTTTTTCCAGGCATAGTAACCACTCCGAGAAATTTTTAACAATCGGCACAGTAAATCCACAGAGAACTCGGAACGATAAGAAACGACGAAACGAAACTTATCCTCTATGGAACGGAAAGTATGCCGATGGATTTTTTCAAGACAGCGATGACCTCATCTTTCCGGGCAAGGCGTTTGCGCAGAGCGCGGTTTTCAGCTTCAAGTTCACGGAGGCGTGCATCCTCTCGGTTTTGACGGGTGAGTGAAGAGGTTTGGAAGCCGGCACGTTTGAGCCAAGAACGCAAAGTATCAATACAGATACCGAGTTCGGAGGCAACCTCTTTAACGGGGAGGCTTTGTTCGGTAACCATTTTGACAGCGCCCGTCTTGAAGGCCTCATCGTAGCGCGGCGGCATTGTTCCTTTTTTGATTGGCATGGAATTATCCTCCTTGGTAATATTGGATTTTTATATTTCCATTCCATTATACCACTCTTTTTTGTCCATCAATTCGGGGATAGGGGTACGTGCCCGGAATGTTCTTGTCGGTAGCTGTGATGTTGGCCTTTCTTTTGCCTATAACAGATTAAAAAACAAATATACATACAGATAAATAATGTCTACTGAACAAATGGTTTTGCGAAACCATTTGTGTGAAATTTACAATTTCACACCTAAAAACAGCATTAAAATGCTATTTTTAGG
>CASGBM010000086.1 GCA_949299615.1 uncultured Eubacteriales bacterium | reverse complement strand
CAAAAAAAGCACAAAAACCTTGCACCTAAACAATTCTGAAACGCTTACAAACCGCTATGCGGCTGCGTTTCAGAATTGTTCAGCAGTCATTAAATAAAGAGAAAATCTAAATAAATAAAAAGCAAGCCGTTTTGCAGAAAATGATCTGGAAAACGGCTTGTTATTTTTTATGCAAAGAAAAAAGCAAGGATAAGAAAACCGGCAGAATGGTTTTGCCAAACCTAAGTATGGGTCATTTTGCCATGGTATAAATTTTTTCCATATCTGCCTGTGAAAGCGGGCGGAAAGCCCCAATGGTTCTTGTACCCATAAAACTGCATTTATATGCAAGTTCGTGCAGCTGTTCAGAAGACGCGTCAACACCCAGTTCACGCAGATTTGTGGGCATATGAATGGAACGGTAAAAGTCTTCCACAGCTAAAATGCCGGCAAGGGCGGTTTCTTCCGGACTAGAAAAATGGTTAGAAACCTTTAAAACATTCACGGCGAACTGCGCAAACCGATGGGCATTGACGGTATAAACATAGCGTGCCCAGCTGCCCCAGATGGCAGCCAAACCGGCGCCGTGTGCAACATCAAACATGCCGCCAAGTTCGTGCTCTAACTGATGGCACGCCCAGTCTCCTACGGTTCCGCAGCCGGTCAGCCCGTTGTGTGACAGGCTGCTTGCCCACATGATTTCTGCTCGGGCATCATAATTTTTAGGGTCTGTGGTCAAAATTTTAGCATTGCGGATCACAGCGCGCATCAGCCCTTCAGCAAGCTCATCGGTGACTTCCGTGTGCGGTTCGTTAGTAAAATAACGTTCCATGGTGTGCATCAAAATATCCACACAGCCGCATGCCGTTTGGTAATCGGGCAGAGTGTAGGTCAATTCCGGATTCATCACGGCAAATTTGCAGCGGCAAAGGTCGGAGTTGTAGCCGCGCTTGAGCCATCCATCTTCGTTCGTAATCACAGAGGAATCGCTCATTTCACTTCCGGCAGCCGAGATGGTGAGAACGGCACCAATGGGGTAGCAGGCAGTTGCCTGTGCCTTTTTGCAGTAAAAATCCCAGACATCACCATTGTATGCAAGGCCATAGCCAATGGCTTTTGCAGAATCAATAACACTCCCGCCGCCAACGGCAAGAATAAAGTCAACTCCCTCCCGGCGGCACAGCTCAATTCCTTCGTATACTTTTGAAAGCCTGGGGTTGGGAACTACACCTCCCAGAGTGACATATTTAATTCCCTCTGATTGCAGGGACTCAAAAATGCGATCCAAAAGTCCGGATTTTTTAGCGCTTTCACTTCCGTAATGCACCAAAACTTTGCGGCATTTCTGCGCTTTGATCAAACTTCCGGTCTGCGCCTCTGCATTTTTTCCAAAAACCACTTGTGTAGGCGTATAATATTGAAATGATACCATAAAAAAACCTCCTGCTTTTGTCGTTTAATTCCATTATCGCGCAACCGGATAAAGATGTCAAGCAAAACTTGATTGGCAAAAGCAGTCTTTTGTCTTTAGAAAAAATAATATTTTTGCTGAATCATTAGCCGCAATTGCGAAAAACTATAAAATGTGATAAAATAGGCAAGGATTGACGAACAGGAGGTTTTGCATTGTGATTTGTGATATGACGCAGGGAAAGCCAAGCGGCATTTTATGGAAATATTCACTGCCAATTTTACTCAGTGTTGCATTTCAACAGCTTTATAATATTGTTGACAGTGTGGTGGCGGGGCAGTTTGTCGGCGAGCAGGCGCTGGCAGCGGTCGGCGCCTCTTATCCCATTACTATGATTTTTATGGCGGTTGCGGCTGGGCTCAATGTCGGCTGTTCTGTTGTCATTGCCCAGTTGTTTGGTTCCAAGAACATGGCGGACATGAAGACGTCGGTTCACACCTCTCTGGTGATGGCAGTGGCGGTCAGCTTGTTTTTTACAGTGATTGGCACGATCTCCTGCCAGCCGATCATGCAGATGCTGCAAACGCCGGAAGATATTTTTACCGACGGCGCGCTGTATCTTAGAATTTATATTTTCGGCTTGTTTTTTCTGTTTTTATATAATATTTGTACTGGAATATTTACAGCGCTGGGTGATTCTCGCACACCGCTTTATTTCTTGATTTTTTCATCTCTCGGGAATATTGCGCTGGATCTTTGGTTTGTTATTCAGTTTCAGATGGGGGTTGCCGGTGTTGCTTGGGCCACTTTTGCGGCACAGGGTTTTTCTTCTGTTTTGGCTTTTGCCGTTTTGATGAAACGGCTGCGAAAAATACAGACAGAACAAAAGCCGAGATGGTTCTCTAAAGAAATGCTGGGAAAAATCTGCCGCTTTGCCATTCCAAGTATTTTGCAGCAAAGCTTTGTTTCGGTGGGCAACCTGTTTATTCAGTGGTTGGTAAATGGATATGGCTCATCTGTGATAGCCGGTTATTCTTCTGCGATCAAATTGAACACCTTTGCCATCACTTCTTTTACTTCTCTGGCAAATGGAATGTCTAATTTTGCGGCGCAAAATATGGGAGCCGGGCAGCCGCGCAGGGTAAAGAAAGGGTTAAAAGCCGCTGTCTTAATGGGCTGTTGTGTGGCGGCGCCGTTTGTGCTGGCCTATCTGGGCGCAGGAAAGGCGATGATCCACATATTTATGAACAATCCCAGTGACGAAGCCGTGCAGGTCGGAATTTTATTTTTGCGAATCGTAGCGCCGTTTTATTTTACAATCATGATTAAGCTGATGATTGACAGTGTTTTGCGCGGCGCGGGGGCAGTGCTTTGTTTTACGGTTTCTACCTTTTCTGATTTGCTTCTTCGAGTGGTGCTGGCGTTTGTCTTTTCGCCGTTCTTCGAATCTACCGGCATTTGGCTGTCCTGGCCGGTCGGCTGGGTCGTGTCCATGCTGGTCGCGCTTGTATTCTATTGGAAAAGCGATTGGGAACAGCAAAAATCGGTTGCGCGGCTTTAGCATAGTTTGATAAAAGAGAATAAAGGAAATGGGATAAATTAAAGGAAAGCCCTCGCATTTGCGATGGCTTTCCTTAATTTACAATAATGAAGTTTTCTGCTATTCGCCGTCTGAAAACGTAACCGTTTCAACCGTTTCAATAGTTTCGTCTTCCTTTTTTTTCTCTTTCTTTTCTTTTTTGCTGCTGTTCTTTTTATAAAGCTCGGTCAGCTTGTCCAAAAGTGTTGGTACTTTGTCAATGACGTCTTCAATCGGGGAGGGAGCCTTGTCCAAGGGGAGAAGCTTAATCTGTCCCTGACCGACAACCATAAACGCAACCGGATCAATGCTGGCGCCGCCGCCGGAGCCTCCGCCAAAGTTAGCGTTGGTGTCAGGCGCAATGCCGGAGCGTTCTCCAAATTCACTGCCGCCTGCGCCAAATCCAAACGATACCTTTGAAATGGGGATAATAACAGTTCCGTCTTTAGATTCTACGGGACTGCCAACGATTGTGTTGACGTCAACCATGTCTTTTATGCTTTTCATTGCAGTTTCCATTAAACCTTTGATAGGATGTTCTGCCATACTAACACCGCCTTTTCTTCGTTTTTTTCTTA
Organism: uncultured Eubacteriales bacterium; assembly: GCA_949299615.1. Taxonomy (GTDB): domain Bacteria; phylum Bacillota; class Clostridia; order UBA1381; family UBA9506; genus RGIG1666. The sequence continues at coordinate 13,718 of CASGBM010000086.1, read as the reverse complement.
TGAATGTCAATCAATATTTATTTTAGGTTCATTTTTTCAATGAACAGGTTTACAATTTTTATAATTTTTATGCCAATACTTATAATATGCACCGGACGAAGTTTTAATATACTTTTTATATAAATAGAAAAGGTTTCCCGTGTAAAATCCGGAGAAATACGCAAATCTACCGTTTTTATTCCAACCATTTGGTTTACGACAGACAGCAGGCAGGAGGACGACGTCCATGCCGCGCCGGTTGCAATCCCAGTTTTTGCAGCGTCAGAAAGACCAAAGCCAAGATGAAAAGCCACAGATTCCAATTCCGTTTTTTTTCGGATTTGGGCAAGCGTGAGCCGAATATCTTCTTTCGACTCTTGATAAGCATCCCGAATACCGCCTGCAATTTCGCGAAACCGTGAAAATGTAAATTTCTTTTTTGCTTCTGTTTCAGTCGCAGTATCTTTTTCTGCCGCCTTCATTTTTTTCTGTTTTTTTTGAGCCTCGCCAATGGGAACGCGTATTTTTATCGGTATTCCAAGCAGGCGCATGTGCACAAGCAGTTTTTGCCTGCCCTCCCGGTATTCATATTCTATCCCGACATAGGCAGGAAGCAATAAAACCAGGGCAATTAACAAGAGTAAAACAGCGGCTATTATGGCAAAAATAATCATTCGTTCACCTGATTCGTCTCCAATTCTTCGGAAACATTTGTTTCACGGGAGAGTTCTTCTTCAGCGAAGGGTTCTTCTAAATGTTCCTCGTCCATAACGATAGTATCGACAGAGATTTGAGCGCCTATACCTGTCTCAATCTCGGGAAGATCCGATAGGGAAGACAAACCGAAACTTCTTAAAAATTCCTGCGTGGTAACGTAAAGAATCGGCCTTCCGGGCGCCTCCAGCCGTCCGCCTTCTTCTATCAGCCCGCGTTCCAGCAGACGGCTTACAGGTCCGTCAGAATTGACGCCGCGGATGTATTCAATGCTGCCGCGGGTAACCGGCTGGTGATAGGCAACAATGGATAGGGTTTCAAGAGCGGCAGGGGATAAAGACTGTTTTCTTCGAGGTTCTGCCAGCGCTTGGACATAGCGGTAATTTTGTTCCGCCGTACAAAGCTGGTACTCATCTTCCAGACAAATGACTTTCAAACCGCGGTCATTCTCCCTGTAAAAATCGCTAAGGCGTTCTATTTCCTTTGTAATCTCTTCTTCGCTCATGTCCAAAATATCCGCCAATTCTTTGCGGGATACGCTGTCACCTGCGGCAAATAATATACTTTCTATGACGGAGCCCGGATTAAAACTCATTTGTTATCTCACCATCTCTAAGTTTCGTAATTATAATTTCATCGCCGGAAGTATCCACAAAAACAATTTCCAGCTTCATCATTTCAAGCAGTGCAAGAAATGTTGCAACCAATGCCGGCCGGGTTTTGATTTCTTCAAACAGAGCTTCAAACGTAACTCTGCGCTCTTTGGCCAAACGTTTTTTTATGTAATTTGCCCGGGAAGTAACAGAAACCTTTTCGTGCCCGACGATTCCGGAAAAGGAAGTTTTCGGGGGAGGCTCTTTGCGCTGTGTTTTGTCGAGAATCACGGCAAAAGCAGAAAGAAGCCTGTCCAAATCAAAGGCTTGCTCGCTGTAATCGGGCGCTTTTTTTTCAATCAAATCTGGTTTTTTAAAAAAATTATAATGACCGGCAAACTCATGATCCTTTAAAAATTCTGCCGCTTTTTTTATCTTTTGATACTCTTCCAAACGGGACACCAAATCTCTTCTGGGGTCGTCCTCTTCCTCTTCTTCGTGGCGAGGCAAAAGCATTTTTGACTTAATAAACAGCAGTTCTGCAGCAAGCAGCAAAAATTCGCTGGAAACCTCCATGTCAAACTTTTGATAGGCATCCAGATACTCCATATACTGTGCCGTTATTTTTACAATCGGGATGTCATAAATGCTTACCTTATTTTTTTTCAAAAGGTGCAGAAGCAGTTCCAAAGGCCCCTCAAACACCTCAAGTTTTACAGAAAGCTGATTCTCTTCCAATTATAACCCTCCCACAAGAAAGGTCATGATGTTAATGATAAAGTTCTGAATCGTAACCATGACCGGCGTGAGTACGTTGGTGGCCAAAGCCACAACTAATATAATCCAGCCTAGGCGCTCATAACGCATAATGTCCATATAAAGGCGGTCCGGCAAAAGAGATAGAAAGATCTTCGAACCGTCTAAAGGCGGGATCGGAATCAGGTTAAACGATCCTAAGCCAATGTTTAAGGAAATAAATGCACTCAAAAAAGAGGCAATGATTTCTGTAAAAGCATTGGAGGGGGTCTGAAATACAATTAGTATTTTAAAAATCACAATCCCTAAGAACGCCAGAATAAAATTTGCCAAAGGCCCGCCGAGTGCCGTAAGGGCCGAGTCCCGTTTCGGTTTTTTAAAATTGTATGGATTAATCATCACCGGTTTTGCCCATCCAAAACCAAAAAACAACATGCACAGCGCGCCGATCGGGTCAAGATGCTTTAGAGGATTGAGCGAAAGCCGCCCCATCGATTTGGCTGTGGGGTCACCCAGTTTATATGCGACGAAGCCGTGCGCCATTTCATGTATGGAAATAGCCAGCAAAATAACAATTGCACGGATCACCATGCCTAAAATATCTATATTTCCAAGCCGAAACGGCCGGAGCAATCCCAAAAGATACAAACCATCACGTCCTGTTCTGTTTCATCAATGCTACCAATGATCTTCATTATTTAAAAAATTTTTTCTATCGGATAAAATGGAATTAAAAACCTTTCCACAAAGTTTATTATATCTAAATTTATGCCGCATGTAAATAGATATTTGTAAATTTATAATGAATTAATCATTGATTTGGTAAATTTCAGCGTTTACCGTATTTTCACCAACCAAAACAGCGATTTTAATAGGAAAATCGGAATTATTTTTAAATTTCATATCTAAGGTGCCGTAGTTAACTGCCGCATCTGACCCTTTTTCTGCGTAACCAATGTCTTTTTGGTGATTGTGACGCTCAATGATTTCCAAACCTGCCTGATCGGCGGCCTGATAAATGGTGGTTGCCAGTTGGCACACGCCGCCGCCATACTCCATTTCCTTTTTTCCTTTTACGATAGAAGGCGCTTTTTCGTATCCTTTTTCTGCGGATCGAATACCAACGACTTCGTTAAAGGAAAACGTTTCCCCGGGAGCGATTATCAAACCGGAAACCTCCCCGGCTGCCAGTTTTATATTGGAAATTCGACCTTCCCCTTGATCTAAAAGCGGTGTTGACGCGCGGGCAAGCAAGGATTCTTTTGGCGGCGGTTCCGTTGGCTGCGGTGTTTGAGGGTCAGGTTCTTCTGCGGGAGTTTGGGTGGGTTTCGGCGAAGGCGTTAAAACTGGCGCGGCAGAAACAGAGGGACTGGCAGCGGCAGAGGCACTGGGCGTATCCGGCAGAGGGGAAGAGGGGACGCCGGAATTTTTCTCGCACCCGGAAAGCAGCAGTATAAAAATTAAAAGTAAAATTATTTTTTTCATTTGATTCACCTTTTGATTGCTTTTTATAATTCTTATTCCGTACATAAATTTTGTTTTTACAATATGACAACTTATAATTTTAGTATGAAACGATAGGATAAAATCAAACAATGTAAATTTTTCATTTCAAACTAACGTTTTTTGCTTTTTGAAATAATTTCCAGACAAAAAGTGTTTTTTCTAAAAAACTATTTTAATTTTTGTGTTAGTTTGGTATAATAAACAAAAAAGAGAAGTTGCAGGCGATTGTTCCAGCCTGTGCGGGAAATCTTTATAGGAAAGTTAATGGAGGTGCTTATGGAAAAAACAAAGAAAATCAGTGATTCTATTGTGGATATGGTTCAGCTGGTACTGCCGAATGATGTTAATTTGTTAAACAACTTAAAAGGCGGAACGCTGATGCATTGGATTGATATTGCTGCGGCGCTGACCGCTTCTAAACACTCGAACCAGATTGTGGCGACGGTGGCAATGGACAGCCTGGACTTTAAGCACCCGATTAAGCTTGGTGAGATGGTGAAACTGGTTGCCACTATGGTTTCCGTGGGAAACACCTCGATGAAGATTAAGGTTGAGGTTTGGGCGGAAAATCTGCGCACCGGAGCGATGATTATGACAAATGAAGCAAACCTGGTGTTTGTTGCGCTGGACGGCGATGGAAAACCGACGCGTGTGCCGCGCTTGACAGAAGGTTAAATTCAGGAAAGAAAAAGGAAAGAGAGAAAAGGAGGTCGCAATATGTCAGAACAATTGAGACAGGTAGCAATGAGGCTCAAGGGCCTGCGTGAAGTGGAGGATATTTCCAAAGAAGCGCTCGCCAGAGAGTTTCATATTCCCATTGAACAATATGAGCAGTATGAGAGCGGAGAGGTGGATATTCCCGTCAGCTTTTTATACGACGTTGCTGAAAAATTCGGTGTTGAATTAACTGCAATTTTGAGCGGGGATAACCCCAAGCTCAAGGTATATTCCGTGGTGAAGAACGGCAAAGGATTGTCCGTCGACCGCAGACGGGAATATGAATATCAAAACCTTGCTTATAATTTCAGCAATAAGAAAGCGGAACCTTTTATGGTTACCGTACCGCCGGGGGAAGAAAATGCCAAAATTTCGGAAAACTACCATCCGGGGCAGGAATTTAATTATTTGCTGGAGGGCCGGCTGGAACTTTTGATTAACGGCAAAAGCCTAATTTTAGAAGCAGGAGACAGCATTTATTTTGATTCAACCTATCCGCACGGGATGAAGGCGTTAGACGGAAAGCCGGCACGCTTTTTGGCGGTCATTATGCATTAACAGGTGGAGGAACGATAGAAATGGATTTAGTTAATAAATATGTCAGGACGGATTACACGTCCCACGAGGATTTTTATAATCATTTTGAAATGAATATGCCGGAGAATTTTAACTTTGGCTATGATGTGGTAGACGAGCTGGCGAAAACCACGCCGGACGCTAAAGCTATGATCTGGTGCAATGATCATGGGGAAGAACATATCTTTACTTTTCAGGATATGAAGTATTACAGCGATAAAACGGCAAATTTTTTCCGTTCGCTGGGAATTAAAAAAGGCGATTTTGTCATGCTTATCTTAAAGCGGCATTATCAATTTTGGTTTTCTATGGTGGCGTTACATAAAATCGGGGCCATTGCCATTCCGGCAACGCACCTTTTGACCAAAAAGGATATTGTATACCGCTGTAATGCGGCAGATATTACAACGATTGTTGCAACAGGGGACGGAGAGGTTCCGGAGCACGTTGACTCCGCCGCGCCGGAGTGTCCAACGCTCATAAACCGTATTTTTGTCCGTGCGGCAGAAAGCGGCGAAATGCCGGAAGGATGGATTGATTTTACCAGCGGCATGGAGGCGGCGAGTGAAAATTTTGTCCGCCCTACCGGCGAAGAAGCTACGAAAATCGAAGACATGATGCTGATGTATTTTACGTCCGGCACCACAGGACAGCCGAAAATGGTTGCGCATAATTTTTCCTATCCGCTGGCGCACATTATCACGGCAAAATTCTGGCAGATACGGGCTGGGGCAAAGCGGTATGGGGAAAACTGTATGGACAGTGGATTTGTGAAGCAACGGTGTTTACGTATGATTATTCCTCCAAATTCCAGCCGGTCGACCTGCTGCATAAGATTGAGCAGTACCGGATTGATTCTTTCTGTGCACCGCCTACCATTTACCGTTTCTTTATTAAAGAAGATTTAACGCGTTTTGATTTATCCAGCTTGAAATACTGCACGATTGCCGGCGAACCGCTCAATCCGGAAATTTATCATCAGTTTTTAAAGGCAACAGGAATCAAACTGCATGAGGGATTTGGACAGACAGAAACGGTTTTGACCATCGGCACAACACCGTGGATGGAGCCAAAGCCTGGCTCGATGGGGAAACCGATGCCAAAGCTTGGCGTGGATATTATTCATCCGGACGGAGAATCCTGCCGCGAGGGTGAAGAAGGCGAAATAGTCATCCGCCCGCAGACGAAGTTCCCGTTTGGAATGTTTATGGGCTATTATAAAGATGAGGAACGCACGAACAGCGTTTGGCATGATGGAATCTATCACACCGGGGATATTGCGTGGAAAGATGAAGACGGCTATTTGTGGTTTGTCGGCCGCACGGATGATGTGATCAAATGCTCCGGTTACCGCATTGGACCATTTGAAGTGGAAAGCGCGCTTTTAGAGCATCCGGCAGTCCTGGAAACAGCAATCACAGCAGTTCCTGATGAGCTGCGCGGACAGGTGGTAAAGGCAACAATTGTTCTTGCCAAAGGCTACAGCCCGAGCGATGAGCTGAAAAAAGAACTGCAAAACCACGTGAAAAAAACAACGGCGCCATACAAATATCCGAGAATTGTGGAGTTTGTAGATGAACTGCCGAAAACCATCAGCGGAAAAATCCGCCGGGTGGAAATTCGGGAAGCAGACGAGAAAAAAACACAGGAATAAAGAACTCGTTTTTTGCATAATATAAATTAATCTATTTCGAAAGTTGCCTCAGGTTATCATTGCCGGAGGCAACTTTTCTGTTACAACGAACCCATGATAAGCCTTTTGAAAGATTTTATCGAAAAAAGTAAAAAATAGTATAGACAATGGTTTGTGCAAATGCTATAATTATTTTGGTTTATTATAGGCGTATTTGTTAAAAAATTAACATAGGGATAACAGACGCTATAAAAACATATTTCATTATTATATATTATTCAAGGGGGTAAATGAGTTGAGCGAAAAAACAGGAGTTGCTTTTCAGTCAACAAAAGAGCAGGAAGAGCAGCTTAAAGCGGTCATTGAAAAGTACAAAAAGGAGAGCGGGGCGCTGATCCCTGTGCTGCACGAAGCGCAGGATATTTATGGATATTTGCCGATTGAGGTGCAGCAGAAAATAGCGGAAGGTCTGGGCATCAGCATGGCAGAGATTTATGGCGTAGTAACATTTTATACCCAGTTTTCCACCAATCCGAAAGGCCAATATAAAATTGGCGTTTGCCTTGGAACAGCATGTTATGTAAAAGGTTCCGGCAATATTTTGGATAAAATTAAGGATAAACTTGGAATTGACGTGGATGAATGTACGCCGGACGGCAAGTTCTCCATTGATGCAACGCGCTGCATCGGCGCGTGCGGATTGGCTCCGGTTATGACGGTGAACGAAGATGTCTACGGACGTTTGGTTCCGGAGGATATTGACGGGATACTGGCAAAATATATGTAGGCTGCTTTGAGCTGCCGCATTTGAGGAGGGCGCGCAATGCAGGAGATTTCCCTTCATATTTTGGATATTGTAAATAATTCTGTAAAAGCAGGCGCAACTTTGGTGGAGATAACGGTTTGTGAAGCCATTTCAGAAAACCGCCTGCGCATTGAGATTGATGATGATGGATGTGGCATGGACGAGGAGTTTTTAAGCCATGTTCTAGACCCGTTTCAAACCACCAGAACCACAAGAAAGGTGGGGATGGGGCTTTCGCTTTTTCAGGCGGCGGCACAGGCTGCCGGGGGAGACCTGAGTATTTGGTCGCGCAAAGGTGTCGGTACGAAAGTTAAGGCGGAATTTCAATATGACCACATTGACCGACAGCCGCTCGGCGATATGGCGGAAACGATGACGGTGTTAATATCAGGAAACATGCTTACGGATTTTGTTTATTGTCACAAAGTAGACGATCGGCAGTTCATTTTAGACACAAGAGAAATAAAACAAATTTTGGGACAGGACGGGGACTTTAGCTGTCCGGAAATTGTTTTGTGGCTGAAAGAATATATTTCTGAAGGAATTTTAGAACTAAAAAGAGAATGAAAAGAGGTTTTGTATTGTATGAAGAGCTTAGCGGAACTGGAAGAAATCAGAAACCGTATGAGGAACCAGGTCAATTTGCGCAAAGAAGATGAAAGCAGTGCCACCAGAATCGTGGTTGGCATGGCAACCTGCGGAATCGCTGCAGGCGCCCGCCCTGTTTTAAACGCACTGGTCGAAGAAGTGGGCAAACGCGGCTTGGCAGACGTCGCTGTGACACAGACCGGCTGTATCGGTATGTGCCGGCTGGAACCAATTGTAGAAGTGATGGTTCCGGGCCAGGAAAAAGTTACTTATGTTAAAATGACGGCGGAAAAAGCGCAGCGTGTCGTTGCAGAGCATATTGTTAACGGCAATGTTGTGACGGAATATACGATTGGTGCGGTGGAACAATAACCAATGCTTGTGTTTGCCGGAGGGAAATTGGATTTTCCGGAAAATGCTTACCGGCAAAACGCAAAGGCAGGGCTTTTTTAAAAAAGCCCTGGATTGAAACTTGTTAAAACAGGGGAGGATAAAACAGAATGGAATTTGCAAGAGCGCATGTCTTAGTCTGCGGCGGTACAGGCTGTACTTCGTCCGGCAGTCAAAAGATTATTCATGAATTTGAAAACCAGCTGGCGGCAAACGGGTTGGAAAAAGAAGTAAAAGTGATTAAAACAGGATGCTTTGGCCTGTGCGCGCTGGGACCGGTTGTGGTTGTATATCCGGAAGGCGCATTTTACAGTATGGTTAAGGTGGAGGACGTTGAGGAAATTGTTACGGAGCATTTGTTAAAGGGCCGTATTGTTAAACGTCTTCTGTATGAGGAAACAGTAGAAGATAATACGATAAAATCTTTAAATGAAGTTGATTTTTATAAGAAACAGCGCCGGATTGCGCTGCGTAACTGCGGTGTCATTAATCCGGAGAACATTGAAGAATACATAGCGATTGACGGTTATCAGGCATTGGGAAAAGTGCTCACCAGCATGACGCCGGAGCAGGTTATTGACGAGATCAAAGAGTCCGGCTTGCGCGGCCGCGGCGGTGCAGGCTTTTCTACCGGTATGAAGTGGATGTTTACTGCGCGTGCCGACGGTTCGAATGGGAAATATGTTTGCTGTAACGCCGATGAGGGCGACCCGGGTGCGTTTATGGACAGAAGTATTTTAGAGGGCGACCCGCACGCGGTAATTGAAGCAATGGCAATTGCGGCATACGCTGTTGGGGCGGATCAGGGTTATATTTATATCCGTGCGGAGTACCCAATTGCGGTAAAACGTTTGCAGATCGCGATTGACCAGGCAAAAGAATATGGCCTTTTGGGGGAACACATCTTCGGAACGGATTTTTCCTTTAATCTTGAAATCCGTTTGGGCGCAGGCGCTTTTGTGTGCGGTGAAGAGACGGCTTTGATGACTTCTATCGAAGGCCACCGCGGCGAACCCAGACCGAGACCGCCGTTCCCGGCAAACAAAGGGCTCTGGCAGAAACCTACCCTTTTAAACAATGTAGAAACTTATGCGAACATTACACAAATTATTAATAATGGGGCAGAATGGTTTCAATCCATTGGTACAGAAAAAAGCAAGGGGACCAAAGTGTTCGCGCTGGGCGGTAAAATTAAAAATACCGGTTTGGTGGAAATCCCGATGGGGACCACTTTGCGTGAAATCGTAGAGGAAATCGGCGGCGGTATCCCGAACGGCAAAAAATTTAAAGCGGCTCAGACCGGAGGACCTTCCGGCGGCTGTATTCCGGCTTCGCTGATTGACACTAAAATTGATTATGATTCTTTGATCGAAATTGGTTCCATGATGGGTTCCGGTGGCTTGATTGTCATGGATGAGGATACCTGTATGGTAGATATTGCGAAGTTCTTTTTGGAATTTACAGTGGATGAATCCTGCGGAAAATGTACGCCATGCCGTGTTGGAACAAAGAGAATGCTGGAAATTTTAGAGCGTATCACCAAAGGAAAAGGTACGGTAGAAGACTTAGACCGTTTGGAAGTTTTGGCGCAAAGCATTAAGTCTGCGGCTCTGTGTGGCTTGGGTCAAACCGCACCAAACCCGGTGTTGAGCACACTACGCTATTTCCGTGATGAATATATGGCGCACGTTGTGGACAAACGTTGTCCTGCCGGTGTGTGCAAAGACCTCTTGAGTTTTCGGATTGATGAAGGGAAATGTAAAGGTTGTGGAATTTGTGCGAAGAACTGTCCGGTTGGCGCAATCAGCGGTCAGGTGAAACAACCGTACCACATCAATCCAGACGTTTGTGTAAAATGCGGCGTCTGTATGTCCAAGTGCCCGTTTAAGGCAATTGCGAACAAATAACGAAGGAGGGAAAAAACGAAGATGGAAATGGTTAATATTAAAATAAACGGGGAAGCGATGAGCGTTCCCAGTGATTATACAGTTCTCCAGGCGGCAAGACAAGCCGGAATTGACATCCCAACGCTGTGTTATTTAAAAGGGATTAATGAAATCGGCGCCTGCCGTATGTGTTTGGTTGAGGTAAAGGGAGCAAAAGGGTTAGTGACGGCGTGCGTTTATCCGGTCAATGAAGGCATGGAGGTGTTTACCAATACGGAACGTGTGCGTGTGGCAAGAAAAACGGTTTTGGAACTAACGCTTTCCAATCATGAAAGAAAATGTTTGACTTGCCCCAGAAATCAGAATTGTGAATTGCAGAGGCTTGCGGATGAACTGAATGTGACGGATATTGCATTTGAAGGAGAAGTTTCGCATCATGAAATTGACGATATGTCTCCTGCAATCGTTCGTGATAATAATAAATGCATCTTGTGCCGCCGCTGCGTGAGCACCTGTAAAAAAATTCAGACTGTTGGCGTAATTGATGCACAGGACCGCGGATTTAGCACGAAAATTGGCTGTACATTTGAAAAGTCACTCAATGATACGGACTGCGTGATGTGCGGACAATGTATCATTGCCTGCCCGGTTGGCGCTCTTTATGAAAAAGACAGCACAAAAGATGTTTGGGCGGCGCTTTCTGACGAGACGAAGCATGTGGTTGTCCAGACTGCACCGGCTGTTCGGGTTGCTCTGGGTGAAGAATTTGGATTGCCGATTGGCACCCGTGTTACCGGAAAAATGGTCACCGCATTGAAAAAGTTGGGCTTTGACAAAGTTTTTGATACAGATTTTAGTGCAGACCTTACGATTATGGAAGAAGGGACAGAATTAATCGGCAGAATCAAGGAAGGCGGGAAATTTCCGATGATTACTTCCTGCAGTCCGGGATGGATCAAATTCTGCGAGCATAACTTCCCGGATCTTTTAGAAAACCTGTCCACGGCAAAATCGCCGCATGAGATGTATGGCGCGATTATTAAATCCTATTATGCGGAAAAAGAGGGAATTGACCCGAAGGATATTTATGTGGTGTCCGTTATGCCATGTACGGCGAAAAAATTTGAGCGCCAGAGAGAAGAGCTGGCGGCTACGGGCTATCCGGATGTTGACGCGGTGCTGACCACGCGCGAGCTGGCTAAAATGATTAAGGAAGCGCGAATCGATTTTACAAAACTTTCGGATTCTGTTTTTGATCATCCGTTTGGCGAAGCGGCAACCGGGGCGGCGGTTATTTTCGGCGCAACAGGCGGCGTAATGGAAGCGGCGCTTCGCACGGTGTCTGAAGTGCTGACCGGAAAATCGTTTGACGAAGTGGAATACCACGCCGTGCGCGGTACCGAAGGAATTAAGGAAGCGACGGTTACAATCGGTGATATGGATGTAAAGGTTGCTGTAGCAAATGGTCTTGGCAATGCGCGTGCACTGCTTGAAAAAGTGCAGAGAGGCGAAGTAGATTATCACTTTATCGAAATCATGGCTTGTCCGGGCGGATGTGTTACCGGCGGCGGTCAGCCGATTCAGTCTTCGAAGATCCGTTCTGAGATTGACTTAAAGGCAGAACGGGCAAAGGCGATTTATGATGAAGACCGGAGCCTTCCGATTCGGAAGTCGCATGAGAACCCGTATATTAAAAAGCTGTATGAAGAATATCTTGGAGAGCCGTGCGGACACAAGTCGCATAAGCTTTTGCATACGCACTATATCGCACGTCCCAAATATTAATCCGTATTTGGCGCTGTGTCAGGCGCTAGACTGTATAATGGTTACAATCATATGAGATTTATGGCGAAAACTCTGCCGCTTGCGGCAGAGTTTTCTTTTTTGACAATAAATTTGTATTTTCGTTAATAAATCCTTGCAAGAGAAAGCATTTTTATATATAATAAATATTATAGGATGTAAGAAAGGGGTGCGATAGTTTGGCAGGATTAGGGTTTGATAATGATAAATATTTGCGGCTGCAATCCGAGCATATTCGGGAACGGATTTCCCAGTTTGGGGGCAAGCTGTATCTGGAATTTGGAGGGAAATTATTTGATGATTACCATGCCTCCCGTGTATTGCCCGGATTTCAGCCGGACAGTAAGCTTAGGATGCTGCTTCAGTTAAAAGAGCGGGTAGAGGTTGTCATCGTGATTAACGCCGCCGACATTGAAAAAAACAAACTGCGGGGTGATTTAGGGATTACATACGACCTAGATGTTTTGCGCCTGATCGATTGTTTCCGCAACATTGGCCTGTTTGTCGGCAGCGTGGTTATGACGCATTTTCAAGGGCAGACAACAGCGGAGGCTTTTCAAAAGAGGCTGGAGACGCTGGGGGTAAAGGTTTACCGACATTATCTGATTGATGGGTATCCCTCAGATATTAAAAAGATTGTGAGCGATGAGGGATATGGAAAAAATGAATATATTGAGACCAGCAGGGAATTGGTAGTAGTAACCGCACCGGGACCGGGCAGCGGGAAGATGGCAACTTGCCTTTCGCAGTTATACCACGAGCATAAACGGGGAATTAAAGCAGGTTATGCTAAATTTGAGACATTTCCAATTTGGAACTTGCCGCTTTCTCATCCGGTAAACCTTGCTTATGAAGCGGCAACAGCAGACTTAAATGATGTAAATATGATAGACCCGTTCCATTTAGAAGCTTATGGGAAAACAACGGTTAATTATAATCGGGATGTAGAAATTTTTCCGGTTTTGCGTGCCATGTTTGAAAAGATCGTTGGAAAATGCCCTTACCAATCGCCGACAGATATGGGCGTTAATATGGCGGGAAACTGTATTATTGACGATTCTGTGGTGCGGGCTGCTTCTCAGCAGGAGATTATCCGGCGCTATTATACGGCGCTATGTGACCAGAGGAAAGGGCTGATCGGGGAAGATATTGTTTTAAAATTAGAAATTTTAATGAATAAAGCTGAGATCACTGCACATGACCGGTCTGTCACCGCACCGGCGCTGCAAAAAGCAGCAATCACCGGAGCACCGGCTGCGGCGATGCAGTTGGCGGACGGTACAATTATAACCGGAAAAACGTCAGACTTATTGGGGGCTTCGGCAGCGTTGCTTTTAAATGCATTAAAAACACTTGCTGGAATTGAAGATGAGATTCATTTAATTTCTCCCGAAATTATTGAGCCGATTCAGCATTTAAAGGTTGACCATCTGGGGAACCGCAATCCCCGGCTGCATACAGATGAGGCCTTGATCGCACTTTCAATCTGTGCGGCAACAGATCCGAAAGCGGAATTGGCGATGGAACAGCTGTATAAACTCAGAGGCTGTGAGGCACATTCTTCGGTTATCCTTTCTATTGTTGATGAAAAAGTGTTCCGCCGGCTGGGAATGAACATTACCTGTGAACCGGCGTATCAGGCTGCTAATATCCCAAAAGAGTTTTCTTAATTCATGACTGCTGAACAATTCTGAAACGCAGCCGCATAGCGGTTTGTAAGCGTTTCAGAATTGTTTAGGTGCAAGGTTTTTGTGCTTTTTTTGCCAAAAACC
>CASGBM010000085.1 GCA_949299615.1 uncultured Eubacteriales bacterium | reverse complement strand
GAACCTAAAAATAGCATTTTAATGCTGTTTTTAGGTGTGAAATTGTAAATTTCACACAAATGGTTTCGCAAAACCATTTGTTCAGTAGGCATTATTTATGATTTATAAATTTATTTATATTATAATAATTTACAAGGAGTGATTTTGTGCAACGATATGCAAGTGTCATTAAAGTAAAAGAAGGGATGGAGGAAGAATATAAGCGCCTTCATAAAGCGGTATGGCCGGAGATTTTAAAATTGATTGAAAGCTGCCACATTAAGAATTATTCCATTTATTTCCGCGATGGATTTTTATTTAACTATTACGAATACCACGGAAACGACCACGACGCGGATATTAAGCGGATGCGCGACACGCCGCGCAACAAAGAGTGGAGCGCGCTGTGCATGGCCTGTCAACAAACGCTTGATACCATTAAACCAGGAGAGTGGGAAGCTCCCATGGAAGAAGTTTTCCATATGGATTAAAGCGCTCACCATTTGAATTTCATGCTTATAAATTCTGCTTGAGTTCAAATCCCCATTGCTCTTTTCCACAGTTTGATACAAAATGAACAGAGCGCAGTGCCCAAAGTGGCATATCCCGTAAGAAGAAAAAATAAATACGGACTGCCAGCCAAAGGCAGAGATAAGAAGAGATGACAGGAAGTAAACCGCATTTCTACACACGGAACTACCGTCAGACAGCGTTATAACAGCTGTTTTATACTCCTCTTCAGACAATAACTCTGCCATTATTCTGGTTATCGGCGGCCATATAAGGCTTTGTGCGAAACCATTGAATAATAAAGAATAAAAATACATTTACTGAAAAACGAGGATAGGCTTCCTGTTTCTTTAAGCGATTCTATTCTTTAACCGAATAAAACAGGAATAAAAAAATGTATTAGTCTAAAAGGTATAATATGGCGTTGACAATTGCCGCCGCAATGTTGCTGCCGCCTTTTCTGCCCCGCGCAACAATACAAGGTGTGTCGAGAGTCATAATCAGCTCTTTTGACTCCACCACATTGACAAATCCGACAGGAACTCCTATAATCGCGCAGGGACGGATTTTATTGTCGGTAATTAAATGATATAGGGATATTAAAGCTGTCGGCGCATTTCCGATTGCAAAAATAACAGGCTTATTCAATTTAGCAGCCTTTTCCATGCTGACCAAAGAACGGGTTACGCCCCTTTTTTTAGCTTCCTCTATCACATCCTCATCCGATATAAAACAGTGTACCTCCCCGCCGTATTTTAACAGTTTTGCTTTGTTTATGCCCGCCTGCGCCATTTTGGTATCCGTTACAATATCCGCTCCGTTTTTAAGTGCTTTTTTTAACACCTCCATCACATCCGGCGAAAAATAGAGGTTGTCCGCATAATCAAAATCAGCAGAGGTATGAATACATCTTTTTACAACCGCCTCATGTTCCGGCAATATTTTTTTATCCCCTAAAAGCGAGGTAATGATTTCAAAGCTTTTTTTCTCAATCTCTGCTGGTTTGATTTCTTTGATCTCCATTATTTTTCAATCCCCTTTCTCGCCTGAATCCCCGCATCAAACGGGTGCTTTCTTTTTTTCATTTCTGTTACATAATCCGCCAGCTCTAAAAGCTCCGGCGCGGGGTTTCTTCCCGTCATCACCACTTCTAAATGCGGCGGCTTGTTTTTTAAAAATTCAAGAAAAATCTCCTCGCACAGCGTGCCTGTCCCAAGCGCACCGATCACCTCATCTAAAATGAAAAGATCTGCGCCTTTTTCTATCACTTCACGGACTGCACTTTGAAAAACTTTTGTCTGTTCCTGTTTGCAAAGCGCCTTTTCCTCATCATTCATTTGAAACGTAAATTTTCCAACACGGCAAGGCGGTATGATCCAAATATTTTCCATTTTTTTCAGCTGTTGGATTTCAGAACTTGTACCTGATTTTAAAAATTGGAGCACCGCCACTTTAAGCCCTGCGCCCGCCGCTCTTACGGCAAGCCCAAAAGCCGCTGTCGTTTTTCCTTTGCCGTCGCCGCAATAAATATGAATGAGCCCTAAATCTTTATTCATGTTTTACTCCTATCATTTCATAAATATATTTCATATCCAGACATTTTCTAATATTCTCAGCTAATATGTCATACTGTGTCTGCTTATATTGCTCGATATCAAATGCTTTGACCGCATCGCTGTTTAAGCCTTTTGCTTCCATTAATGCCGCAACAACGGTTTTGGCGATCTCTTCCTTATCCAATAATCCGTGAATATAAGAGCCATACACATTCCCACAATTTACAAGATTGTTTGCCGTATTGGATATTCCCATATGGATTTCATAACCCATAAATTCTTTTTGCGATAAATCCTGAAAGATTCCGCCAACATTGCTTAATTTTCCTTGGGTCAGCTTTTGCACTTTCTGCTTATCAAATACCGTACTGTGCTCTAAAAGCCCCATTGCTTTCATCGTGCCTCCGTGCTCAGAGCCATGCGGATCGGAAATTTCTTTGCCCAGCATTTGATACCCCCCGCATATCCCTAAAATGGGCTTGTTTTTCGATGCGTGTTTTAAAATAGCAGCTTCCAGCCCTGATTCCCTGAGCCACGCTAAATCCGACATCGTATTTTTTGTTCCGGGAATGATAATAAGATCCGGATCCCTTAATTCCTTTACGGAGCTTACATACCTTAAACTCACCCCGCTGATATATTCCAGCGGGTTAAAATCGGTAAAGTTTGAGATTCTAGGCAGCTTTATCACCGCAATATCAATGAGCGCGGCTCTCTGCTTTGCGGTAAAGCGTTCGCTCAAACTATCTTCGTCATCCACATCAATCGTAAGATACGGCACCACGCCGACAACAGGAACATGGGTAATATCCTCCAGCATTTTCAAGCCCGGCTCTAAGATCGAAACATCGCCTCTGAATTTATTGATAACCGTTCCTTTTACCCGTTTTCTTTCCTCCTCGCTAAAAAGCAGCATAGTGCCGGCAAGCGAAGCAAACACTCCGCCCCGGTCAATATCACCCACAATGAGAACAGGGGCGTTTGCCATCTTCGCCATACCCATATTGACAATATCATTTTCTTTTAAATTGATCTCCGCAGGACTCCCGGCTCCCTCTATCACAACAATATCATATTCGCTTGACAAGCTGTCGTATGCTTTTTTCACTTCATCCGCCAAGCTCAGCTTATTTTTATAATAATCCTTTGCCGACATATTCCCCAAAACATGACCATTTACAATCACCTGCGAGCCGCTTTCGCTGGTGGGTTTTAATAACACAGGGTTCATTCGGACGTCCGGGCGTATCCTGCACGCTTCCGCCTGCATCACCTGCGCGCGCCCCATTTCGTGCCCATCCTCCGTGATATAGGAATTAAGCGCCATATTCTGCGATTTAAACGGCGCAACTTTATATCCGTCCTGCATAAACACTCTGCACAATCCGGCAACCAGCAAGCTTTTCCCGGCGTTTGAGCAGGTTCCCTGGATCATAATGGCTTTACCCAACATCCGTCACCTCCAAAATACGCTTTAAGCATGTAACCAAATGCTTGTTTTCTTCTTCTTTTTTGACTGCAATTCTGAAATATCTCCGATCAAGGGATACAAAATTTTCACAGTTTCTAATCAAAATCCCCGCTTCTTCTAATGGTTTTAAAATATTTTTTTCTGTCCGGAAAAAAATATAATTGGCAGAAGAATCGTATACTTTCATTCCCAAAGATTTTAGCTCTTTCACCAAATAGTTTCTGTTTGCGGCAATAGATTCTTTCGTCCTGGCAACATAAGCGTTTTCGCCCAAGGCAGCAATGCCGCACTTTGACGCAACGGTCGAAACCGACCACGGCTGAAGCGTTGCTTTTATTTTTCCGGCAATCGTTTTGCTGCCGCACAGCGCATAACCCAGCCGTATCCCTGCCATCGCATACATTTTTGTAAACGCCCTAAATACAATGGCATTTGGCATGGAATGTAAATCAGGAATTACGCTGACTTCTTCTTCGTTGACAAGAAAGTCGCAAAAGCATTCATCAACAGCTAACACAATCTGATATTCGCTGCATTTTTGGTATAATTCTTTTACAAAGCCGCAATCTACTGAAATGCCGGTAGGATTATTCGGATTGCATAAAAATATCATATCCAGACTATCACTCAAGTGATCAAAAATATCATTTTTTATATTAAAACCATTTTCTTCCTTTAAAAAATAGTATTTTATCTCGCAATCGCATATTTTCAAAGCCTCTTCATATTCCGAAAAAGTTGGAGCAATCACAAGCGCTTTTTTCGGTTTCAGCGCAATAACTGTTCTAAAAATCAAATCTGCCGCGCCGTTGCCGCATACGATATGATCGCCGCTTATGCCATGTTTTTCCGAAAGTTTTGCTGTCAGCTCACGGTTTTCCACATCCGGATACGTTTCATATTCTTCAATGTGTTTCACGATGGCTTGTTTCACCGAATCAGGCATGCCAAACGGGTTAATATTGGCAGAAAAATCCAACATTTGATGTTTATAGTCATAGATATTGCCGCCGTGTTTTACCAAAACAAACTCACTCCAAACCTTACCGTACTAAAAAGAATTAAACTTATCCAAGCTGTCGTGTACATCAGCCGGTTTGCTTTTATGATATCAGAGGGCAGCGTATGACGAATCGCATCCCCTATCGTTTTTTTCTGGTGTAAGACGCCAAAATAATAGGCATCGCCGCCAAGCTGGATGTCAAGAGCCCCTGCGCAAACTGCTTCTGTCCTTGCGCTATTCGGGCTTGCATGATTCTTTCTGTCTCGAAAATATATTTGTATTGCATGTTTGCTATTCAATCTAAGGACAAACGATGCCGCAATCATTAGATATGCTGATATAATTGCAGGGATAAAATTGAAAACATCGTCTACTTTTGCCGAAAATTTACCAAAATAAATATATTTTTGATTCTTATAGCCAACCATAGAGTCGAGCGTATTGACCGCTTTATACAAAAATGCCAATGGCGCTCCGCCTATCATCATATAAAACAGCGGAGCTATCACGCCATCTGATGTATTTTCAGCCACCGTTTCCACAGCGGCTTTTGCGACCTGCTCTTCCTTTAAGTTTTCTGTGTCTCTGCCCACGATCCAGGAAAGATATTTTCTGGCGTTTGGAAGATCGCCCTTTACAAGCTGGTCATACACCCTCATGCTCTCCGTTTTTAATGACTTTGCCGCTATGATTTGATAACAAAAAAATGTTTCTATACCAATTTTAAGCACAGGATGAATCGCCTTTGCTACATACAAAATACCAAACGGCACCAAAAAGCAGATCAGCAAAAGCATTATATTTAAAAAAATACCGCCTAAAATTTCCCCGTTTTTGGTTTTAGGGAAAATGGCCCGAAACATTTTTTCACCGTATGTGACCAAAGCGCCGATCATTCTGACAGGATGATACAGCCAAGCGGGATCCCCCAAAAAGAAATCCAATATAAAACCTAAAATTACCGCTATTAATATCTCCATCATTTAAATAACCTTTCTGCAGTCAGAATTTGATCCGTTGCCGCGTCATACGACACACAAAAGCCATTGCCGTTTTCTGCCTGCCAGTCGTAAAAGCTTTTTCCAAAGGCGTGTTCTAAAATCGACATAATGGTGCCGCCATGGCATATCACGGCTATGTTTTCTATCTGGTTTTCTTGACAATATGAAATAATTTTATAAAAACCGTTCCTGCACCGCTGTTTAAAATCGTCCGAATTTTCGCCCCCGGCAATTTCTAGGCTGCCTCCAGAAATCCAGTTACGGTAGCGGACATCGTCCTTTAACTCCACATAGGTCTTGCCTTCAAAATCTCCAAAGTCACACTCTTTTAATTCATCAATCACGATTCGTTCGTTTTGAGGATATATGATCTTAGCTGTCTCGATGCAGCGCCGCATAGGGCTGACGAAAACACAAGAAACAGATGGATAACTGTTTTTCTTGATTTCTTCTATGCCCAGCTCTGACAAAGCCTCATCCGTTCTCCCTATGTACTTGCGCAAGATGTTGCCCTGCGTTTTTCCATGCCGAATAAAATAAATGATCATACTTTCTCCTTCAATACGCTAGGAATTCCGGAATATACGCGGATGACTCTATCTGCAATTTTTGCAATCTCACAACAGCATCTGCCTGTATTTTCGCGGTATTCCCTTTCTGTTTTATCCATAGGAACTATACCGCTTCCTACCTCGTCGCATACAATTACGATATCTTGTAAACCTGCCAGCTGATTCACACATTTTCCAAGATCAAACTCCCCTGTTTGGGTTTGTTTGTAAATAATATCATTGAGTTTGTACACAACTTTGGATGAGAAATCCTGCGAAATATCATCTTCGGCATATCCGAGTGATTTTACATACTCATATTTTCCGTTATTTCTTCCGCCTAAAATGAGTGTTAGCATAAACATCCTCCAATGACTGCTACGAGCAAAATTAAAAATTCGGCAATTACCAGGAAAAATCCCGCCAAATCGCCTGTAATTCCTCCAAACTCCTTTTTACACATCCTTTTGTATATCAAAAACCAAACTGCCGTTATCAAAACAGCGGCGGCGCCAATCAGGACATGAACTAACAGCATGGCAATTATGACTGCCGCCAGAATAAAAACGAATACAATTCGAACCGTTTTTTTATCCGCGCGTTCCGCAAAAAGATATACAAGCCCAGTATTTTTTGCCAAAGGAAACGTCACAACCGAAAGCCCGCTCCATGTCCTTGAGAGAAGAAATCCCAAGCATAAGATAAGAATATATTCGTTGTTGTTATAAAGCTGGCCGCACACAGAAAAATATAATAAAAAATAGCAGCAGCACGAAATGGCGCCAAAGGCGCCTATGTGCGGATCTTTTAATATCTCCAGCTTTCGCTCCAGGCTCTGTCTGGAAAATTTGGCATCACAGGTATCAATAAACCCATCCAGATGGATCCCGCCGGAAATGAGAACCGGGATTGCCGTTAAAACACCGCTGTATAAAAGGACGTTAACTGCAAAATACTTCATCAGCGCATGCAGACAAAATAGGAAAGCGCCAATAACCGCACCCACCAGCGGAAAAAAACACATGGCATATTTCATTGTGGAATCGTTCCATTTCATCTGCGGAACCGGAAGGATGCTATACATGGAAAATGCTGTACAAAATCCGTTAAATATATTTTTCAATGAATTCTCTCCCTTTGTGTATCAATGGTATTCCTGCAACCACTTCAATTAAAACATCTGCCAAAGCGGCAATTTCCCGATTGATTGCGCCAAGATTTTGGATATATTCCATTGTCTCCTTGGAATACGGCGCGCCGTCTGAAAAAACGTCATTGGATACAATGAAAAAATGTTCAAATTCTTTTTGCAATATTTTTACCTGATGGACAATAGACGAAACATCGCCGTGCTCTTCAAACATCTCATTGGCAACGAGGTTAGACATACATTCGAGCATAACCGTATCATACGCTTTCCTGCTTTGTATCTCTATCAGGTTTTTATAACAATCCACGCTGAAAAACCCTTTGCCGCGGCGAAGCTCCCTATGCCTTTTAATCCGTTTTTCCGCTTCGCTTCCAAACGGGCGCATAGTGGCGACATACAGTTTTTTCTTCCCGATCCGCACAGCAAGGTTCTCACAAAATTCTGATTTTCCGCTTGCCGATCCGCCAATTACCAATACCATCATATTAGCTTTCTCCCTGCGGCACATACGGCTCTATGTTGATGTCTTCAAATTTGTTCATAGAAGAATATACCGCCGCCCCCATTTGCATTAAAGATACCGCTGCTACGCCGCCGGTACCCTCACCCAGGCGCATACCGCACATAATCAGCGGCTCTAGGTTCAGCTGCTCCAGCATCATTTTGCCTGCCGGCTCTGCAGAAACATGGGAGGGCAGCATATAAAAGTATGATTCCGGAACCAATAGTTTTGCAATCAGCGCAGATACCGACGAGATAAAACCGTCAATCACAACCGGCAGATCATAAATCGCTCCGCCGATGTATAATCCGGTCATTCCCGCAATGTCTAAACCGCCCACTTTACTTAAAACGTCGATCGCGTCACTGGGGTTGGGGCAATTTCGCTCAATTGCCGTTTGAATCGCCGCAATTTTTCTTTCCAGTCCTTCGTCGCTTAGCCCGGCGCCCCGTCCTGTCACTTCCTTCACCTCTTTTGACAGCAAAACAGCGGCAACCGCCGAACTGGTTGTGGTGTTTCCTATCCCCATTTCTCCGGTAATAACGATATTATATCCTTGCTTTTTAAATTCTTCCGTCATTTCGATGCCGGCGCAAATTGCAGAAACTGCTTCTTGCCTGCTCATGGCAGGTCCCTTTGTCATGTCGTGTGTTCCTTGCATAATTTTTTTATTGACCAGGCCGGGTACGCTTATTTCATGATCAATGCCAATATCAACCGGCACCACATCCGCCCCGATTCCCCGTGCCATAATACAGACGGAAGACTCTTTTTTTGCCATGCTTTCCGCGACAATCCCCGTCACTTTGCTCCCGGTTTGCGTTACCCCCTGCGCCACAATCCCGTTATCCGCGCACATGGGGCAAACGACGGGTTTTGCAATCGCAATGTTTGCGTTTCGCTGTATTCCTGCAATGCGAATAACCACATCTTCCAGTTTCCCAAGGCTTCCCAGCGGGATCGCGATTTTGCTCCAGCGGCGTTTTGCCTCTTCCATCGACTGCCGACATGGCACATGCACTCTTCGGCGCAATTCATCCAGTTCCATTTTTTACCCTCTTTTCCGCTTATATTCATAACATCTCCGGACAAAATTCCGTGCAAAATGGAGATTACTCCAAAAATGCAGATGCGGATAGCCGGCAATTAAATTTTCTTCAGAAAACATACAATCAGAAAGTTTTTTCCCTCTTTTTTCTGCCGCAAATGCGTCCCCGATAAAGTCACAATTACTGTAATGGAATTCATGACACCGTATGCTTTCGCCTTTTTGACAAAACATATTATCCCGGTTTGCCGTAAGAGTTTTATAGCCGAAACCAACAAGCCTGTCTGTCATATAAAAATTCGAATGTATGACATCTGCCAAAGGATAATGTTTGCCGCCGATCGTAATCCCGCTTCCCAGATACATAAAACCGCCGCACTCTGCAAACATCGGCACCCCATTTTGATAAGCCTTTTGAATTGCCTGCAGCATGCCTTTGTTTTCGCTCAGAGC
>CASGBM010000084.1 GCA_949299615.1 uncultured Eubacteriales bacterium | reverse complement strand
GGTACGGGTGCCTGGACCGGCGCGCTGATTGCAGCTTTTTTAGATATGAGAATGAAAAAAGCGCTGCCTTCGATCATCCTCGGCGTGCTGATCGCCGGTCTGATCATGACTTTTGGCAGCAGCATTATCGCATTTATTGTCGGGCTTTTTTAGCGGATTTTTACACCTGCGTTCACCCAAAATCATGACGGTTGCCGCCGCTGGATCCGATGGCTTCCAGTTCGCAGATAATCCGTTCAATTTTTTCAAAACAATCTTTGTCTTCCAGGCTGTCATCGCAGATGACAGCCTTTATTTGATTGAGCGCCCTATAGCACGCCCGTTCCACAATCTCCGCGGCGTTTACCTCTAGTTCCGGGAAAAATACCTGCGCTTCGCTGTTCATAAACGCCTGAACCAAAATCTCTTTGCATAATTCCATATCGTTTTCTTTGTATGAATTCATGATTGCCTCCAAAATTATGTAATTATGAATTATCTTTTAAATAATCTTTCAATATAAGATTAATATACTGCGAAAGAGAACGGTCGTTGTTTTCCGCTATAATTCTTAACTTTTCAATTATATCAATATCAAGTGTAATACTTATTTTTTGTTTAATTGGTTTCATTAACATCACCTCAGTACAATCATACTACAAAGAAAGACAAAATACGGCAATTTCGTATATAATAGTATAAAATACTACAAAGTAGTATATATTATTTTAATTATAAATATATATCTAATGTTGAAAAAATTAAATATTTAATATATAATAATTTTAACGGGACGTCGAGGCGCCGTCCCCTACGATATACCCATCTGTATAGCAGTTAGTTTTAATTTATACTCCGTAGGGTGCGGCCCCTGGACGCACCGCAAATTTCGCACGAACCTGCGGTTATGAATAACGGGACGTCGAGGCGCCGTCCCCTACGATATACCTATTTTGTTTGTGCGTAATAGATTGAATTTTTATACCCATTTAGTTTTGTAATTATTTCAATATACTTTGCTTTTTACTCCGACACGAATCAGGTGAACGATGATGAACAATCTTCCGAAACGAAAACCGACCCGCTTAAAACACTACAATTATTCCGCAAACGGCGCATATTTCATTACCATTTGCACGAAAAACAAACAAAAAATTTTAGGTCAGATAAGCGGCACGGAAAACCCAGCCGTTCATCTTTCGGAATATGGGAAAATTGCAGAAAAATATCTTCGTTCTGCAAATAAAATGAAACACATTACCCTTGATAAATATGTCATTATGCCAAACCATATTCATATGATCTTGAGCATATGCGCAAACAGTAATGACACTGCTCCGTCGCCGGCATCCGCAGCCCTGCCGCTGGCAATTTCTGCTTTTAAGCGTTTGGTTCAGCGCGCTATCGGCAAAACCATCTTTCAGCGTTCTTATCACGATCATATCATACGAAACAAAGCCGATTATCAGAAAATCTGGGAATATATTGACACAAACCCCACCAAATGGGAACAGGATTGCTTTTATGACGCAAAAAAAGGACTGTGAAATTTCTTTCACAGTCCTTTTTTGTATCAATTAAATTGGCACGGTCAAAAGCCGAAACCTATACGCACTCCCATTAGTCTGAAATATATATTGTTTTATTATTTCCATAGATATAGCTTTGCAAATACCTTTCACTTTTACGCTTTGTCCGTAGGGTGCGGCGCCTCGACGCACCGCAGGGTCAGCGCTTTACCACAGGTATTAAAACGGGACGTCGTGGGCGCCGTCCCCTACGGACAAATCCATTTGGTTGTAGAATTGTATTAATAACATATATTTTTATCCATCGCGTTGGTTTTTTCGACTGTCTGAAAGGACTGTGAAATTTCTTTCACAGTCCTTTTTTCAATCTATCCGCTTTGTTATTCTTCGCTGTCCGTTTCTTCAGGAAATTCCGATTCTTCCGGCTCCGTTCCCATCGTTTCGTTTTCCATTGCCTCGTCGTCCGTTTCTTCCTCTTCTTCTGTGCGCGCCATGCTCACAACGGTAATCCCGTCATCTAAACGCATCAGGCGTACCCCTTTGGTCAAGCGCCCGATCCGGCTGATCTCCCTCGTCCTCATGCGGATTACCATACCGTCAGAGGTAATCAGCATGACATCGTCCGCTTCCGTAACTACCTTAATTCCGGCGATATTTCCCGTAGAAGACGACAGGCGATAGGTATTCACACCTTTTCCTCCGCGGGTCTGCGTCTTGTATTCGTCAAGCGGCGTTTTCTTGCCGTAGCCGTTCTCTGTTACAACCAAAAGATCGCCGTTCTCCTGCGCCATGCTCATACCGACGACATAGTCCCCCTCGGCAAGCCGGATTCCGCGCACGCCGCGCGATACCCTGCCCATCGGCCGGACGTCTTCCTCATTAAACCGAATACACATGCCGTGATAGGTGCTGAGGAAAATATCATTGGTTCCATCGGTTAGTTTTACTTGGATCAGTTCGTCGTCTTCATCCAAAACAATCGCCGCCAGCCCGCCTTTTCTGGAGGTATCATATGCCAGCAGATCTGTTTTTTTCATGATCCCGTGTTTCGTGCCGAAGAACAAATATTTCCCCTCCTCAAACTCTTTCACCGGAATCGCCGCCGTCACTTTTTCGTCGCTGTCCAGCTGCAGAAGGTTTACGATAGCCGTTCCTTTTGCCTGCCTTCCTACCTCCGGAATCTCATACGCCTTTAAGCGGTACATCTTCCCTTTGGAGGTAAAGAACAGAATATGGTTGTGGGTAGAGGTGATAAACAGGCGTTCTACAAAATCTTCTTCCCTCGTAGTAATGCCCGATACCCCGCGTCCGCCGCGGCGCTGCGCCTTGTATGTATCCACCGGCAGGCGCTTGATATAACCAAAGTGCGTCAGCGTAATGACCATTTCTTCTTCTTCAATCAGGTCTTCCATATTAATTTCATCCGCAATCGCGGTAATTTCGCTCTTTCTGTCATCGCCGTATTTTTCCTTCAGCGCCAAAAGTTCCTCTTTTACAATCTGAAGGATCATCGGCTCGTTTGCAAGTACTTCTTTTAAGTGCGCAATCAGCTCCATCAGCTGCTTATATTCCGCGTCAATCTTTTCGCGCTCCAAACCCTGCAAGCGCGCCAGGCGCATATCCAAAATCGCCTGTGCCTGCACATCCGTCAAACCAAAGCGTTCCATCAAGCGCTGTTTGGCGTCGTTATAGCTTTCACGGATAATTTTGATGATTTCATCAATATTGTCAAGCGCAATGCGCAAACCTTCTAAAATATGGGCGCGTGCCTCCGCCTTTTTCAAATCAAATTCACTGCGGCGGCGGATGACAGATTCCTGGAACTTGATATAATGATCCAGCATTTCTTTCAGGTTCAGCACCTTCGGCTGGTTATCCACAAGCGCGATCATGATAATCGAAAACGTTTCCTGAAGCTGCGTATATTTATACAGCTGGTTGAGTACTACCGTGCCGTTGACATCCCGCTTGAGTTCAATGACAATGCGCATACCGTCTCGGTCAGATTCATCCCTAAGGTCTGAAATTCCTTCCACACGTTTATCTTTTACCAATTCCGCTATTTTTTCGATCAGCCGAGCTTTATTCACCTGATACGGCAGTTCGGTTACAATAATCCGCTGTTTTTCATTCGTCATCTGCTCGATTTCCGTCCGGGCCCGCATCAAAATTTTTCCCCGGCCCGTTGTATAAGCGCTGCGGATTCCGTTTAATCCCATGACGATACCCGCGGTCGGAAAATCAGGCCCTTTGATATAGGTCAAAAGCTCGTCAATGGTAATGTCCGGATTGTCGATCATCGCAGCAATCCCCTCGATAACCTCGCGCAGATTATGCGGAGGGATATTCGTTGCCATACCGACGGCAATCCCCGAAGATCCATTGACTAAAAGGCTCGGAAACCTTGACGGCAGCACCACCGGCTCCTGCAGGTTTTCGTCGTAGTTCGGTATAAAATCCACTGTATCTTTTTCAATATCCGTCAGCATTTCCATGGCAATCTTCGCCATTTTTGCTTCTGTATAACGGTAAGCTGCTGGCGGGTCGCCGTCCACAGAACCAAAGTTTCCGTGGCCGTCTACCAACGGATAGCGCAGGGAAAAATCCTGCGCCATGCGCACCAGCGCATCGTATACCGCCGCGTCACCATGCGGATGATACTTACCAAGCACTTCACCGACCGTTGCCGCACACTTTTTATACGGCCGCTCCGGCACCAGACCCGCTTCATACATGGTATACAAAATCCGGCGGTGAACCGGCTTTAAACCGTCCCGAACGTCCG
Source organism: uncultured Eubacteriales bacterium (assembly GCA_949299615.1). Classification (GTDB taxonomy): domain Bacteria; phylum Bacillota; class Clostridia; order UBA1381; family UBA9506; genus RGIG1666. The sequence continues at coordinate 4,933 of CASGBM010000084.1, read as the reverse complement.
GAAGCGCACGGCCCACGATAACGCTCATTGCATAATCAATATAGGATTTTTTCATTTCCTTGCTGATTTCAACAGGAATAATATTTTGATTGGAATGGTCCACCATTGTTTTGCTCCTTCTCTCTTCCTAGATATCCAGATTCATAACATATTTTGCGTTTGCTTCAATAAATTCGCGGCGCGGCTCCACATTGTCGCCCATCAAAATGCTGAAAATCTCATCTGCGGCAATTGCATCCTCCAGCTCTACGCGCAGGATCGTCCGTTTTTCCGGATCCATGGTTGTTTCCCACAGCTGATCCGGGTTCATCTCACCAAGACCTTTATACCGCTGCACTTTTGCGTCTCCGCCGAACTCTCGCAGGGTAATCTGCAAGCCTTCGTCCGAATATGCATATGCCTCTTTTTTGCCTTTATACACTTTATAAAGCGGCGGCTGTGCGATATAAACATATCCGTTGTCAATCAGCGGCCGCATGTACCGGAAAAAGAAGGTTAATAAAAGCGTCCGGATATGCGCGCCGTCGACATCGGCATCCGCCATAATGATGATCTTATGATAGCGCAGCTTGTCAATATTAAAATCGTCACCGATCCCTGCGCCAAGCGCAGTGATGACCGGGAGCAGCTTGTCGTTGTTATACACTTTGTCAAGACGAGCCTTCTCCACGTTTAACATTTTCCCCCAAAGCGGTAGAATTGCCTGATACGCTCTGTCGCGCCCCTGTTTTGCGGAACCTCCTGCGGAATCTCCCTCGACGATATAAATTTCTGTGTTTTCCGGATTGCGGTCAGAACAGTCAGCAAGCTTGCCAGGAAGCGTGGTTGACTCGAGCGCGCTTTTGCGGCGCGTCAAATCCCGCGCGCGGCGCGCGGCTTCTCTCGCACGCGACGCCGTCATCGCTTTGTCAATAATCGTTCGGGCAACCGATGGGTTTTCTTCTAAAAATGCAGCCAGTTCTTCACCCATCACAGCTTCTGTCAGTCCGCGTACCTCGCTGTTGCCCAGCTTCGTTTTGGTCTGTCCCTCAAACTGTGCTTCCGTTACCTTTACGGAGATAACCGCAACCAAACCTTCGCGCGCGTCTTCACCGCTTAGGTTTTTATCGCTGTCTTTGATGAGTCCGTGCGATTTTCCATAATCATTTAAAATCCTGGTCAGCGCCGCTTTAAACCCGGTTTCATGCGTACCGCCCTCGGTTGTATTAATGTTATTGGCAAAGCTGACAATCGTCTCTGCATACGAATCGTTATACTGCATCGCGATTTCAACAATGACATTATCTTTTTCTTCCTCAATATAAATCACATTTTCGTGCAGCGGCGTTTTGTTTCGATTGATGAAACGGACGAATTCCATAATTCCTCCGTCATATTTCATGTCCTCAATCCGGCCTTCGCCGCGCTTATCCTCCAGCACAAAGCGGACGCCTTTATTCAAAAATGCCTGCTCGCGCACGCGTGTTAAAAGAACTTCAAAATCAAACTCCAGCGTTTCAAATATCTCCGCATCCGGCATAAAGGTAACCACCGTGCCGGTGATATCTGTGTCACCAACCACCTTCAGAGGCCCCAAAGCCTGTCCGCGCGTATACTCCTGCTTGTGGATATGCTTGCCGTCATGCACCAAAACTTCCAACCGCTCAGACAGGGCATTTACAACAGATGCGCCCACGCCGTGCAAGCCGCCGGAAACCTTATACCCTCCGCCGCCGAATTTCCCGCCGGCATGCAAAACAGTAAAGACGACCTCAACCGCCGGAATCCCCAACTTCGGATGAATCCCAACCGGGATGCCACGCCCGTCATCGCGGACAGTGACAGAATTATCTTCGTTTACCGTGACGAAAATATTTTTACAATATCCTGCCAGCGCCTCGTCAATGCTGTTATCCATAATCTCGTACACCAAATGGTGCAGTCCCCGGGCAGATGTGGACCCTATGTACATGCCCGGACGTTTGCGAACCGCTTCTAACCCTTCTAAAACCTGTATCTGCGTTTCGTCATACTTTGTTTTTACAATTTCATCCATTCCAATGCCTCCTGCAATTTGACGCAAAAAAAATAAAATATCTTTACCGGAATGCCACGCTCTCATTTTTTGCAAAATGAACCAGCGGCGAAAAGCCTAATTTTAACAACCGCCGTTTTCTTGCCGAAAACAGCCGTCATTTCTTTCAAAAAATGAGCACAAACAGGAAATCCGTTCAAAAACGCCTCTATTTTTTATTATACCACATTTCCCCATAAAATGCAAATCTTTTTCCTCAAAAGAAGATAGGAGTGTTTTTGACGCTGTCACGATTTTTCGGCACGAAAAATGGTCCGGCGCTAAAAAATACAACGATTTTTTTGCGCCGGACTCGGTTTGATCTTGCAATCGCATTCCCGGCACGGCCGTTTATGCTGCCGCGCCGGGTTTTCTACTGTTCTTCTTTTGTCTCTTCCATTTCGCTGACCAGAGCCGTTTGATATTTTTCTAAAATACTCTTTTCTAATTTATCGCGCATTTCCATATTAATCGGGTGCGCAATGTCTTTAAATTCGCCCTCTGGTGTCTTTCGGCTGGGCATGGCAACAAAAAGCTTGTCACTGCCTTCGATTACTTTAATGTCATGGATTACAAGACAATTGTCAAAAGCGACCGATACAACGGCTTTCATTTTTGAATCCAAATTAATTTTTCTGATTCTGATATCGGTTATCTCCATTTGTCATACTCCTTTTCGTTGTGCTAATCTATTGAAAGATGAGAAGTCATAATTTGATTTTGTCCTTATTTTTTGTGAAAAATTTTGAAATATACTGAAATTTTTTCAAAAAAACACTTTTAATTTTTTCCATAATACAATATAATAATAAAGATAGGAAATTATTGAGAAAAGCAAGGGGCGAAAACATGAATCAATTTGAACTGGACACGGTTGATCAGAATAAGGATATATTTTTTATTGGCATCGGCGGAATCAGTATGAGCGCGTTGGCTGTTATTTTAAAAAATGACGGATATTCTGTGCGCGGCTCCGATTTTAAAGCAGGTCCTATGACCGAGGATCTCGAATCCAAAGGGATTTCCGTTTGTATCGGGCACCAGGCTGACAACATAAACGGCGCCGGGCTGGTTGTTTATACTGCCGCAATTAAACAGGACAATCCCGAGCTTGTCCGCGCCAGAGAGCTGGGGATTCCTGCGATTGAGCGTGCCACTCTGCTCGGATCCTTAATGAAGCGCTACCAACACCCGATCGCGGTGAGCGGAACCCATGGGAAAACCACGACAACTTCTATGCTGTCGCATATTTTATTATCGGCAAACCTCGACCCCACCATTTTAGTTGGCGGCGTTTTGCCTGTTATCGGCGGTAATATGCGTGATGGCGGAAATGACTATTTTGTGACAGAGGCTTGCGAATACTGCGGCAGTTTTTTAAAATTTTTTCCGCTTTACAGCATTATCTTAAATATCGAGGAAGACCATTTGGATTATTTCAAAGACCTGGAGGATATTGTCAAATGTTTTCATGCTTTTGCACAGCTCGTTCCACCGGAAGGCGCCATTATCGCAAATTATGATGATGAAAAAGTGCGGCGCGCCGTAAAAGGGAGCCGCGCCGCCATTATCAGCTATGGAATGAACTGCGACGACTGCAGCTACACAGCAAAAAACATCAGTTTTTCCGAAAACGGCTGCGGTATTTTTGAAATTTTTCACGACGGCAAATTTATGATGGAAGCAGAGTTAAATGTCCCGGGAATGCACAATGTGAGCAATGCGCTGGCTGTGGCGGCCGCGGCTCATCTTTTGGGAATACAGGCAAAAGACATTCAAAAAGGCTTTTCCTCTTTTCACGGAACAAACCGCCGCTTTGAGCACAAAGGAACATACAACGGTGCGCAAATCATCGACGATTATGCACACCATCCTACTGAGATTCGCGCAACTTTGTCCTCTGCGCGCGCCGTGGCGCGGGATGGGAAAATTTGGTGCGTCTTTCAGCCGCACACATACACACGCGCGCTAAAGCTAAAGGATGAGTTTGCGCACAGTTTTTCCGAATGTGACCACGTCATTTTAAGCGATATTTATGCCGCACGGGAAAAAGATACGGGTCTGATTCATTCTCTGGATTTAGCGGAGGCCATTGACTCTGTCAGCCACAACGCCTCATATATTAAGGGATTTGACGCTATTTGCGCCTATTTGAAAACAAATGTTAAGCCGGGCGATTTGATTTTAACCATGGGTGCCGGCGATGTGTACAAAATCGGTGAAATGCTGGCAAAATAGATTATAATTTTAAAACAAGCGAGGGGACAGCCGCGGCTGTCCCCTCGCTTGATTGCCTGATTCTTTCTATAAATCTACATTTTTGCAATCTTATGATGGATTTGTACGTTTTTTGCGCAAAGCTATCTCCCAAACCAGCCCCAAAAGGATGGATACCAAAAAGCACCACATCCAAATAATCCACAAATTATTCAAGCCTTCCCCATAATCGTACTGAAAAACAGCCCCCGCTGCAAACCCAATGACATAGCCTGCCAGCGTCAAAAAAGGGAGTACTTTTGTTCCCCGTATGAAACCGGCTACAACAATGACTATCATACCTATTCCCCACAAGTATAATGGAAACTCTTTCATCCCATGCCATTCAAATAACGGATACCTGACGATACCATAAGCTATCGTCAGCACAGCTGCTGAGACAATTCCTGCCATCCGCTTTTTTAACATAAGAATCCCCTCCATTTAAATTTTTCATTTCTTTTACCTGCTTACGAGCTTTTACGTCACTTAAAAAATGTCTACGACACAAAGATTTTTGCAAAACTAAATAATGTCTACTGAACAAATGGTTTTGCGAAACCATTTGTGTGAAATTTACAATTTCACACCTAAAAACAGCATTAAAATGCTATTTTTAGGTTC
>CASGBM010000083.1 GCA_949299615.1 uncultured Eubacteriales bacterium | reverse complement strand
GAACCTAAAAATAGCATTTTAATGCTGTTTTTAGGTGTGAAATTGTAAATTTCACACAAATGGTTTCGCAAAACCATTTGTTCAGTAGACATTAATTAGTCCCAAACTGCTCGCGCTTAGGAAGGTTTTCAACTATGTATCCGCAAAAACCTGTGTTTCTACAAGACAAGACACCACACCATGTCCTGCTGCTTGTTTGTTTGCAGTGCTGCGCAAAATTCAGCGGTGCGTCCAGGGGCCGCACCCTACAAAGGTTATCAAACATCGCTTGAAACCAGATCAAATCCGTTTATGAAATCAGCTGTGCACAATCAAACCCAATGCGCACCCGTAGGGGACGGCGCGGAGGCGTCCCGTATTCTATTCACAGCGCCGTGTGCAATTCACGGTGCGTCCAGGGGTCGCACCCTACGGAAAAGCGCAAAACAAAAAACACGCGCACCATTTATCCTCTCCTACCGACAAAATCGGAGTTTTTTACCACACTAAAAGCACAGAAAAAGCCGGCAGATGCACTTTTATCCTGCCGGCTTATTTTATTGCTATTGCTGTTCTCCCTTTAGCAGCTCGCTTTGATGTGTGGTAATCAATGCGTCAATAATTTCATCCAAATCCCCGTTTAAAATACTTTCCAGCCGATGCAAAGTAAGTCCGATCCGATGATCCGTCACACGGCCCTGCGGGAAGTTATACGTGCGAATGCGCTCGCTGCGATCCCCTGTGCCCACCTGGCTCTTGCGTTCTTGGGCAATTTCCTCATGCTGCTGGCTTTGCAGCAGTTCATACAGCCGGGAGCGCAAAATTTTCATGCCTTTCTCTTTGTTTTTCAGCTGAGATTTTTCATCCTGGCAGGACACAACCAGCCCTGTCGGAAGGTGGGTAATTCTCACCGCAGAATCGGTCGTGTTCACGCACTGTCCGCCCGGACCGCCCGCCCGGAACACATCAATGCGCAAGTCATTTTGATTGATCTCCACTTCCACTTCTTCTACCTCGGGCAAAACTGCCACCGTAACCGTTGAGGTATGGATTCTGCCGCCGGATTCTGTCGACGGGATTCTCTGAACACGGTGCACACCGCTTTCAAACTTCAGACGCGAATATGCCCCCTGTCCCTCAATACTGAACGAAATTTCCTTATATCCACCAAGCTCTGTTGCATTGGAATTCATAATATCAACTTTCCAGTGTTTTGACTCCGCATACATCGAGTACATGCGGAACAAATCTCCGGCAAACAGCGCGGCTTCGTCTCCGCCTGCTCCGCCGCGGATTTCTACAATCACGTTTTTGTCGTCATTGGGGTCTTTGGGCAGCAGCAGAATTTTTAATTCTTCATTCAGTTTCTCCAACTGTTTTTTACACTCATTGATCTCTTCCTCTGCCATTTCCCGCAGTTCTTTATCTAAATTGCTTTCCGAAAGCATAGATTCCGAGTCCGCCATTTCCTGCGACACCTTTTTATACTCACGATATTTTTCCACAATCGGTGCAATATCCGACTGTTCCTTGCACAATTTTCGAAATTTCTCCTGATCGGAAATTACTGCAGGGTCACTAATTTGCTCCGACAACTCGCGATAGCGCTCTTCAATAAACGACAACTTTTCAATCATAAAAAATAAGCTCCTCCCATTGATCCTCTCTCCGCTGCCCCTAAAAATCAGCGCTTGCGGTAAGATATGGTCACACAAAAAACCAGTATATATTATAGCATATGCTATTTTAAAAAGCAATGCAATTTCCATTTTAAATCTTTTTGCAGCTCCATTTTATGAATAATTTGCTTTATAATTTTATAAAATTTTAAAAAAAGACTTTACAAGCTGATAAATTTGTAGTAGTGTATATAAGTAAGTTTAAAAAATACTTTCTTATTTAAATGTATTTTAATTGCCTGTAAATATGAACTCATTTGAATATTCAAAAGAGGCGGTGATCACATGACAGAACTGAAATATTGGCTGTGGCTCACGCTTGCTCTCCGCCAGAAAAGCCGTAAAATTACAGCTTTATTGGAACATTTTGAAAACCCTGTTAAAATTTATCAGGCAAAGAAAAAGGCTTTTCGAGGCATAGAAGGTCTTTCGCAAAATGATATTGTGGCTCTGTGTGACAAAAGCCTTTATGCCGCTGAATCTGTTATGGCAGAATGTATGGAAAAAGGGATTCGCATTATGACACCCGACAGCCCATATTATCCGCGGGCGCTTGCGAACATTTTTGACCCTCCATACGTCTTATATGTAAAAAGCAAAGAACGCCGAGACTTTAATCAAGAATTAATGATCGCCATGGTGGGGACACGAAAAATGACAACTTATGGACGCGCGGTTGCAATGAAGATCGGATATGATCTTGCCAGCGCCGGCGTAACCGTTGTGAGCGGCATGGCGCGCGGAATCGACGGTGCTTCCCTTGCCGGGGCTCTCAATGCCGGCGGCAAAACCATTGCTGTCTTGGGTTGCGGCGTTGATGTGGTTTATCCGCCGGAACACAAGGATATGATGAACCAAATTGCACAGAGCGGGATGGTCATATCAGAATATCCGCCGGGATCGAAACCTCTTGGTTCCCATTTCCCGGTAAGGAACCGGATTATCAGCGGTCTGTGTGCCGGAACGGTTGTGGTAGAATCCCCAGAATCCGGCGGTTCTCTCATCACAGCAAACCTGGCTTTGGAACAGAACCGCGATGTCTTTGCGGTTCCCGGCAACATCAATCATCCTTTGTCTGACGGCACAAATGAACTGATTCGCCAAGGCGCACATCTTGTTACTTCAGCCCTTGATATTATTTCAGAGTATCGGGAAGAATATGTAAGTATTTTTGAAAGGGCAATCCAAATAAAGCAAGAGATTACAGAAAAAGCAGAGGATTATCAGGATATGCCAAACGAGGCAGAAAAGGAACAAATGCCGCTTCCATCTGTAAACAGCGAAAGCTACAAAGACCTTTCGGAAAACGAGCGCCGGATCACTGACTGTCTATCGCTTTCTCCATCCCATGTGGATACCATAACAGAGAAAACAGGGCTAAGCATTCAGGAAGTGAATGCCGCTTTGACACTTCTCGAAATGAAAGGGATCATATCTCAGCTTGCCGGCCGGCATTATATATTAAATCAATAATTGAATGAAACTCAAGGAGGAACACCATGGCATCCAACCTAGTGATTGTGGAATCGCCCGCAAAGGCAAAAACCATAAAACAATATCTTGGAAAATCATACAGCGTCATCGCCTCCATGGGGCATGTGCGCGACCTGCCCAAAAGCCAGATGGGCGTTGATATTGAGAATCATTTTACCCCAAAATATATTGCAATTCGCGGAAAAGGGGATTTGATTTCCAAATTAAAAAAAGAAGCGAAAAATGCGAAAAAAGTTTATCTGGCAACCGACCCTGACCGTGAAGGAGAAGCCATTTCATGGCATTTGGCACAGCTGTTAAATATAGACGCGGCACAAAACTGCCGAATCACCTTTAATGAAATTACCAAAAGTGCCGTACAGGCAGCGGTGAAAGAACCGCGCCCCATTGATGCTGATTTAGTTGACGCACAGCAGGCTCGTCGTATTTTAGACCGTATTGTGGGTTATAAAATCAGCCCTCTTCTTTGGAAAAAAGTGAAAAAAGGGTTGAGCGCCGGACGTGTGCAATCGGTTACTACCCGGCTGATTGTGGACCGCGAGCGGGAAATTGACCAATTTGTCCCCGAAGAATTTTGGAGCTTGGATGCAATTCTTACGGTTCCACGGTCGGGCGAATCCTTTACCGCTACGTACTATGGTAAAAACGGGAAAAAACAAAAATTAAGTACGAAAGAGAATGTAGACCAGATTATTGCCGAACTGAAATCGGCAGATTTTGTCGTTTCCGGCGTTAAAACCGGCGAAAAAAAGCGTTATCCTGCCCCGCCGTTTACTACCAGCACCTTGCAGCAGGAAGCGTCCCGCAAGCTGAATTTTACAGTGAAGCGCACCATGATGGCGGCGCAGCAGTTATATGAGGGAGTTGCCGTAGAAGGACACGGCACCGTTGGTTTGATCACATATATGCGTACGGATTCTTTGCGAATTGCAAACGACGCACTAAAAGACGCCCGTGATTTTATCGGCGTAAAATACGGAGAAAGTTATCTTCCCTCCTCTCCCAGAATTTATAAAACCAAAAGCAATGCTCAGGATGCACACGAAGCCATTCGTCCTACGTATGTTTCTTTGACTCCCGCGGAGGTAAAATCCTCACTGAGCAATGATATGTATAAACTCTACAAATTGATTTGGGAACGCTTTATTGCCTGCCAGATGGAGCATGCGGTATACGATACCATGAATGTGGATATTTCTGCAGGCAGTGATCAGTGGAAAGCCAGCGGCTCCAAATTAAAATTTAAAGGGTTCATGGCGTTATATGTGGAAGGGCGCGATGACGGTGCAGAGGAAAAAGATAAGACACTTCCTGTCCTTTGCGCCGGCGATCCACTAAAACTAAAGCAATTTGACAGCGCGCAGCATTTTACCCAGCCGCCGCCGCGCTATACAGAAGCAACTCTTGTAAAAACTTTGGAGGAAAAAGGGATTGGCCGGCCGAGTACCTATGCTCCCACAATTACGACCATTACTGCCCGAGGCTATGTTGTAAGGGAAAAGAAGCAATTGGCCCCGACAGAGCTGGGAACGGTAGTCACTGACATTATGACCAAATATTTTTCTGATATTGTAGATATAGAATTTACAGCCAACATGGAAAAAGAACTGGATGCCATTGAGGACGGAACCGTTGACTGGGAAAACGTTTTAAAGGATTTTTACGGTCCCTTTGCTTCTACGCTGGAAAAGGCAGAAGCAGAGATCGGCAAAATTAAAATTGAAGATGAAGTATCTGATGTAAAATGCGAAAAATGCGGCCGCATGATGGTGTATAAAATGGGCCGTTTTGGAAAATTTCTTGCCTGCCCCGGTTTTCCGGAATGCAGAAACGCAAAGCCCATCGTGAAGGAAACCGGTGCGCTATGTCCCCTGTGCGGCGGTAAAATTTTAGAAAAGAAATCGCAGCGCGGAAAAATTTATTTTGGATGTGAGCATAATCCTACATGTGAATTTATGTCCTGGGATGCCCCGCTGCCCAATCAAACCTGTCCGCAATGCGGCGGTCTGCTGTTAAAAAAGAAAAGCAAAAAAGGAGACCGTCTTCTCTGCTGGAACAAAGAATGCGGTTACCAAAAAGAACTATAACGCGGTGATTTTATTTTACTCCGGCGGAAATTTTACAGGAAACTCCCGCCGGCCGGATATGACACGTAAGATATATGCGGCCCGATCATTTTTTCGAGCCGCATTTTTTATTTTGATAAAAAAGCGGAGTCTTTTGATTTGCAAATTAAAATCAGGAGGGAATCTAATGTTTACAATCGGCACGCACCTGTCTTGCTCAAATGGGTATTATTCCATGGGAAAAGACGCTTTGCAAATCGGCGCAAATACGTTTCAGTTTTTTACGCGCAACCCTCGCGGCGCACGGGCAAAAGCGCTTGACCCGAACGATTTGGGCGCTCTTTTTGGCTTGCTTTCAGAACATCATTTTGGCCCTGTTGTTGCGCATGCGCCCTACACGCTCAACGCCTGTTCCGCTGACCCCCGCGTTCGGGAGCTTGCGGCAGAAATGTTTGCCGACGATTTAAAAAAGATGGAATATCTTCCGGGTAATTTTTATAATTTTCATCCCGGCAGTCATTTAAAGCAGGGAGCGCAAACCGGTATACGCTACATTGCTGATCTTTTAAACCAAACCCTGTTCCCCCAACAAAAAACCATCGTGCTTTTGGAAACAATGGCAGGCAAAGGCACGGAAATCGGACGGTCCTTCGAGGAGCTGCGCGCCATTCTCGATCAGGTTTTTCTCCCCGACCTTGTAGGCGTTTGTTTTGATTCCTGCCATTTGTCGGATGCCGGATATGATATTATCGGCGATCTGGATGGGGTGTTGGAGGAATTTGACCGAATCGTTGGGCTTAACCGTTTAAAAGCATTTCACATTAACGACAGTTTAAATTTGCCCGGAAGCCGAAAAGACCGGCACGCCTGTATTGGGAAAGGTGTTCTGGGGCTGGAAACCATCACCCGCATCATTTGCCACCCCGCCCTGCGTCATTTACCGTTTATTTTAGAAACGCCGCTGGACTTAAACGGCCATCGGGAAGAAATTGCTCTTTTAAAAACGCTCCGCGAAAATAATCATTGATCCATAAGAAGCCGGCGGCAAAATTGCCGCCGGCTTCTTGCAAACACCATATACGAAACTATAAACGTAAATGGCTTTATTTTTCTGTACTCCCTTCTTTTCCGCCGCTGAGCAGATATTGCATGAATAAATAGCCTTTTTCCAAATAGAGCCCTGTTTTCGCGGCATTGGTTTCATTATATAAAAGTCCGGATGCCTCCCGTTCGCGGCTGTCATAAAGCGCAAACGGCACAGCATCTCGTACATGCGTTTTTTTTGCCAGAGGCGTGGGATGATCCGGCGTTAAAAGCACCCGAAAATCCTCCCCGCTTTTTTGAAGATATTCCATAACCGGCGCAACTATTTTTTCGTCAATGAGCTCTATGGCTCTCACTTTTCCTTCTGCATCCCCGTGATGTCCGCATTCGTCCGGCGCTTCCACATGAATATAGACAAAATCCTGCCCGTCTTTTAGCTCTTGGATCGCCGCCTGGGCTTTCCCGTCAAAATTGGTATCAATATTGCCCGTAGCACCTTCTACCTCTACTACGTGCATACCTGTGCCTTTTCCGATTCCTTTCAGCAGGTCAACAGCAGAAATCATACTGCCGCGAAGCCCGTATTTTTCAGAAAACAAATCCAAAGCCGGTTTTCGGCCTTCCCCCCAGATCCACAGGGAGTTCGCCGGATTGAGCCCACGGGAAATCCGCGCTTGATTCAACGGATGATCCAAAAGCAACCCATGGCTTCTTTTCATCATTTCTAAAATAACATCTGCGCCTTGCCCTTTCGGCAGATATTCCGTCACGCATCGGTCCGATATATCGTGCGGCGGCGTCAGCGTAATTTCGGTTGAACCTCCGTCCCACACCAGCAAATGCCGATAGCTGATCCCTTGGTACAATGTCAGATTAGGATAACGAAGCCGGTCGCTCAAAAATGCAATGAGTTCTCCCGCTTCCTCTGTCGTAATTTCGCCAGAGCTGTAATCCGCCATTGTTTTTTGTTCATAGCTGCCGGTCCCTGAAAGCGTAACAAGATTTGCCCGAAAAGTTACATCTGTGTCTGATAAAGGCACTCCGATGCTCAGCGCCTCCAGCGGGGAGCGCCCGGTATAATATATGGTTGGATCGTAACCCAGCACACTCAGATTGGCAACGTCGCTGCCAGGAGACAGGGAATCATCAATCGTTTTTGCCAGCCCAATTATTCCTTTTTCCGCAATCCGGTCCATATTGGGTTTTTTTGCAATATCAAGAGGCGTTTTTCCCCCAAAGCCATCATACGGGTAATCCGCCATACCATCACCTAAAAATACGACATATTTCATGTTCATTCCTCTTTTCCATTCACTCGTTTTCCCTTTCTTTATTATACTAAATTTTTTTATGAAAGTCTATGGCTTTCTTTGCATATTCCACATCATATTTTTCTTTCACTTTGTCGAAACTTTTTTTCCGTTCGACAAAAGCTTATCTTTTTTGCCAAAGGATTTTACCGGTATGACAGCGTATATATTATATATGGAAATTTATGTAATCTAAAGGAGGACTTGCATTGCAAATACAATTACAAATGAAAGGACGAACTTTGGTGGCAAAATTAACCGGCGATTTGGATCACCACAGCGCCAAAACGGTAAAAGACATGTTAGAATCTGCCATTGTCAATCAATCCGCCCAAAACCTGGTTTTCGACTTTAGCGGGCTCTCTTTTATGGACAGTTCTGGCATTGGTGTAATTTTGGGACGTTACAAATTCATTCATTCCATGGGCGGGCAAGTTACGATTGCCAGTAAAAACAAGACGGTAAACCGTCTGATTGCCATGTCAGGAATCGAACGGTTAATTTCGGTATACGATTCTGTTGAATTGGCAGTAAACAGCGTGCAGGGAGGAAAATAAAAATGGAACTAAAGAACATAGACAATAAAATGCATTTAGAATTTATGAGCAAATCGACCAATGAAGGGTTTGCACGCGCCGTTGTTGCCGCGTTTGCCGCCCAACTTGATCCTACGCTGGAAGAACTGGCTGATATTAAAACTGCCGTGTCCGAAGGCGTTACAAATGCGATTATTCATGGCTATGGGACTAGTGCCGGCACGGTACATATTGATGGTGAAATTTCCGGCAAAACCCTTGTAATTATAATTACGGATTACGGGAAAGGAATTGATGATCTCAGCCAGGCAGTTCAGCCTTTGTTTACCAGTGCTCCGGAAATGGAGCGTTCCGGCATGGGTTTCACCGTTATGGAAACTTTTATGGACAGCATGGATGTAGAGTCTACTCCCGGCGTAGGCACCACGGTACGCCTGAGCAAAACCATTGGAAAAAACCATTGAGGCGCAATTGGTCCAAAGGAGTGATCGTATGCAAGATACTGCCAATTGCGAACTTTACCGAATGATACATCTTGCGCAAGCCGGAGACCCCAAGGCAACGAATCAGCTTGTGGAGCAAAACATGAGGCTTGTCTATTCTATTGCGCATAAAATGTCTGGGCGCGGAACAGAACTGGAAGATCTTATACAAATCGGGTCAATTGGATTAATGAAAGCAATTCAAAAATTTAACCCCGAATTTCAAGTAAAATTTTCAACCTATGCCGTCCCCTTGATTTTGGGAGAAATGAAGCGATATCTTCGCGATGACGGACCGATAAAAGTCAGCCGAAGTTTAAAAACATTAGCGGCAAAGGCGTTTGCCGTCCGGGAAAAGTTGTCTGCTGTGTTGGGCCGTGATCCAACCATTGGGGAAATTGCAGAGGAACTGGGAGAAACTCCTGAAGATTTAGCTGCTGCCTTAGACGCTTCTCACACGCCGGAATCCCTTTATACGCCATGTGTTGAAAATGAAAAACTGCTCCTGATTGATAAGGTTAGCGGCGGCATTAGCCATGAGATACAAACCATTAACCGGATTGCGCTTGCGGAACTGATTCAAAAGTTGCCGGAGCGGGAACAAAAAATAATTATTTTGCGCTATTTTAAAGATAAAACACAAAGTCAAATTGCAAAGCAACTCGGCATTTCACAAGTGCAGGTATCCCGTTTGGAGAAAAAAATACTTACCCTACTGCGAAATCACCTTTCTGCCGGATAAACATTTTATACTATCCTTGCTAAAAGCTGCTATTTAATGACTGCTGAACAATTCTGAAACGCAGCCGCATAGCGGTTTGTAAGCGTTTCAGAATTGTTTAGGTGCAAGGTTTTTGTGCTTTTTTTG
>CASGBM010000082.1 GCA_949299615.1 uncultured Eubacteriales bacterium | reverse complement strand
GTCGTGAACCTAAAAATAGCATTTTAATGCTGTTTTTAGGTGTGAAATTGTAAATTTCACACAGATGGTTTCGCAAAACCATTTGTTCAGTAGACATTAATTAAATTGGATGAAAACATTGTTTTATTTCGTATAAGTTTAATTGATAATCCTTATTTTTAGACAAAAAGACAAAAGAGCTGTGAAAAAGTTATTTTGTAAATCCTTTTTCACAGCTCTTAAGAAAGATGTAAACAAAAAATCATTGCAATCTGCGATGCTCATAAATCATAGTGAGCGGCGCGGCAGATATATTCAACTGCAATGCTTTGTACACAAAATATGCATAATATTTTTCTGCATATCATTTTCTGGATCCTTAAGGCAAATGACCGGTATATACTTAATTGGAGGTTTTACTTGATGTCTGATCCGATTCATTAACGATTTCTAAACGCCGCAAAGCAAAATCAAGTGCCAGGGTAATTAATTGATTCCTGTTACGGTTTGATTTTTTTGCCGCCTCATCCAGCCGTTCCACCAGTTTTTGCGGAAGACGGGCAGACACAATGGTGTAACCGTCTTCTCCCTTTGCTTTTGATACAATAAAGCGATCATCATTCATGGTTTGTTCCCTCCTAAGCAGCGATTATTTGGTGAAACAATCGTCATTAATTGTGACACTATGTCACAATTAATATTTTATACTTGATTTTCTTAATAATATATATTATATTTATATATAAAAAAAATATTAAAATAAATTTTAAATATACCAAAAACGGGGATGGAAAGACTGTGAGCGGAAAGTACTTTTTAACCAGATTAAAGAATTTGCGTCTTCGGCGTGAATTAAAACAACAGGAAGTTGCAGAATATTTGTGCGTGACGAGGGAATGTTATGCAAATTATGAGTGCGGCAGAAGAGAAATGGGTTATGAACAATTGGTGGCATTGGCAGAATTGTTCGGTGTATCAATTGATTATTTGCTTGGAAGGCACAATTCCCTTCATGAATCGCTTTCCGAACAGGAAATTAATGAATTCTTTTGTTGGAAACAAAGCAGGAAAAGGGAAGAAAATTATTTGGATTTAAATGAACTGCTTCCCGAGTATCAAGTTTTTATTCAAAAATTATTCAAAGAATGTAAAGACAGCAAAAAGAATGCTGATGGGTTAAAGCAATTAATTCAGTTGGTCTCACGGAAAAAGCTTACAAATAATTTTTTGAAAATAGAAATGCTTGAAAAAGATAAAAATAAAAATGGTATAAAACCATGAAAACATGGTCATATCAACCGCATATTGAAAGAAAATCGGCCGGCATATCCAACCAGCGGGATATGCCAGCCGTAATATCTTTTTATAGAATTTGCATGAGATACAAATAATGGTCCATGATAAATTCCGCTGTTGCAAGGCAAAAAGCAAAAAAAAGTAAAATAGCAGTTAAAAATAGAGCTCCAAAATCATAACGCATTTTATCTTCGCGGTTAAAACACCAGGATACAATCATTTCCCCGCCAGTCATTAAAAGAATCAACGGCCAAAACGATAAAATAATGGTCAGATTTATCTCTGTAATAAATGTTCTTAAAAGAAACAAAATTCCAAATACAATCAGCATGCAGCCGGCTGTAAAAGTGCCGACCCGGCGGCCTTTAATCATTTTTTTGCATCTCCTTTCGCTTGCCTAAAATCAGCCGTACTCCAAGCGCAATAATGAGTATGGCAACCACCAGTTGAGGAATCAGATGAATAAACTGGCGGACAAAATTTGGTAGATATGAATAAAATGAATAGGAAAAATTATTTACAAGCATATAAAGGCCAAATAAAACCAAAATAATTCCGGCAATTCCTTTGTATTTTTGCAGATAATACGGCAGGTTTGCATCTTTACCTGAGACAAAAAACCAGCGGTCTTCAAGAGCAGCAAATTCTTCAGGAGCAGAACTTGCTTTGTTCATACTGTCAAAAAATGAGTAAAACCACAAAAGGGGAAGGAGAAAAAGCAATTGCCCCATACTTGTTATGGTAGAAATGGCGATGATGAGCCAAAATGCACCCATAATGGATAATCCCATGTGCATGAAACCCATATACATGTGTCCGGCACCGGGGATTAGTGATAGAAGAAATGTAAGAAATTTATTTTTTTGTTTTTTCATGTTTGTATTCCTCCGTTTGTAGCAGTCTATTTGAAAAATCATTGAGTGTTTGATTCAGTTTTTGAGTAAAGTTAGGTATATAATAATGTTCCGGCTTAGGAATAAAATGAAACCATCCAGAGCAGAGAAGGGCAATGGCAAAACCTGCTGCAGCGGCAACGCGCAGGGAATAAAACAGGAATTCGAGGGTGCGGTTCTGTTTGTACTGTTTCTCCTTTTCTAACACCTGTAAAAGTATTTGTTCTTCAAATCCTTGAGGCGTCTGATGAAGTTCAGCTGCAGCAAACGCTGCGGCATCGGCGCAAAGGGGACAAACAGCCATATGATCAGCGACAATCTTACGTTCAGAGAGACTCAATGCATGATGATAAAACTTTTCCACAGTTTCAGCGTTAAGATGGCCGTTAACATCAAATAAGTGTTTCATGACTGATTTCCTCCTCCCACAAAATTGCAAGCGCCTTTTTGGCGCGGTATAGCTGGGTCTGTAACGTTTTTAGCTTTTGCCCGGTTTGGCGTGCTACATCAGAAAGCTTTTTATCTTCTAAAAAATATAAAACTGCAACGGTTTGATATGGTTCTTTTAACTTTTTTATCAGACTTCGCATTCGTTCATTTTCATTTTGCCTCAAAACTGCCATTTCCGGATTAAATACGGGATCTTCTAATATCTCCAGTTCTGAGGGAGATAAAGTTTCATGCTTTTTCTCAGAACGTCTAAAATAATCTCTGCATTTATTGGCGGCAATTTTAGTAATCCATGCTCTCTCATTTTTTCCGTCAAAGTGTTCCCAAGTGCGAAATACCGCATAAAACGTTTCCTGTGCTAAATCTTCTGCATCAAAAGGATTCCGGCAGAAGGAATAGCAAACCGTATAAATAAGATTTTTATATCGTGCAACAAGCGACGAAAATTCATCCGGTTGTATCCTCTCCACCGCCTTTCTAAAAAATGTTACATAGCCAGTGTTTCATCCTTCGTTCATTATAACGAATTTGAAAGAAAAAACACTACAAAATATCGTTATTTTTTCATGTGAAAAATAAGATCATTATAATAGCCCGGCAAAGTTAATGCGCTTGCCGGGCTATTATAATGCAGATTTATATTGCAAAAAGTTTTGCACGGATTCGCTCTACATCCGTTTCTTTTACTTCTTCCAGCAATAAATTTAAATAAGGTTTTTTCTCTTTTACCCATTCCATTAAAAACGGATAATCCAATAAGCCTTCTGTAGGCAGGGCATACTGTAAGCTGTTTTGTGAAACAGTAAAATCTTTTAGATGCATGGCAGCGATCCGGTCACCGAATAACTCAAATGCTTTCGAAAAGATTTCTTTCTGATTTGGATAGTTATTAAAATTCAGGTAGTTAACGGGATCAAAAATAACGCTTATGTTTGGCATATTCATATCGTCTAAAAACCGTTTCATAAGTTCCGGAGAATAAATGGTATGCGAAACCACGCCTTCAATTCCGAGCATGACGCCCAGAGACGCGGCATATTCTGCCAGCGGGTGCATAACAGAAAGAAAATCCTGATAGTTTTCTTCTGAGTGATTTTTAGGATGGAAACTAAAATCCTCATTTACGGATCCGGTTTCCGTACCGATCATATCTGCGCCGATATATTTGGCAAATTTAATATGTTCCCGAAACCGCGCAAGCTGTACAGCGCGCTCTGAAGGATCCGGATGGACGGGGTTAATGTAGCAGCCCAACACACACACATGCACCTGCCGCTGTTCCAGTTCGGAACGGATAAATCGTGCCAGACCCGGGCTAAATGATCCTTGCGCCAAATTTAAGTCGGGCAAAGATTTCAGCAAAGCCAGCTGAATGGACTGGATTTTTAATTTTTGCAGCTTTTGTGCAAGTTCTGTAACGTTTTTCGCAGTAACATCATGGGCTCTCATTCCAATATTCATATATCAAACTCTCCTTTTATATATAAAATAGCTGCTCGTTGCTTATTATATCGAAGAATTAAAAACTTTGCAAGCATTGAAAAATATTTTTAAAAAGTGCTTTATTATTTTACGGAACTTTGGTATAATAAGAATATGGCTTTTGAACGGATAATACAGAAAATAGAATTTTTTCTGTTGTTACAATGATGTAAGGGAAAAGATCGTAAACGGCAACTGCCGTGCAATAAATGATGAACGGACAAAATTATTACAACTAATGGAGGATGTATTGTGGCAAAAAATCAAAAACTTAAAATTATCCCGCTGGGTGGCTTGAATGAAATCGGAAAAAACATGACAGCCTTTGAATTCGGCGGGGAAATTGTTGTGCTCGATTGTGGATTGGCATTTCCGGACGATGATATGCCGGGGATTGATATGGTCATTCCGGATATTTCGTATTTGCTGAAAAACAAAGCGAAAGTAAAAGCAATTGTACTCACACACGGTCATGAAGACCACATCGGCGCAATTCCATATTTTTTAAAACAACTAAACGTTCCGATATATGGTTCCCGATTGACGCTGGGATTAGTGGAAGTAAAGCTGAAAGAACACAATTTGCTGTCGAGAACAAAATTGCACCGTGTTCGTGCCGGTGACATTATTAACCTCGGCAATTTCCGTGTGGAATTTATTCGGACAAATCATTCGATTCCTGACTCAATGGCAATTGCATTTTATACCCCAATTGGAACCATTGTACACTCGGGAGATTTTAAGGTGGACTGTACGCCGATTGAGGGGCAGATGATTGATTTAGCTAAATTTGGCGAACTGGGGAAAAAAGGCGTACTAGCGCTGCTTTCTGAAAGCACTAATGTGGAGCGCCCTGGCTATACCATGTCAGAGAGCACAGTGGGAGATACGTTTGATGAACTGTTTCGCAACCATGGCGACCAGAGAATTTTAGTAGCAACTTTTGCTTCGAATGTGCACCGCATTCAGCAAATCATTAATTCTGCATACCGGTTTGGGCGTAAGGTGGCATTTTCCGGCAGAAGCATGGAAAATGTAGCAGAAGTGGCTATGCTTTTGGGATATATGAAAGTTCCGGAAAATGTGCTAATCAGCATAGATGAGATTAAAAAATATCGTCCGAATCAGCTTGTTATCATAACCACAGGAAGCCAAGGAGAGCCAATGTCAGCTCTTACCCGCATGGCATTTTCCGATCACAGAAAAGTGGAAATTAACCGCGGCGATTTAGTGATTATATCTGCAACGCCGATTCCCGGGAATGAAAAACCGATTTCTAATGTTATTAATGAGCTGTTTAAAAAAGGAGCCGAGGTCATTTATAAATCTTTGGAAAATATCCATGTATCCGGTCACGCATGTCAGGAGGAGCTAAAGCTCATTTTATCGCTGACCCATCCAAAATATTTTATCCCGGTTCACGGCGAATTTCGGCATTTGCGCCAACATGCGCTTTTGGCTGAAAAAATGGGAATTCTGTCTAAAAATATTATTTTAGGCGATGTCGGAAAAGTAATCGAGGTCGGTCCGAACAGCTGCAAGTTGAACGGAACGGTGCCTTCCGGCGTCGTATTGGTGGACGGCTTAGGGGTTGGCGATGTTGGGAACATTGTTCTCCGCGACAGAAAGCATTTGGCGGAAGATGGGATTATTGTTGTGGTGGTTACGATGAGCAAAAAAGACGGCAAGGTACTCAGCGGACCTGATGTTATTTCCAGAGGATTTGTATATGTGCGGGAATCAGAAGATCTGATGGAGGAAGCGAAAGCGGTAGCGAGGAATTCTTTGGAGAAGTCTGCAAAGAAAAAGCAAAATGATTGGGCAAGCTTAAAAAGCGGAATGAAATCAAGCATGAGCGACTTTTTATACATGAAAACCAAGCGCAAACCAATGGTTCTTCCAGTGATTATGGAAGTGTAATAACGTTTTTGCTCCGCCCGCAGATATTACTTTGGGCGGAGCAAAAAACAGACAGAATAAATTTAGTTGCAATGAGTATATAAAATATGTTAAGTTACGAATGAGAAATGTTTTGAAAGGGTTTGAGAATATTATGGCAAAACGGTTATTTACTTCAGAATCTGTAACAGAAGGACATCCGGATAAAATTGCAGATGTGATTTCTGATGCAATTTTAGATGAGATTATGGAGCATGACCCTATGGGGCGCGTGGCGTGTGAAGTGACAGTTACAACGGGTCTGGTTTTGGTTGTGGGAGAAATATCGACAAAAACTTATGTAGATATACCAAAGATTGTTCGGGAGAACATTAGGGAAATCGGTTATGACCGGGCAAAGTATGGTTTTGATTGCGATACCTGCGCTGTGTTGACGGCAATTGATGAACAATCCCCAGATATTGCGCTGGGCGTAAATCATTCTTTGGAAGCAAAAATGGGCGAGGAAGAAATCGACTCCATCGGTGCAGGTGACCAAGGCATGATGTTTGGATATGCGTGTAATGAAACGCCGGAATATATGCCGCTTGCCATTAGTTTGGCTCATAAACTGACCAAACAGTTGACCAAAGTCAGAAAAACGGGTGAAATATCATACATACGTCCGGATGGAAAATCCCAAGTTACTGTTGCCTATGACGAAAATGGGAAACCGGTATCGATTGATGCAGTTGTTGTTTCTACGCAGCATGGAGAAGAAGTGTCACAGGAGCAATTACATACAGATATTATGGAAAAGGTAATTTTGCCGACGCTGCCAGCTGAATATTTGACACCGGAAACAAAATACTATATTAATCCAACGGGGCGTTTTGTTGTGGGCGGACCCCAGGGAGATTCCGGTCATACAGGCAGAAAACTTATTGTTGACACATACGGAGGCTATGCCCGTCACGGAGGAGGAGCATTTTCTGGAAAAGACCCGACTAAAGTGGACCGCAGTGCGGCTTATGCCGGACGTTATGTAGCAAAAAATGTGGTAGCGGCAGGTTTAGCAGAACGTTGCGAAGTTCAGATTGCCTATGCAATTGGCGTGGCGAAGCCTGTTTCGGTTCGTGTTGACACATTTGGTACAGCAAAAATTCCGGAAGAAGCCATTGAAAAAATAGTTCAGGAACAGTTTGATTTGCGTCCTGCCGGAATTATTAAAACGCTTAACCTAAGAAGACCCATATACAAGCAAACAGCAGCTTATGGGCATTTTGGAAGGGAAGACCTGGATTTGCCATGGGAGCGTTTGGATAAAGTAGACGATTTAAAAACAGCAGCATTAAAAATTTGAATCAAGGGAGCATGGGTCATGAAAATATTGATTGTGGACGATGAAAAGCTATTGGTCAAAGGGATTAAATATAATTTTGAGCAAGAGGGTTTTACAGTTTTAACAGCATATGACGGCGAAGAAGCAATCAAAATGGCTTACGATAAGAGCATTGATTTAATTATTTTAGATTTAATGCTTCCCAAAATTGACGGATTGTCTGTATGCCAAAAAGTTCGGGAATTTTCCAATGTTCCAATTGTTATGCTGACAGCAAAAAACGAGGACATGGATAAGATTTTAGGGTTGGAGTACGGTGCGGATGATTATTTGACAAAACCTTTTAATATTTTAGAATTAAAAGCGAGAGTGAAAGCTGTTTTGCGCCGCATGACGCCCACAACCTCGCAGTCAAAGGAATCGGTTATCACGGTTGGCAACATTAAACTGGATTATAACCTGCGCCGCGTTACCATTGGAGAAAAAACCATTGATCTTACCGCAAAAGAATTTGATTTGATTGATCTGTTTGTTTGCAACAGCGGTAAGGTATATTCCCGTGAAAATTTATTGGATATTGTTTGGGGTTATGACTATCCCGGTGACGTGCGTACAGTTGATGTGCATGTAAGACGGCTGCGTGAAAAAATTGAGCCAAACCCCGCGGAGCCAATTTATATTCATACAAAATGGGGGGTTGGTTATTATTTTAAAGAAGCATGATTGGCGCTTTACCAATATTCGGTGGAAAATTGTATCCACTTACATCATTATTATAATTGTTGTACTTGCGGTCTTAAGTTCATTTTTACTTAATACATTATACTCTTACCTGTTTGATCAAAAGAGGGTAGAGGTTTTAACCAGCGCAAATATTATAGCAAGTACCTTGTCCGAATCGTTTACGGAAGAATATATTACCAAAAAAATACCGCAGATGTCACTGGAAAAAAATTCGCGCACAATTGTGGTGGATACCGCAAGTACTGTTATTTATGATTCCTATTTAGAGACGAGTTTAAAGGGGAAAACCTTCATTAACTCTTCTATAACAAGTGCTTTAATGAAAAATGGGAAGGATTCTGCTCATTATTATAAAGAGAACGGAAGTTGGTTCATTGATGCCGCGGTGCCGGTGATAAAAAATTCCAAACCCATTGGCGCTGTTTTCATTATTGTTTCGGGTGATTCCACAGAACAGGTAATTACACACATCCGTAATTCTATATTTATATTGGGAATATTAATTGTTGTGTTTGTGGGTATTTTCAGCACGTCAATGGCAAGTATTTTAACTTTACCGGTTGAAAAATTAACGGGTTTTATTAATAACATGCCTAAGGACAGCTTACAAAAGGTAGAGGTAACCACAAAAGATGAAATAGGTCAGCTGGCGATGGCGTTTAATTCGTTGATTGACCGTTTGGCGGAATTGGAAGACAAGCGGCGCGCATTTGTTTCAGATGCTTCTCATGAACTGAAGACTCCGCTTTCTATAATTAAGCTTCTTTCTGATTCGCTAATACAGACAGAAAATCCTGACCCGGAATTTATAAAAGAATTTTTAAATGATATGAATAAAGAAGTTGAGAGGCTGACGAGGATTATTGAACGGCTTTTAAATTTAACGCAGTTAGACTCTAAGCAACTTAACACACAGTTTGTCCACACGGATATGAAGGAAGTCTTAAAGGAAATTTATAAGAAACTGCTGCCGTTGGCGGATAAGAAAAAAATCCAATTTTCCTTAAATATGATGGAGGATGAGGTCATTCTGCCAATTGAGCGCGACAGTTTAACAGAAGCTATCTATAATATTGCAGATAACAGTATCAAATACACGGAAGACGGCGGCGAGGTTACAATGGAATTGAGCCGTGATTTGGGAAACGTTTTTATCTCTGTGTCGGATACCGGAATTGGAATTCCAAAAGAGGAAGCACAGAAAATTTTTGACCGTTTTTACCGTGTGGATAAAGCAAGAGCAAGAGAAACCGGCGGAACAGGCTTGGGACTTGCTATTGCTCTTGATGCGGTAAAATTACACGGCGGCTTTATTGAAGTAAACAGCGAAGAAGGAAAGGGAAGTAAGTTTACCATTGTTTTGCCGTATGACGATATAAAAAGTAAAACTGAAAACAATTAAAAAAACCGCCCGAAAGGGCGGCTTTTCAGCGTGTCGATAAAGTCGACACGCTTCAAGTCGAAACCTCTTTTCAAGAGTTTTCGCTTGAAAACAAGGGCTTTCGTTCGCACGGCGCTCTTCGCGCC
>CASGBM010000081.1 GCA_949299615.1 uncultured Eubacteriales bacterium | reverse complement strand
CGTTCTGTAAAGTTAAATGAAAGTTGAAAACCCGCCAGCCTTTCTGGTACAATGGTTTCACCACAAATCCAAAGTACTCCCGAAAGGAGACGGGTCTTCATGGCAAAATTATACCAGATTCACTGTCCAAAATGCAACAACAATCATTCGTTTTATCGTTACGGCAAAGATAAATCCGGTTTCCAAAAATATCTCTGCCGGAAATGCGGTCATCAATTTGCCCCCGATGCGCCCGCCGGTAAACCCGGAAAACCGCGCAAACGGCAGTATCCGTCCTGCCCGGTCTGCGGAAAGGCCACCTTCCTGCACCACGATATGGCGCATTACAGCAACTACCGCTGCTGCGACAAACGCTACAACCATTCGTTTTTTGTGCCCAAACCAACTGCAATCGCACCGCCGTCCGCCTCAAAGCTGTTTGGCAAAACCGACTTCAAACGCATGCGGTATCCCGTCCATGTGATTCTTATGGCGCTGGGCATGTTTTATCTGGGCAAAAATTCCTTTCGCAACATTGCCATAATCCTGCAAACCGCCATGAACATCCATGTTTCCCATACCACCATCGGCAATTGGTGTACCCGCTTTGCGCCGCTGTTTCAAAACATTGCCATTGAGCTCATTCCGGCACTGAATTTCAATTCCGATGAATGGCATGCAGACGAAACGGTGGTCAAAATCCAAGGCGTCAAGCATTACCTCTGGCTGATTGTGGACGCTGAAACCCGCTTTGTGCTTGGGTTTCATCTTTCGTCGCGCAGAGACAGTCCGCAGGCATTTACACTGCTCGATTCAGTCAAAACTCTGGGCAAACCGCAGGCGATTGTCACTGACCGTTACAGCGCGTACAAAGCCTCGGTCAAGGCATTTGGCGATGTGCAGCACATCCGCGTACAAAGCTTTGGCGATGACATTACCAACAACCTCATCGAGTGCTTCAACAAGCAGTTCAAGGCGTGGTACAAGACCAAACAGGGTTTTTCCTCTTTCGCATCAGCAAACAACCTCATTTCCATGTTCGTGTTTTTTCACAACTTCGTCCGCCCACATTCCGCCTTGAACGGCCTTACCCCGGCGCAATGTGCCGGTCTAGAACTATCCAAAAAGCGAAATAGAACTATCCAAAAAGCGAAAACGAGAGCTTCTGCTCGTTGCGTAGCCAGATTGGCTGATTGCGGGGGCTAGTTTTTCATGTTTACTTTACAGAGCCTATTTTAGCTAAGAGTATGTTTCTCCAGCTATAGGTTACTCATTCAATTGGTAACAGACAATCATTTGATTTCCGCCGTTTCTGTCATTAATCACCATAAGCCTTGCTTGCGGATTCGCTTCGTAAACCATGCCATCCAAATATGATGCGCTTTCCACACTCACTCCGGTTCTTTGATGATAACTATAGATTCTGAATTTATTTAAATCGAAAACATCTGTCCTACGAAACAGTTCTTCTGCGGTCATCCCTATCGGCACACCATTAACCACTGACAGCAGGTCTTTGTTTTTTTCCAATACAACACACAGGTTAGCACGGAAGTTCCCGCTGAACGAGGTTCCGATAATCCCCAACGTGTAAAACAGCGCATCGCCTGTGCTGCCCAACTTATTAAGATCCTCACTTAAGTCAAACACCTTGCGCATCATGTCAATTTCACCAAGATCTTGATTGGCGTGATATTGATAAATATCGCCGCCCTCGGGAAGCTTTCCGCCCAAATCGCGCGGAATCATCTCCTCGTTCAGGAAAAATTCGATTTTTCCTGTCGAAGTATACCCCACAAGGCATAGCCGCTCATCGCCGTTTTCATCAAGCTTATTGGAAATACGCTCAACGACCATCGCACTTGCATCGTCATACAATGTTCCTCCACCGCCCGCGTCAACATAGCGCAAAAATGCTTTTGTCTCCTTTGTAGTCATGTTAACATCATAACCGGCAATAATACCCGTAACTTCCTCATTTGCACCACTTACAATGTTCCTGGGGTCGCGCGTAACCTTAAAAAGCCCTTCCTTGTCTTCAGCAACAGTTTTTGAGCCGTCTGCCTCAGTATATACCGGAACTTCAAAAATCGGCACATTGGAATCGTAACGCGCTTCCATGGTATGTTTGTCCATAATATAGAGTACCTCATGCCAGTAACTCCAACGCACATCACCTTGATAAACCCGTTTGGAGAGTGTATGTTCGTCCTCACCGTTTGCAAGATTCCACACAGCGGTATCAATTTCCCGCACACGGTTCTCGTTTATTCTGATTTTGACAACATCCTGAGGCAAAAGACCGCTGTTTTCTTTAAGTTTTTCACTCAGCTCATTACGGCTGTATGGTTTTCCATCTACGATAACCTTGTCGGCCACCGGCAAAATTTTTATGTTACCCGAAACGGAAAGGATTTTGATTAATACCTCTGGACACACTCCGCGTCCCGCGTCCTTGCTGATTAAATATGCATATTCATAGATGTCATCTTGTTGCATATACACCGCAACAACTTCTCCAAACCAGTTACACACCACACGGTAGCTTTGGCCTACCGTAAGTGTATCGGCGCTGTTGGCACCGTTATTCCTCGCTTCCCAATATCCCTTATTCAAATCGTAAATCATTCCGCCGATGCTGATTTTATCTTCCGCCTTAATCAGTTCTTCTAAAACCCCATTAACCTCACCACTCTGCGAAATCAGCACCTCCGTGCCGCGTCCGTCCGGACTTTGGCTGATTGAAATGACATCACCGCTTTCAATAACCGTCGGTTCGAAGGTACCCGACTCAGAAATCACACTGCAACGATAATCCTTTGCTACTTTGATACGATACGTTTTACCGTTGTCTCCTTGGATTGTTGTAACACCGGTGACATCTGTATGAGCAGAGCTGACAGTTGTGGATGCATAATCCTTTACACACAAAACCTCAACTTGTCCATCATTGTCATTGTCAATGGCAGCAATCTGCGCATAACGACTCTTAAAAGTATCAATCGTATAGGTATTATCCGCTATTCCTGTATGGAGAACTGTAAATCCTTTTTTAAGAACAACAGTAATTTTGCCGCCATCTTCAGGTTCTGCCGTAATTTTGCCACCGTTCAGTGCTTTTTGATCCGAAGAGATATTCTTGCCCAAAAACTCTGTCACTTTATTGGACTTTGAAGGTTCTGCCGTCACAATATCACCGCTGATTGTATCGACAAAAAAATCCACTGTTTGACCAAGATAATCTTGCACGGTATTGTTTCTGTCATAATAGGTCTTGCCGTCTATTGTAACAGAACCGATGCCCGTCGGCCGACCTGTTGACAAGTCTGAATATTGGTTGGCTGTTACCACTCCGCTATATTCAGCTAATCCGTAACGTTGTTCTAAAACTGTTTCACTTTCCTTGTAGATGACCCTATCGGATTCAACAGTCGGTTGCAGATATGGCGCACATAGCGCATTATACATCATAATCACCATTTCGCCGCATAAAACAACACGATCTTCTTCGATGGAAAGGTTTTTCATCAACCGTAATTCCTTTGCCAGCCAATTAACGCCCCCCGGATACTCGCCGTGTTTTTCAATCAGAGCACCGTAATCTATGCTGTGAAGCAGCAACTTTAGAAAAGCGTTTTTGGAAATATACTCGTTTGGTCGAAACCGTCCGTCCTCCGGCATAGACAGCCAACCGAGCTGATATGCGGTTTCAATTTCACCGAGGTATGGGTTGTCTAATCCAACGTCCACAAAGCTCGATGTGTCTGCAGTTGTTTCTCCCACACGGAACTGCATGAGTAATCGCACTGCTTCCGCCCTGGTTATGACCGACTCTCCGACAAAGTTGTCCAAATTGACTATACCAATCTGTTCGAGAACCTTTAACCCCTTTAGATAATCCTCCTGCTCATATTTTGCATATGGGTCAGGCTCCCTCGCATTGGAACTGTAAATTTCCACCTCGCCAATACCACGGCAGTCTACCATGGTGGCCATATAACGAAAATAGCGATATGTTTGTTTTGAAGTAACATTAACCTCAAGCCACGTATGGTAAGCAAATTCCTCCTGTCCCTGCACATGTACCGTTTCATATTCATAAAAGTTCGGATCATTTGACAGCTGGAGTTCAAAATTTCTCATACCCTCCGTGTTTAGCATATTCCAACGCCCCGCCACTCGGATTTTTGCAATGCGGTATTCTTGCTGCAAATCAATAATAAACCATTCCGGTGTTGCACCGATGTATGACATCCATTCGGATATTACATTGCCGTCAACCACATTAGAGGCCTTATAATAATCATAACCCATATAAACTGATGATTCTTTGGTCGGCTTTCCAAGAGCAATATTCTCGGAGGATGCTTTTAACGCAAATACTGCAGGGCATACAGCCAATACCAAAATCACGCATAACAATAAGCTCAAAAATTTTGTTTTCACGAAACGAATCCTCCTTTTGTTTATGCAGAATATTGCATCAGGCGGTAGAACAACACAGCAGCCTCATACCTTGAAATGCGCGCCTGCGGACGGAAATTGCCGTCCGCAAATCCTATGAGCAGCTTTCTTTCCGATAGATTGGCAACCGCACCGCTTGCGTAATCCGAAATCGTATGCTGATCTGCAAAGTTACATTCCGCATTTTTTGCGGTTTTCCATCCAAAGATTCGATTGGCAATGACCGCCGCATCTTCACGCGTGATGAATGTCTGTGCACCAAAGCTTGTGTCAGATTGCCCGGTAACAATGCCTGCGTTATAGCCGGCGCAAACATATGGATAGTACCAATCACTTTTGATACAGTCCTCAAATTCCAATTCGGCACCCTTCATCTCAATCCCAAACGCCAGCACCGCAAGCTTTAAAAATTCCGCACGAGTGATACCATCCTCTCCGCGAAAATATTCTGCCTCCGCAGATATAATATTCTTTTCTGTCAGTGCCGTTATCGCATCATATGCCCAATGGGATGTTTCCACATCCCGAAACGTGTGTTGACGGTTGTTTTCTTCCTTTGTACTCATATTCTGCGGTTTATCCGTCTTGACGGTGGTTTTCGTCGGTACAGAAAAACCGCCGCCCGTGCCGCCGCCCGAGGAAGGGCGCGGCGTTTTGTTTTTTTCGCTTTTCTCCTGAACAAGCTGCTTTAAAACACTCTCATAGGATTCCCGCAGTTCTATCAGATCGCTGCCTTGAATCCTTTTTGCTATATCAAGAAGTTCAATCTTTTCATCCTTTGCTTTCTGCAAATTTAAACCAAGGATGGTGCCGTATTGATTGAGCGTTTCCGTCTTTTCTGCAGGTGAACCACCCTTTAAAAGCATAATCCCCGTTGCAATGTTGATATCCGAAATCAGTTTTGACACGAGCGTAACCTCGCTATCTCTGTTCGCGACGTATGTTGCTGCAAAATCCTCATATAAGAGCTTGTCTGTATCTACCTCTTCCGGCATAAACACACGGCTAAAGTCTGTCTCGGCAATATATAATTTCAGTTTGTCTGCATCCAGTGAACGAAACGCATCCAACGCAAGCGCAAACCGTACATTGTCCTCCACATCCTTTATCCCCGTTCCGCTGTAACCATCAGTATATTTTTCTGCACGAACAGCCGAGAACAACTTAACAAAATCTTGGCTTGACTGAGCCTCAGCAAACAACCTCTCGTCAAGAACACCCATTGCAGCCAAAATTTCAAGACCCTCCATAGGGTCTGTCGCTCTATGCACTTCTGCCGTCTTTTCTGCAAGTTGCACATCAGACAAATGATAAATGGCACCGTACTCTGAATAGGTGTCCTCCGGATTCTCGCAGACATACGTCATGCGAGTCAGGTATGTTCCCTTAGGTTCATCATCGTCAAGAGTAACCGTATAAATTACCGAATTTGTGCCCGGTATCACCTCACGCGTCTGTACCGAATGGAGCACTGAAGGGAGGTTTTCTATCGTCAGCTTATCAAAGCCTGTTATTCCTTTGTCCTTATCCTCATGGATGATTGTTAATACAGTAAACTGAACATTCGGACTTTGGATTTGCGCGGTAATGTTTTTCACCATTGCAAAGCCGGTGCTTTCACACATGCAAAGTTGCAGTGCACAGAGAATGCCTGCTACATATTTCATGCCTTTTTTCATATATTTTTATCTCACCTTTCTGCGGATCATGATAAAAACAGCCGTCAGCTCCTGCTATTGCTGTTTTTATCTATGAAACCGGTTGGTATGTTGACTTCTTGTCCGTTTCTCGTGGAAACGACGATGAAGAACGCTACACCGTCAACGCGGCGCACGGCATGTGACTGTGCGTCACATCATCCAACATAATTGCCTGCAAAGTGTACCCACTCGGAACCGCCCCGGCGAGCCATCCGTCTAAATGAAGGGTAATCGGGTTAGTCTCTGACAAAAGCGTTGACATGTGTGGAGTAAACATCTTCATTAGTTTTCCGTCTGCATTATAAAGCAAAACAAGAATAGTCACCGTTTTTGTATAATCTCCGCTGTAATTGTGAACCGTCACAGAAAGATCCTTTAATGTTTTTCCTTCGGCGCGCAAACGGATTATACGGTTAGCGGTATCCGTTAAGATCCACTGTTCTACATTGATTTCGGCTGATGAATAAACCATAATCTCGTTGATTGGGGTATAGACACCCTCGGTGCCCTCAAACCGAATGTAACGATATTTTGCTTCGGTTTCAACCCGAAATCCGTATTTGGCATTGGGCGTAACCGCCTCCTGCATTTCGCACAATTGTAGAATATCATCCGCATTGGTAAAATCAGGTGTATTGGAAGCTATAATTTTAAAGCCCTTCACATTGTTCCGATTTGCAGTATAAAACTCCAAATATTCAATTGAATATCGACTGCCCAAATCAATCAAAATGTGTGAATCGGTTCCCGTTGCCGCAGAAGTAGACGTATTTCCGTCGACCAGCGCGGCAGATGCATAGCCAAATGCGTTACGTCCGCCGCTCGTCTTTTTATTCATGGCAATATTGTGCAGCCCCGCAGCAGTGGGGTCAAACGCCGCATCCCTTTCGCCGACAGCCGACACAGTATTGGCTGTCCCCCCCACTGTAGTCAATATCGGAAATATCAGTGCTGCAACGACACACGCAACCCATTTAAAAATGTATTGTTTCATCTCTATACCTCCAACAATATATCGGAATATTCGGAAAACAGGCCAAAATAACCGCTTGTCAATGCCCGATTCACATCACACAGCGCATTGATTTTTAATTCACCGTTCAAAAAAACCTGAACAACCACCCGTTCGCCGACCACATGGGTTTCGATCCGTATGCGATAGTTGGAAGCGCCGGCAATGCCGATTGTATCGGTCATATTTTTTTCCGAGTCATAATCCGAGCCGTAAATAACACTGCGAACGCCGTTTTCGATTCGATAAAGTTCAAGCGTGTTTTTTTTGACAGCCAATTCAAAACAAGAATCGGAATCCGATGTCCCTGCATATCTCGGCTCACTGTCCTCACACAAAAATACGATTCTGCTGCCATAAAAATCATCTGATTCCTGTGGGGTAAAGGCTACCTCTACCGTGTTTGATTTTTCACCTGTAAACATATAGGGAGAGGCAGATTTTTCAAGCAACAGCGCCCCATCTGCATATTCCGTCACTTTTCCGTCAAGCCTGTTTCTCCACAACGCAGCACGGCTCTTATCTCCGTCGTTAACGACCTCTGCCGTTACGTACCACACCGCCAAATGATCTCCGTTTTTGATGACCAGCTGAAGCGGATACGTTAAATCCACAGGCTTTGACAAATCAGGGAACACCACTGCATTTGAGGGCACCGCTGCCGAAATCTTGACTGCACTCAAATCCCGTCCCGCATCAACGCCAATGGTCACTGTTTTTGTCTCGCGCTCAATGACGGGAAGCGCATCACTGCCTTGAACACGCAAGCCCAATATATCCGTCTTACGCAGTGCGCGGTCAAACATATGCATATACGCTTCAAGCTTTTTCATCATTGTATAGTCGTTATCTGCCATCTGTTTTCCCTCGGCAATAACGGCTTGCAAAGCACTTGCGTCAGCATCGGGATTTTCTTCTGCAAGCCGTTCTGCCGCTGCAACCAGCGATTGCGCTTTCGGCGACTCACATTGCACCAGCGAACCGGTAAAATCATCAAGCGCATTTTTAAGTCTTATAATCTGTTCCAGCATCTCTTTGCCGGTCATTTTATCTTTTTCTTTGCTTTCGGCCAAGCGTTCCTGCAGCATTAACTTCATCTGCCCGGAATACTGCCCGGGTAAATCGCCGCATACAGCACGTGACAGTGCTGTTTCCGCATTTTTTTGAAGTGCTATCAAGTAATCGTTGGTGATCGTTTCCGTATCGGTTTTTAAATCCAGGAATGAATTATATTTATTGGCATATGTCTTACCGTAATATGTTTCGTTATCCGGCACCGTATTTTTAATCCCTCGGTACGCCTGCGTCAAACCTGATTGATCCATAATCTCTCGTATTGTCGGTGTGGGATTGCCTGAAATAAAGGTTTGAATCGGCGCAACCGAATTATCTCCGACATTGCGATAAAAATCGCTGGTCGCATACAAATTGGTTGCTATATTGCCCTGGATATCTCCCGAATGAAAGAATAAACTGTTTGATGCATTTTCGCAAACGTTTTTATCAATCACGAAACCCGAAGAGCCATTATCATTATAAATTGCAGCATAATTGCCGTTTGCATTTTTTATGTAGTTGCCGCGAATCTCCGCACCTCTGTGCTTAGACAGTGTATAGATGCCACCGCCGTCTATTGTTTCTGTCAGAAAATCGGATATGCGGTTATAATTAATTTTTAAATCCGTTAACGGTTGATTCTCCGACAAAGACCATCCCCATCCAGAGGAAATAGCACTGTAGGAAGTCTTGTAGATCTCATTGTGCGCAATGGTCAATCCGTGATAGTAATAAGCCGTAATGCCCGGTGCCCCGTAAAGGTAGTTCCCCAAACGCGTTAAATAGTTGTTGGTAATTTCAATGCGTCTCGGAACATCATTCATCTGCCAATCGTAATCCTTTGTCCAGATGTTTAAAAATCGCATGCCAAATTCCTGCACTTTAGTGGCACGAATGAGCAAATATTGAAACTTGGTTGTGGTGTCTTTCGGTTTAATGGTCACGCCCCAGCCATACGCCGGGTTATCTCCTTGCTCATACAGCTGGACACCATCGCTGAAATCCTCCTTGGTTGCGGCAATAATTTCAAAATTATGCTTAATTTCTTCGTCTGCTTCCGTACCGGTGTAATACCCGTAGTAAATTTCATCAATGCTGACAGGCTGGTCAAATTTTAACTTAAACCAAGATTTGATACCGCGATTGACATCATTCATGGGATGTACACCATTATTCCCAACGTTCGTGTAAATCGGTGCTTCTCCGTAAATTCCGAGATCTGATACTTCCCATTTAGAATGATACCACATATCCACCCTATCGGGTTTGCTCGGTTCATCATCTGCCGGGTTGCTCATATGAGAATTAGAACCGACTACGATTCCGCTGCCGCCGGTGTCGTAAAAGACACAGCCGTTAATCTGAGAATCCCGCACGGTATGACGCATACGCACCCCCGTTGCGCCCGTTGCAAAAAACGTACATTTTTCAAACCGTATGTTCTGCGCGTGATTGACCTCCACCGCTGCGGGGTCTTCACTGTTTTCAATACTGTCCGTCACCATACATTCATTTGCCTGTTGGTTGGAATAGCCGCCGAATTTTTCCGGTGCCAAAAACGTTGTATGACCGAAACGAATATTTTCAAAACGAAGGTTGTTCACCAATGCACCGTCCGCACCTTGAATATACAACACACGATCCAAAACGGATGCGTATACCTCCGCTGTCCTCATATCCTCGCCTTCCCGAGGCATATAATAAAGCTCTTTTGTTTTTTTGTTAAAGTAATATTCGCCGGGTCGGTTCAAAAACTCCAAAGCATTTTCAATGCGGCAGGGTGCACCCGGACGGCACAAAAAAAAGACTGCCTCATCGTTTTGGTGAATGTTTTGCATAAACTGAGGCTGTGTTCCCAAAGCAATGACGCGAGAATCATCCGTTGGATCTTGAATGATATCGGATAGAATTTGCGTATGACACCGCCAACTGATACCCCACCGAAGCTCTACATCACCGTTTTGTTCCACCAAGGGAAGGACACGCTTGTCAAAATAATAACCGTCTCGCGGGTACGCGGTTGTCGGATCATCATAAAATTCCAGCGGATAAACCTCATCCTCTATAGCTGCACGGTACACCCGCGTATCATTGACCGTCAACTCCCGTATGGTTTCAAGTTCGTTTACCACCGTTTTCCACATACCATTCTCTGCCGGCTCAAAGTTGGTGATTTTTCGCCCACCGGAAATCATCGGGCTTTCGCCGGGGTATCCCATATATGTCACCCGAAACGCATCGCTCCCGCCGTCCTCCGATGTAAAGCGAATCGGCTCTGCAAGTTCATAGACCCCACCGCGCAAAATAACTTCCACATTTTGTGTAAGGCCTGCCTTTTTCAGCCCGCGTACTGCCTGCTGTGCCCTTTGAATCGTTCGAAACGGTGCACTTTCGCTGCTTATTTCTGTGGCATCATTGCCGTTCGGCGCTACCCATATTTGCACCATTGTATTTTTCTCTGCACCTAATACCGACTGACACGGTACTGCACCTGTTAAAAGTACCAAAATTAAAAATAAGGAAACAGCTTTCTTCATATGCATAACTCCTTCTTCGGGAATAACGATTTTTATTTTCCATACTTTTTCTATTTTCTTTTTTTTGATTGTCTGTATGCGCCTGGTGTCATACTAATTTCCTTTTTAAACAAAGCTCCGAAA
>CASGBM010000080.1 GCA_949299615.1 uncultured Eubacteriales bacterium | reverse complement strand
CTGCACTCATTGTATCATAGGAGGTTTTTATTTTCCACTCATAGCTAAAAGCTTTTTTGAACCACGCGCATAGCACGTGGTTTTCGTTACTCAATAAAAGTCCCGGCAGATTTTTCTGCCGGAACTTTTATACTTTTTATACATTTTCAATCAAACAACACCATAAGCCTGCATAGAACGAGCTACCTTCATAAAACCGGCAATGTTTGCGCCAGCAACAAGGTTTCCTTCCATCCCAAATTCTTTTGCCGCCTCACTGGCATTTTTATAAATGTCAGCCATAATCTGTTTGAGTTTTGCGTCCACTTCTTCAAAGGTCCAGCTGTAACGCATGGAGTTTTGGCGCATTTCCAAAGCAGAGGTTGCAACACCGCCTGCATTCGCCGCTTTTGCAGGTCCAAACAAAACGCCGCCTGCCTGGAATACTGCGATTGCTTCCGGCGTTGAAGGCATATTCGCACCTTCTGCAACTGCATAGCAGCCATTTGCAACCAAAGCTTTTGCCGATGCTTCATTAATTTCATTTTGTGTTGCGCACGGAAGAGCAATATCACATTTTACAGTCCAAACACCTGAACATCCATCTTGGTAAACCGCATTTGGATGATATTTCACATACTCAGAAATTCTCTTTCTTTCTTCCAGCTTAATTTTCTTCACGGTATCCAAATCAATACCGTTTTCATCATAAATGTAGCCGTTAGAATCGCTCAGCGTAACAACTTTTGCACCCAGCTGGGTTGCCTTTTCCGTTGCAAAAATTGCAGCATTGCCCGAGCCGGAAATCGCAACTGTAGCGCCTTTAAGCGATTTTCCAGCCGCTTTTAGCATTTCATCCGTAAAATAGCACAGACCATAGCCCGTAGCTTCCGTACGAACCAGGCTTCCGCCATAAGTCAGGCCTTTTCCGGTTAAAACACCGGTATATTCATTGCGCAGACGTTTATACTGTCCAAACATATATCCGATTTCACGGGCTCCAACACCAATATCTCCCGCAGGCACGTCGGTGTTTGCGCCAATGTGTTTGGAGAGTTCCGTCATAAAGCTCTGGCAAAAACGCATCACTTCAGCATCTGATTTGCCCTTTGGATCAAAATCACTTCCGCCTTTGCCGCCGCCAATCGGCAGACCGGTTAGAGAATTTTTGAAAATCTGCTCAAAACCTAAGAATTTAATAATACCTTCATACACGGAAGGATGGAAACGCAAACCGCCTTTATAAGGACCGATTGCGCTGTTAAACTGAACACGGAATCCGCGGTTTACCTGTACTTTTCCATTATCATCTACCCACGGCACACGGAATTTGATAATCCGTTCCGGCTCCACCAACATTTCAATTACGCCAGAATCAATAAATTCCGGATATTTTTCTACCACCGGCTCTAAAGACTCCAGCACTTCGTGTACTGCCTGATGAAATTCCGGTTCCGCAGGGTTTCTTTTTTCAACCCGCTCCATTAATCCCGCAAGATACGAATTTTTTAACGCCATTCATTTCACTCTCCTTAAGAAATTTCAACTTTCTGTCCAATATTCTAGCATAAAATGAAATATTTTTCAACAAAAATTTCATCCCAAAGCTTTTGATAGCTATTTTCATGAAAAAAGTAATTTAAACATGCATATTTCATTCAATTACATGCTTAAGATCTTTGAAATATCCAACAATTCATTCCCCATTTTTTTCTTCATATTGAGGCCTTCCATAATATCAAAATCTACAATCTCTTCCCTTTGTCTTGCAACAATCCGGTTGCCAATCCCCTTGGCCAGCAGCTGCACGGCATGCACACCCATCTGGCTCGCGGTGATTCTGTCTGTTACCGTTGGGCTTCCGCCGCGCTGGATATGGCCTAAAATGGTAGCGCGCGTTTCGATCCCGGTTTCTTTTTCAATGCGTTTTGCCATCTCAACCGAACCGCCGACTCCTTCTGCCACAATGATCAAATTTTGTTCTTTGCCTCTCTTTTTGCCTTCTTTGATTGGCTCTATAATGTCGCGTTCAAAATCAAACGGCTGCTCCGGTACAATGGCGGCTTCTGCACCGCACGCCATTGCAACATAAGCTGCGATGTAACCGGCATCGCGACCCATAACCTCAACAACGGAGCAGCGTTCATGCGAACGGGCAGTATCGCGGATTTTGTCAATCGCGTCACGCGCGGTATTGAGCGCGGTATCAAACCCAATGGTATAGTCGGTGCAGGCAATATCATTATCGATCGTTCCCGGAATTCCTACGGTTGGAAGCCCTGCCGCAGATAAATCGCGCGCACCGCGGAAGGAACCGTCTCCGCCGATGACAACCAGACCTTCTATGCCCATTTTTTTAGCGGACTCAACCCCTTTTAAAACACCGGCTTGTTCTTTAAACTCCAAGCAGCGCGCCGTTTGTAGAATCGTACCTCCGCGGTGCAAAATATCCGACACACTGCGCGCCGTCATCACTTCCACATCACCGCTGATTAAACCATTGTATCCTTTATGAATTCCAATGACTTCCATTCCATAATAAATGCCGCTTCGCACAACCGCACGAATGGCAGCATTCATTCCCGGCGCATCGCCGCCGCTGGTCAAAACTCCAATTTTCTTCATACCCAAAATTCCCCTCTCTATCTCTAACTATAAAAACATATAAATATCATTGTCTGCCATAACCATTCCTATAATGCCTTTTCAATGATAATGGTGTGGGCCTCGTCCAATTCAGACTCCGGCACTAAAATTTCATAACAGCCATATTTCTCCCCTGCCGTTTGATTCACTGCACGAACCTTTACCAGCAAATCTGCCGACTGAAGCAGTGTTCGAATTGCTTCTGCCTTTTCCTTCGTCTGAGCGATATACACTACCATCCACATAATGCTCTTCTCCCGTCTTATTCCGATTCTATCATCCCATGCTTGCAGTAGATTTTTGCTTTTCCTTTAATTTTCATTGCTGAAGTCATTTCCGTAAATTCAGCGATATAAACCTCGCCCTTATCCAGCTTTTCCGTGTGGTGAAAACGGGTATCTTTTCCCCGGGTCAAGCCAGTAATGCTTACCCCATTTTCCTCTGCTTTCACCGCTATAAAATCGTTCACCATCTCAACCACAGACTCTGCACTCATTTGCTTCCTCCTAATAATCATAATTCATTCTGTCATAAATTGCAATATCGGAATCCTACAAAGAATTTTATATTCCAAACAAAGTTTTTGTTAAATATTTCACAGATAGGTTTGAACCTGTATGTGAAATATTTCCTTATCTTCTTTTTTCCTCAATTTCCTGCAGCAGCAATTGTACAAACTCATCCTTTGGTACAGGCCCCTGGTCGCCGTCTTTTCTGGAGCGGACAGATACTTTGCCCTCCGCTACCTCTTTTTCACCTACAATCAGCATATACGGAACTTTTTCCATTTGCGCCTGACGAATTTTATATCCAATTTTTTCATTTCTGGAATCGACCTCTACGCGAACTCCCTTTAAAATCAATTCCTTTTGTAAATCATACGCATAATCCGCATGCGCATCCGATATCGGCAATATTTTCACCTGCACCGGAGCGAGCCAGGTTGGAAACGCACCTGCATATTTTTCAATCAGCAGAGCCAACGTACGCTCATAGCAGCCCAGCGAGGTTCTGTGAATGATATACGGACGCGTTTTGTTGCCGTCTTTGTCCACATACTCCATTCCAAACAGTTCTGCGAGCATTTGGTCTATCTGGATTGTAATCAGTGTATCTTCCTTGCCGAACACATTTTTGATCTGAATGTCCAGCTTAGGTCCATAAAATGCCGCTTCGTCAATTCCAATCGTATACTTAAGACCCAAATGGTCCAATATTTTCTGCATCGCACTCTGGGCTTCTTCCCATTGTTCCGGCGTGCCGATGTACTTTTCCCGGTTGTTTGGATCCCACTGAGAGAACCGATAGGATACATCGTCTGCAAGGCCAACGGTTTCCAGCATAAATTTTGC
Source organism: uncultured Eubacteriales bacterium (assembly GCA_949299615.1). Lineage (GTDB taxonomy): Bacteria > Bacillota > Clostridia > UBA1381 > UBA9506 > RGIG1666. Next base: position 11,169 of record CASGBM010000080.1, on the reverse strand, counting down.
CAGTTCAATACAATTTTTAAACTCCTCTTCCAGCTGGTCAGGCCGCAGGATGATGTGCCCTTCCGAAATGGTAAACTGGCGGACACGAATCAGCCCATGCATTTCACCGGAATCTTCATTTCGAAACAGCGTAGAGGTTTCTCCCAGACGCATGGGGAGATCACGATAAGAACGCATCCGGTTCAAAAACACCTGATACTGGAACGGGCAGGTCATCGGACGCAGTGCGTACACCTCTTTGTCTTTTTCTTCGTCCCCTAAAACAAACATCCCTTCTTTATAATGATCCCAGTGCCCGGAAATTTTATACAAATCGCTTTTTGCCATGAGCGGCGTTTTCGTCAGCAAATAACCCCGGCGCTGCTCCTCATCCTCTACAAAACGCTGAAGGGTTTGGATCATTCTTGCGCCTTTCGGCAGAATAATTGGCAGACCTTGACCAATATAGTCCACCGTTGTAAACAGTTCCAGCTCTCTGCCCAGTTTATTATGGTCGCGTTTTTTTGCCTCTTCCACTTGCGCAAGATATTCCTGCAAATCTGTTTTATTCGTAAACGCTGTCCCATATATCCGCTGCAGCATTTTATTTTTTTCACTGCCGCGCCAATAAGCCCCCGCAACGCTGGTCAGCGCAAACGCCTTTACTCTGCCTGTGCTGGAAAGATGCGGGCCGGCGCACAAATCCGTAAATTCGCCCTGTTCATAAAAGGAGATTTCCTCTCCCTCCGGCAAATCTTCGACCAATTCTTTTTTATACGGTTCCTGCCGCTCTTCAAAATATTTCACCGCTTCTTCGCGCGTTTTGGTAAACCGCCGGATCGGGAGGTTTTCTTTCACAATCTTTTTCATTTCTGCTTCCAGCTCTTTTAACACCTCCGGCGTAAAGGAGACGTCGCAGTCAAAATCATAATAAAAGCCGTTTTCTATTGCAGGGCCAATCGCAAGTTTTGCCTGCGGATAAAGCCGTTTTACCGCCTGTGCCAAAATGTGCGATGCGCTGTGGCGCAAAACATCCTTGCCTTTTTGGTCTTCAAATGTGAAAAAGGTAATCTGAGCGTCGCTGTCAATAACGGTACCCATTTCGCATACCTTTCCATCGACATCCGCAGCAAGCGCAGTTCGCCCCAAATCCTCGCTAATCTCTTTTGCAATTGCATACAGCGGCATAGGCTCGCTGTATTCTCTTGCGCTGCCGTCTTTTAAAATTACCTTAAACATATATTCCCATTCCTTTCTATTGGTGAAACTGCCGTGTTTCATCCACTCTATTTTATCCTTTTGCCTTTGAAATTGAATCACACGCATACATGTATATCATATATTTTTCATTTTAAAAAGTCAAGTAAAATCTTGCGTCACATCGCATGCAGTTTGATTTGTGCTGCAAAACGCATAAATTTTATTGTTGATAAAATACTTAAAGATGAGAATTAATTGATTTAATCAGAATTAGATTTTCCTTTTGCTTTAAAAACGCAAACGCCCTCTCCTTTAACAAGCCGCCATCCGCCATAAAGCTTAAAGAGTCTTTGTAATGCAGACAGTAATCAAAAATGATATAATCTGCCGCTTTCCCATCTTTTAATACCTCTTTGGCATAACAGTGTATCACCTCGTATAAGCTTTTTCTGCTCAGGCTTTGTTCTGTCACAGATTCTCGGAAATAGCCGGCAAGCCCTGCAAAAAAATTGTACGGCCGGTTCGGCGCGTAAGTCCCAATCAAATACGCAAGCGTATTCTGAAAAGTCCCGCTGTTATAATATTTTTCCAAAACATCTTCCATGTCCTTAAGATGCAGCAGCTCCGCATAAGACATCGCATCGCTTCTAACCACCTCATAGGGCGGCGCATCTTGAAATTCGCTGCCGCTTGCGTCCAAACGCGCACCTTTTAATTTTTTTAAAAATCCTAACTGCAAGTTCTGCGGATGCAGGCGAAAAACATCATTAAAGGATTGCTCAAATTGCTCTGCACTCTCCCCCGGAAGACCGGCGATTAAATCAAGATGCAGATGAATATTGCCATTTTCCTTAAGCCGGCGCACCACTTTGGTGATCCGCTCAAAATCTGCACCGCGCTTGATTTTTAAAAGGGTATCCCGGTTGGTGCTCTGTACGCCGATTTCCAGCTGAAACAGGCCGGGTTTTGCCTCTGACAACGCACGGATCAATTCGTCCGACATAGTTTCTGCCTTTACTTCAAAATGAAAACAGGTTGTTTGGGAATGCTCTTTTATAAATTCCACGATTTCCAGCGCGCGCCGGTTATCGGCATTAAAGGTACGGTCTACCAGTTTCACCAAAGGAACGCCCTCGCGGATAAAGAAAAGAATTTCCCGTTTTGCCCGCTCGATGGAAAGAAACCGCACACCGCGCGTTGCAGAAGACAGGCAAAAACCACATTGAAACGGACAGCCGCGCGAAGTTTCATAATATATCAGACGGCCGGCAAGCTCCCGGAGTTCCCCCATGCGGTAAGGAAACGGCAAACTGTCCATTGGGACCTCGGACGCAGACGGGTTTTCCTGTATTTTCCCGCCGGTTCGATATACCAGTCCCGGCACAGCAGAATAATCGCCGCTTGCCTGCGCCTGTAAAAATGCCGGCAGACTGCTCTCCCCCTCGCCGGTCAAAACAAAATCCACCTGTTTTTCCCTTTGCAGAAGGCTTGCCGCGTCAAAGCTGACTTCCGGACCCCCTAAAACGGTTTTTATCGTAGGATCCGCCTTTTTCAGAATTCCGCACACATCCAACACCATGCGGATATTCCAGATATAGCAGGAAAACAGCACCGATTTTTCCCCGCTCCGGTAAATGTCCGCAGCAATCCGATCCGTCCGGTCATTGATAGAATATTCTTTTACCGGCAAATGGCAAAGTTCCCTTAAATACCGTACGGCAAGATTGGTATGAATATATTTTGCATTCACTGCCACAAGCAGACACATTGGCTTTTCTCTCCTTAGAAGTCTTGTTTTCTGACTTTCGCTGCAGCCATCTTGTAATACGCATCCCAAAAAGATACGCAAAAGCCGCGGCAAACATTTCCCTGCCGCGGCTTTTTCTTGCCACTGTTAGTTTTGCTGTTCCAGTTCGCGCAAAGCGTCTTTCCGGGAAAGGTTAATTCTTCCCTGACGGTCAACTTCCATCACTTTTACCATAATTTCATCGCCAACGCTGACGACATCTTCCACTTTCTCTACCCGCTTATTATCCAGCTTAGAGATGTGTACCAGACCTTCTTTACCGGGTAAAAATTCTACAAACGCACCAAAGGAAGTAATCGTAACAACCTTTGCCTTATAAATTTTTCCGATCTCAATCTCTCCGGTTAATCCTTTGATAATCTCAATGGCACGCTGAGCCATTTCTTCGTCACTTGTGGAAATATAAATCGTACCGTCTTCTTCAATATCAATTTTCGTTCCTGTTTCCGCAATGATTTTCTGAATCACCTTGCCGCCGCTGCCGATAACGTCACGGATTTTATCGGTGTCAATCGTCATCGTATAAATTTTCGGCGCATATTTGGAAAGAGCCGGACGCGGCGCGTCAATTGTTTTTAAAATAACCTCGTCAATAATATAGAAGCGGGCTTGTCTTGTCTGTTCCAGTGCACGCTTGATAATCTCCGGCGTTAAGCCGTTGATCTTAATGTCCATCTGAATGGCTGTGATTCCTTCTTTCGTCCCGGCAACTTTAAAGTCCATATCTCCATAGAAGTCTTCCAGGCCCTGAATATCCGTCATGGTAATAAAACGTTCCCCTTCGGTAACCAAACCGACAGAAATTCCGGCAACCGGCGCTTTGATCGGCACGCCCGCATCCATCAGCGCCAAAGTGCTGCCGCAAACGCTTGCCTGTGAGGTGCTGCCGTTTGAACTCAGCACTTCCGACACCAGGCGGATCGCATACGGAAATTCGCTTTCCGGCGGAATTACCGGCTCCAGAGCGCGCTCTGCCAGCGCTCCGTGTCCAATTTCACGCCGACCCGGTCCTCTTGACGGGCGGGTCTCACCCACACTGTAAGACGGGAAATTATAATGATGCATATAGCGTTTTTGTTCATCCAAATCTATGCCATCGAGCATCTGCGCATCGCCCATCGCACCAAGCGTTGCAACCGTCAGAACCTGTGTCTGTCCGCGGCTGAACATCCCGGAACCATGCGTTCTGGGCAGGAGAGCAACCTCGGCAGACAGCGGACGAATTTCTTCAATCTTTCTTCCGTCCACACGCTTGCCTTCGTCTAAAATCCAGCGGCGCACAATATATTTCTGCACTTTTTCGACAGCTTCCACAATTTCAGCGCCATTTTCCTCTTCGGTATATTTTCCGGCAAAATGCTCATACAAACCCTCGTAAAACACTTTAAGATTGGCTTCGCGAATATTTTTGTCATCGGTATCCAGCGCTACTTTAAGCTTATCCAGCGCATACTCTTTGATTTCCTCATACAGGCCTTCATCCACAACATGGGCTTCATAGCTGCGCTTTGGCTTGCCGACAGCCGCCTGAATTTCGGAAACAAAATCACAAATGGTTTTAATATGCTCATGTGCAAACATGATTGCACGGAACATCGTATCCTCGTCCACTTCTTTGGCGCCGGCTTCGATCATAACCACTTTTTCTTTTGTGCCGGCAACCGTCAGGGAAAGTTTACTTTTCTCCCTCTGTGCGCTCGTGGGGTTTAGCACCAATTCTCCGTCCACTAAACCGACAAACACGCCGCCGATCGGACCGTTAAACGGAATATCGGAAATGGACAGGGCAACGGACGTACCAATCATAGCGGCAACCTCCGGCGCATTATCCTGTTCCACAGACATAACGGTGTTGACCACGCTCACATCGTTGCGCAGATCTTTTGGAAACAGCGGGCGAATCGGACGGTCAATTACACGAGAAGTTAAAATTGCCTTTTCCGATGGTTTTCCTTCCCGGCGGATAAACCCTCCCGGGATTTTACCCACGGCATACAGCTTTTCTTCAAAATCCACACTCAGCGGGAAAAAATCAATTCCATCACGCGGTTTTGCCGCCATGGTAGCCGTTGATAAAACCGCGGTATCTCCATAACGGACCATAACCGCTCCACCGGCAAGTTCAGCATATTTCCCAGTTTCAATCACCAGCGGTCTGCCCGCCAGTTCCATTTCAAATGACCTAAACATAACTACCTCCATTTTATAAAATTTCGGCGCTATGGCAAGAGATAAGAGATAAAAGGTAAATCATTGCAACTACGATACCAAACGAAACATTCTGCCCAGGCATCCCTGCCTTTGACAAAAAGAGCGGCTCCTGCGCCGCCGTCTGGTTTTATTTACCGCTTATCTCTTACTTCTTACCTTTTTCCGCGCCGTTTGCATACATAGTTATTATATCATATGAGATATAAAATAGCAAGCAGTTTTTTGCGGCGGTATGAGCGCCGGAATTGGATTATTGCCGGAATATCTGGACAAAGGATGTATTTTATGGTAAAATATACACAGTTTGTACAAATGAAGCGGGAAACGTTATAACTGCGGCAATGCAGTTTTATGATACGGGGATGATACAGGTATCAAGCCGCCAAAACGAAAGGCAAAACTATGATGAAAGGAAGTACTGACCTATGAAACTTTGGGGCGGACGATTTGGAAAAGACACAGACGCGCTGGTGGATGATTTTAACTCTTCCATCCGCTTTGATGCGAGAATGTACCGGCAGGACATTTTGGGGTCCATTGCCCATTCCGCCATGTTGGGGCGCTGCGGCGTCATTTCACAAGCAGATGCAAATTTAATCGGAAAAACACTCAAACAAATCCTTCAAGACATTGACGATGGTAAAATTGAATTTAAAGTGGATGCAGAAGACATTCATATGAACATTGAAACTATTTTAATTGAACGAATCGGCGATGTTGGCAAGCGCCTGCACACGGGGCGCAGCCGCAATGATCAGGTGGCTCTGGATATCCGGATGTATCTGCGCGATGAAACGGACAGCATTTCTGATATGCTTCAGGATACAATGCGCACAGTGTTAGACCTAGCCGATCAGCACAGCGGCGCGATTATGCCGGGATATACGCACCTGCAAAAAGCACAGCCCGTCACTTTCGGTCACCACATGATGGCATATTTTGAGATGTTAAAGCGGGATCTCGAGCGTCTATTCGACTGCCGCAAACGAATGAACGTAATGCCTCTGGGCGCGGGCGCTCTGGCTGGAACAACCTACCCTCTCGACCGCGAATCCGTCGCGCGTGAGCTGGGGTTTGATTCTGTTACCCACAATTCTATGGATTCCGTCAGCGACCGGGATTTTATAATTGAGCTAATTTCCTGTCTGTCTATTCTCATGATGCACCTGTCCCGCTTTTGCGAAGAATTAATCTTGTGGTCCAGCAACGAATTTTCCTTTGTTGAAATGGACGACAGCTATTCCACCGGTTCTTCCATCATGCCGCAGAAAAAGAATCCGGATGTAGCGGAGCTGATCCGCGGCAAAACCGGTCGGGTATATGGAAGCCTGATGACGATCCTGACCGTAATGAAATCTTTGCCTTTAGCATACAACAAAGATATGCAGGAGGATAAAGAGGCGGTGTTTGATTCTGTGGACACAGTTAAGCTGTGCCTGCCTGTCTTTACTAACATGATCCGTACAGTGACGGTCCGCGAAGACAATATGCTCGCCGGTGCAAAAGGCGGCTTTACCAATGCGACAGATGTCGCAGACTATCTGGTGAAAAAAGGTGTTCCGTTCCGGGAATCACATGCTATTGTGGGAAAGATGGTGGCCATGGCAATTGAGCGCAACCAGGCGCTGGATGATTTTACGATGGAAGACTTCCATGCATGCTCTCCCTTGATCGAGCCGGACATTTATGAGGCTATTTCCATGCAAGCCTGTGTGGACGGAAGGAAGCTAACCGGCGGCACTGCGCCGGCATGCGTACGCCGGGAAATTGAAGCAGGATATAAATACTTAAAACAGGTAAAATAAATGATTAAATGACTCCGTTATGCCAAAAACCACCACAGAAGTATTTTCATTCTGTGGTGGTTTTTCCGCTTTTCATTTGCCGTTTATTTTTTACACACTCCGCAGGGGACAGCCTTTGCACATACTGCTAAGCCCTCACCGTGCGGCGGGTTTTGCGGGACATCTTGGAGCCGTCCCCTACGATATACGCGTTTTTTTGTGAAAAATTGATTTCCGGGACGTCGGGGGCGCCGTCCTCTGCGGCTTTAAATTCGCTGTTCATGATTTCAAAACAACTTTACCTCTTCCCCATATTGTTTGAAAGAAACTAAAACAAATCACCGGCAAAACGGTGCAAATCAAAACGCAAGCCTTATCTTTATGCTTTCACGCCATAATTTAAACATGCATTCTCCGTTTCAATTCCGCCCGCATGGCGTCCCCTTGAAACAAAACCAATGCGGCAATGGAAATAAAACTCACCGCGACGCAAACCAAAGAGGGATATATAATCTTTAAACTTCCGGTAATATAGAAAATAAGCGGGATAATTCCAAACATGGCATTGAGCGTAAAATAAATCAAATAATCGCGGACCGGCATGTGATGCACCCGAAAAACAATGGCAAGACTGATCATCGCCGCCAGGCACGTACAGGGAAATACAAAATCAATGGACCATCCCCTCCAGCCTGTACCCCAGTCCCATAAAACTGATAAAATCAGTATTACCGCCACCTCATACATTATTCCCTTCGGAACATTATACCGCTTGCGCACCGCCAGCGCCACACTGATCCACGCGCAGGCAATTCCAAATAAAACAAACACAGACCACCACCCGCTCTGCGGAATCATTAAGTTAATTGCTAGCGACAGAATACCAGCCGAAACTGCAGCAAACATTAAAATTCTAAAAAACAGATTATGCCGCCGGTATGCACTTGGGATAACGGGAAATGTCTCCTCTTTTGGTTCTGTTTCAACTTCTGACAAAATTCCCTGGCAAAGCGGGCATGTTTTTCGGTTTCCGGTTATGCTCACGCCGCATTTTTTGCAAAAGCTCATCGTTTCTCCCCCCTGTCCCAATCGTCCAGCCGGTTTGCCGTAACCTCTACTGGTATGCCCATTTCCGCCAATGTCCGAAAGAAATGTTTTTGAATATCCGTGCCTAAAAATGCGGATGTAAAGCTGATGGTTAGGTTGTCCTGATAGGAGCAGATGCAGACCTGTATGCGCTTTGTGCTGACAATGACATCAAACAGCCGAATTTTATCCGCATACTCGCTCGGCATTTTTATTTTGCCGATATTAGAAAGTGCAGCCGTTGCCTCTGCTTGGTTAAAGTCATATGCTATTTTCAAGCCGAGATCTTTGATGGCTAACGGAATGAGCCGCGTCAGCCAATTGTGTTCCAGTGAGGCAAAAGAATCCATTCTTCTGTAAATATTTTCCTGTGTCAGCTCCCGCTGAAAATCTTCTGAAACTTTTTGAATCACATCGCGCCATTTTCCGGTTCCTTTGCTGAAGTCATAGCTTACATTAATCACGTTAAAAAAATTGCGGGCGGATTCCGAATCGAAATAATTGCGCAAATTGACAGGAACATCCAAAACAACCGGTCGTTTTTTTGCACGTCCGGGCAGTTCCTTTGCAATAGAAACCAATAAAACCGAACAGAGCAAAACTGTCATCGTTGCCCCCACCTCATGCGCTTTTTCCAAAACGCTTGTTACCGGCACAACCCCTTCGATAATCCTCATTTGCCCCTCTGGCACGCGCGGCGCACGGATGCGGGAAGCAAAACTTCGTTGTTTCTTTAATGTACGCTGTTTTTTTCCTGATTTATAGTATTTCCGAAAGCTATCATCTTTCTTTTGCGCCGCCGAGGCGTCATAATCCAGGACAGGCGCAGGATTCCAACTGTCCGGATACTTTTCTAAAAGATAGTGGTGTACCAGTGTCCGCAAAAACTGCAGCGCGCCTGTCCCGTCTGACAAGACATGATATACCTCTAAATTGATCCGCCTGTGATAATAGGTCACACGGAACAGCAGCGATTTTCTGTCCCGGTGATAGATCGGGCTGCACGGGGGCGCCGATTCTTCCTTCACATATGGGCGGAGCCGGCTCTCTTCCAGGTAATACCAAAAAAAACCATGTTTCATCACCGAATTATAAAACGGAAATTCTTCCATGGTGCGATCCAACGCCTTTTGAAGAATTTCCGGTTCAACTTCTTCTGTCAATTCGCAGGCAAAACGAAACACTTTTGTATCATCCTTTGTGCTGTTGGAGGGAAATATTTTTGCGGCATTGTCCAACCGGTTCCACTCAAAAAAGTTATGTGTTCCCATCCTGTATCTCCTCACTTAAAAACTGATTAATATACCGATATGCTGTCCGCACCTGCAAAAATGCCGGCGGCAAAGAAAAAAAACCGTGCAGTGCATTTTCCATGCGGTGCATTTGTACGCGCGTTCCGTCTCGCGCCAATTTTCTGCCAAATGCTTCCCCTTCATCCCGGAGCGGATCGTATTGCGCCGTGATCAGCAAAGTGTCCGGCAGGCAGCTCAAATCTTCGGCAAGAAGAGGTGCAAAATATGGGTTTTTCCTGTTTTCCGGCTTGTCCAGATACAATTCCATATAATCGCAAATCCGCTTTGATGTCAAAAGATAATCCGTCCCGTTTTCCATAACAGAAGCAAAGGGGGAGGAATCGCTGTGATCACAGTAGGTAGCAGGATAAATTAAAATCTGCTTTTTAACCGCAAACTCGCCGCGGTCGCGCGCCATCAGGCTGACCGCAGCGGCAAGATTGGCTCCGGCGCTGTCTCCGATCAATACAATGTCCTCTTTTTTTATACCTAAGGCATCGCTTCGGGCAAAAACTGCCCGGCAGACCGCATAGCAATCTTCCGGCGCCGCCGGAAACTTAAATTCCGGTGCAAGGCGATAGTCCACGGAAATGACCCGGCGGTTTGTCAAACGCGCCATATTAGCACAAACTTTATTATAACTGTCAATGTTTCCGGTTACCCAGCCGCCGCCATGAAAAAAAATCATAACGCCGTTGTCCTTTTTGGGCAGGAAAATCCGAACAGGAATCTCATAGCCGTCCGAAAGGATACGCCGGTCCCAGGTTTGATACAGTGGCCGTAAAATGGGATAGTGCGTCAAATTAACAAAGAAACGAAACAAACGGTAGTGCTTTTTCACATTCAGATCCGCGTAAGAAAGCGCTCTCAGCGCCGCGCGGACAGCTTTATTTATCGCCATTTGCATTCTCCGTTCTGTGTATTTAATGACTGCTGAACAATTCTGAAACGCAGCCGCATAGCGGTTTGTAAGCGTTTCAGAATTGTTCAGCAGTCATTATGTAAAGTTATTCATAGAGCCGTTTATATTCTGCTTTTAGCATGGAATAGCACACATTGTCCATCACAACGCCATTATAAATCCGGCTGCAGGAACGCAAAACGCCTTCACGCACAAAACCGCATTTTTCAATGACACGGCAGGACCGCTCGTTGTGAGGATAATGATAGACCGAAAGGATGTCAAGTTTGTCATGACAAAAAGCAAAGGCAATCACTTCTTTCACGGCTTCCGTCATCAAACCGCGCCCCCAGTAATCCTCTGACAAAGCATAGCTCAGCATTTTCCCATGAATATCCGGCCTTTTTTCATCTTTATGAAGTCCAACAGAACCTATCACCTTTTTGTTTTCGCGCAGTACTATTGCCCACACTTCGTCCTGCTCCATAAACACCTTTAAAATACTTTTTGTCATCTGCAAAGATGCATGCGGTTCCCATCCTGCAGGCGGTCCGACCCTTGGGTTTTTGGCATATTCATAAAAATCATTCAAGTCACTTTTTCGAAAACCGCGTAAAATTAGCCGATCTGTTTTTAATGTTTTCATATTGCTTCCCCTTTTGCTGTTTGCTCCGGCATACAAAAAGCATTCAGAATCTTGTTTGAAGCTATTATATCGCATAACTGCTGTAATTGCAAGCAAAGCTTTTCCCATAAATTGTATCTTTCACTTGATTTTACTCCGCTATTTTGATACAATATAGGTAAGGAATATATAATGTCTACTGAACAAATGGTTTTGCGAAACCATTTGTGTGAAATTTACAATTTCACACCTAAAAACAGCATTAAAATGCTATTTTTAGGTTC
>CASGBM010000079.1 GCA_949299615.1 uncultured Eubacteriales bacterium | reverse complement strand
ACCTAAAAATAGCATTTTAATGCTGTTTTTAGGTGTGAAATTGTAAATTTCACACAAATGGTTTCGCAAAACCATTTGTTCAGTAGACATTAAATACAGAGGGGTTTCCCCTCTGACGACTCCCCATAATTGCGAAAAGATAGGTTTATCTACAGTCTGAGATGCGGAAAATTCCGCATCTCTTTTGCAAATCGCGGTTTGCTTAAATGCCCATATCGTCAATCAGCCAGTTGCTATTTTGATTTTCTCGAATTAAAATCATACCCCAATTTTTATAATCCCCATTATTAAAGACTGATTTCTCCGCATCTTTTACCGTGTAGTCCACTCTTAAGACGAGCACATTTTCAATTGCCGTATGATTTACAGTTCCTCTCCCGTTGGTAACATACTGTTCTCTGAGTTCGTCGTTTGGGTCATAGCGGATGTCCGTTACCTCAATGGTTTCATCCTGCCACAAGACAACATTTGGAGCGCTGTACCAAGCGGTAAGCGTGTTTAGCGCGGCTTCTGTGTCACGCGCGTTTTTTGCCCGGTAATATTCTTCGACGACAGCTCGCGCGGAGGCGATTTCCTCACTGGTAAAGGGTTGGCGGTCCGTATTGGTTAGTGGGGTAAATTTTACAATAGTGTCAAAACTTTCTTCAATGGAAACAATATCTTTTGCCATTTCCTCATATTCTGCCGCAATCCTAATATCTTCTGCGTCTCTGTCTGTCCATATCGGATGTTGAACATCGGTGGGACGGCCAAGTATAAACTTGTATGCCCCTTCTTCTGAAAGTAATTTTTGGTTGCCGATATTCTCATCGATGCCTGTTTTATTTCGCTCAATATAAAATAAAGTGCCAATTCCCTCATATTTTGCATCAGTGGCTTTGTGTTTAAAGAAAACAATATCGTCACCATGATCGGAAACCGTTTCTATAACATATTTTCCGTCCCAGCAAAATGGGATTTCTATCGTAAAGTTAACATCGTCGTTTCGGTAGAGAGCACCAGAAAGAGACAGGGCCTCACCTGTTTTGCTTCGCACACTGACAGCAAACTGATCAAAAATACCTTGATTTTTCAATTTGTCAAATAAATCAAATGGCGCATATGTAGTACCATCTTTCAAAATAGGACTTCTTAATAATTCTGCATTCTCTGTTGTCCCATGGGAGTGCCCGCCGATATATGCATATGGGCTGTCAATCAAAATACGGTTAATCCAAGAATCATATTGTTCTCCCCGATATTCAACCGATGGAACAGCAGGAACCGAAAATTCTACATATCCGTTATAATATGTGATATCTTCATTTTTAACCTGTTCCATTACAAGCAATTCCCGAAGCGGCAGATATACCGTATTGTTTTCAATAAACGGCAGATGGGCAAGCACAATCTTTTCGCCGTTATTTGTAATCTCAATTGTATAGCTATCTTCAGCAATCCCAGACAATACGCCGCTTGCAAATACAGTTGCAGAAAACATGGCGATTGCGATGACGACGGACAGCGCGGATATGAGTTTGCCTGTTGCTTTTTTTGTTTTTATCATAATCAATCTCCTTTCCAGCGTTTTTTTGCTGCTTGCCATTTGTGTGGTAAGCGGTCTTTTTTGTGTCACTGCCATTTGCACAAAATCTAACAGCATTATCATATAGTCTTTTTTTTGAGATTCGGAAAGATTTTTGCATACTTCAAAGTCGCAGGACACCTCACACGCATCATCCATCTGCTTTGATACTATGTATACAAACGGGTTAAACCAATGAATTATGGAAACCAGCATGGCAAACCATTTGAACAACAAATCGCGGCGCCGATAGTGTGTCAGTTCGTGGAGCAGGATATAGGTTAAATCTTCGTCTTTTATTTTCGTTTGCGGAAGATATAAAACAGGTTTGGTGAGCCCGACAATCAGCGGCGCATCTAAAAGCTCCGTTTTCCGTACCGTCAGCCTTTTTGGTATATTTTCTATCTTGCAGTCGGTAACCGAATGTTTTTTGATTTCGTGCAGAAAAACAATGTATTTTCCTAACTTATATCCCCCCAAAAGGACTGCAACCGCAAGCCATAAAAAGCCGAAAATCCGCGCAAGATTCACCGGAATGTCAGGGGCCTCAAGTGCTGGTCTTTGTGCAATTTTATCCGGCGTATTTGGCAGTACCCGGTTCTGCTTTGTTTGAGAAGGAACAGGCTGTGCCGTCTGCATTGCCGCATTTTCCGGCGGCGCGATATGCACCGGCTCAGCTGGCAACGATATTCTTATCGGCAGCACCATTACAATGAATACCGCCAGCCAGATATAATATTGCCAGCGGGGACTAAACAGTTTTTTTGTCAAAGGTTTTATGCACAAAACCACAAGGGCGAAAACACTTCCGGCGGCAGACATAAAAAGGAGAGTTTTTATAATTTCCTTCATTGAAGCACCCCCCTATAAATCAAACATTTTACGGATTTCGGCAATGTCATCTTCTGTCATGTCTTCGCTCTTTAACAGTGAAACAGCAAGGTCTTTGACAGAACCTCGGTATAGCCGGGAAACAAACTCTTTTGTTTTTTCTTTGGTATATTCTTCCCTGTCTAAAATGGGTGTATAATAATTGATTCTGCCTCTTTTTTCTGAGATGACGGCGCCTTTTTCTTCCATGCGGATCAGCAGCGTACCCACCGTCTTATAAGCCCACTTCCCGCTTGGCAGCAGATTGCAAACATCCTGAATACTGAGCGGCTCGCCGGCTTCCCACAAAATTTGCATTACCGAAAGCTCTGCACTGCTGATGGGGTGATTTGTTCCCATGGATAATCCCTCCCTTTATTTCTTACATTTGTAAGTTAATTATATCTTACAACAGTAAGAAACTTTTGTCAACTCTTTTTTTAAAATTTTATCAAATAGACAGATTGGATGAAAAAACAAACGCGCTATGTGTAAAATTGATAAAATCGTTCCAAAATAAAAGTAAGGCTTGTGTAAAAGAAAAAAAGCGAGATTATAAAAAACAGAGCTAGAACGGATTTATGTAAAATTTTTGTGCGCAATAAAACCGTGCGCTTTGCGTAGAAAACACAAATTCCAGTTTGTATAGATAAAAAGATTTTACACAGATTTAACAAACGGCGGGTTTTATATTTTACATTGGAATTTTATACTGTATTTGAACGAAAAAGAAATCGAAAAGGAGAAAAAAAGAATGAAAAAGAATATTTTAAAACGCGGGTTGTTATTTTTACTGGGTACATGTGTTATTTTAGGATTTTCCGGCTGTGCAGGAACAGGGGATACGGCGGATTCGTCAGCAGCTCCTTCCTCCGCCGCATCGGCAAAGCTGAGCGGAAATATTTCGCTGACAGGAAGTACGTCGATGGAAAAAATGGTAAACGCATTGGCGGAAGGCTTTATGGAAGCCAATACAGGAGTAAAAGTAAATGCGGAATTTGTAGGCTCTTCTGCAGGCATTGAGGCGCTGGTTGCAGGCAACTGTGACATTGGAAATGCATCGAGGGAATTAAAAGACAGTGAAAAATCAAGCGGTGCAGTAGAAAATATTATGGCGATTGACGGAATTGCAATGGTTGTGAACAAAGCGAATACCGTAACGGATCTGACCAAGGACCAACTGATAGGAATTTACACAGGCACCATTAAAAACTGGAGCGAAGTCGGCGGAAATGACACAGCAATTGTCGTTGTCGGTAGGGAAGCCGGATCCGGTACCAGAGGTGCGTTTGAAGAAATTTTGGGAATTGAAGACAAATGTTCTTATGCAAACGAACTGGACAGCACGGGTGCTGCAATGGCGAAAGTAGCCTCAACGGAAGGCGCCATTGCTTATGTTTCCTTAGATATTCTTGATGACACGGTAACCGCAGTAACTTTAGACGGAGTGGAAGCTACACCGGAAAACATTAAAGCGGGGAATTATTTCCTAAGCCGTCCGTTTGTTATGGCAACCAAAGGTGAAATTTCTGCACAAAGTGAGCTGGTGCAGGCATTCTTTGACTATGTTGAGTCAGCAGAAGGTCAGAAAATCATTGAAGATGTTGGATTAATTCTGCCTAACTAAGTGAAAATAAAGGACACACTAGCATGATGAATACGAGAAAAAACACGTCAATTATTAGGAACAGCCAGACAAAGGCACTTGTAGAAACCATAGCGCAGATTATTTTTACAGTCTGCGCTGTGGTTGCAGTTCTGGCGGTATTTTCTATTACTCTTTACATGTTTTTGCAGGGAACGCCGGCGTTTGCCCAAGTGGGAATTCGGGAAATATTGTTTCATTCTGTTTGGGCGCCTACGGCACAAACCCCCAGTTACGGTATCTTGTATATTATTTTAACATCGATAATCGGAACGGCGGCCGCTGTACTGATTGGGGTTCCTATCGGTGTGCTAACAGCGGTTTTTTTAGCGGAAGTTGCGCCGAGAAAATTGGCTGCATTTGTGCGGCCTGCGATTGATTTGCTTGCCGGAATTCCTTCTGTTATTTACGGTCTTTTGGGCATTATGATTTTAAATCCGCTGATGTACCGATTGGAGCAGATAATTTTTGCTGACAGTGAAACGCATCAGTTTACCGGAGGAGCCAATTTGATTTCTGCGGTTTTAGTGCTAGTAATTATGATTCTTCCAACAGTTATTAACATCAGTCAGTCCTCCCTGCAAGCGGTTCAAAAAGATTTAAAAGACGCGTCATACGGTTTGGGTGCCTCGCAGATTCAGACGATATTCCGCGTGCAGATCCCGGCGGCAAAATCTGGAATCATCAGTGCGGTTGTTCTCGGCGTGGGCCGCGCGATTGGGGAAGCGATGGCGATTAGTCTGGTTTCCGGAAGCTCGGTTAATTTCCCTCTGCCGTTTAATTCGGTTCGTTTTTTGACAACGGCTATCGTGTCGGAAATGGGATACGCAGCGGACACACACAGAATGGTGCTTTTTTCCATTGGGCTGGTGCTGTTTGTGTTTATCATGCTGATTAACACGCTTCTGACAAAAATATTGAAAGGAGCGCCGCAGGATGCCTAGTAGCTTACAAAGAAAAAAACCAAGAATTGCGGATCGTGTTGCCTATGTGTTCATTTATTTGTCGGCTGCAATTTCCGTATTAATTTTAATCGGAATCATCGGATATGTTTTCTTCCGTGGGGTCGGCAGCATAAACCTGGAGTTTTTAACCAAAGCGACAAGCGCACGTGCGGGGACGACAGGGATTGCGGGAAATATTATTAACACGCTTTATATTATTGTAATTACGCTAATGGTTGCGGCGCCGATCGGCATTGGTTCCGCCGTTTTTTTAAATGAATACGCGAAACCGGGAAAGTTTGTCCGGTTGATTGAATTTACGACAGAAATTCTATCAGGAATTCCGTCCATTATTTTCGGATTATTCGGCATGGTATTTTTCGGCACTACCCTGCGCCTGGGCTATTCCATTTTAACAGGGGCTCTGACGCTGACGCTGATGATTTTGCCGCTGATTACGAGAAATACACAGGAGGCGCTGAAAACAGTGCCTAATTCTTACAGAAGCGGAGCGCTTGGAATTGGCGCGACGAAGTGGTATATGATTCGGACGATTCTCCTGCCTTCTGCCATGCCCGGGATTTTAACAGGCGTTATTTTGGCAATTGGGCGTATCGTAGGGGAATCTGCGGCACTTTTATTTACTGCCGGAAGCGGGTATATTCTGCCGAAAACAGCTTCGGATTTTTTCAGTAAAATATTCGAATCCGGAGGAACCATGACCATCCAGCTTTATCTTAGTATGTCAAAAGGGCAGTATGACATTGCTTTTGGAATTGCTCTGGTACTTTTGGTGATTGTGTTAGGAATCAACTTTGCAACCAAATATCTGGCACACAAGTTTGATCTTACAAAGAAAAAATAAAGATAGGGCGGTATTTTGATACGAAAGGATTCGCAAATATGAGTAATGTAAAAATAAAAACCAGAGATTTGAATTTATATTACGGAGAAAATCACGCGTTAAAAAGCGTAAATATGGATATTATGGGAAATGAGATCACTGCTTTTATCGGCCCTTCCGGCTGCGGAAAGTCAACCTATCTAAAAACGCTGAACCGAATGAATGATTTTGTTTTAAATGTTAAAATAACGGGCGAAGTTACGTTAGATGGGGAAAATATATATGGTTCCGGCGTGGATTCTACGCTCCTGAGAAGAAAAGTCGGCATGGTGTTCCAGCAGCCTAATCCATTTCCCATGAGTATTTATGATAATATTGCTTACGGACCGCGGCTTGCCGGAATCCGGTCAAAGGTGAAACTGGACGAAATTGTGGAAACCTCCTTAAGACAGGCGGCAATCTGGGAGGAAGTGCATGACCGCTTGAAAAAAAGCGCGCTTGGACTTTCCGGCGGACAGCAGCAGCGTCTGTGTATCGCAAGAGCGCTAGCAGTCCAGCCGGAGGTACTTTTGATGGATGAGCCGACCAGCGCGCTGGACCCTATTTCCACGTCTAAAATAGAAGAACTTTGTATGCAGCTCAAAAAAGATTATACCATCATTATTGTTACACACAACATGCAGCAGGCGGCGCGTATTTCGGATAAAACTGCATTTTTCCTGCTGGGAGAGATGATTGAATATGCACCGACGGAAGAACTGTTTTCTCTGCCGAAGGATAAGCGGACGGAGGACTATATTACAGGGAGGTTTGGATAATGAGGAGAACATTTGATGTTCAGCTGGAGCAGCTGCATGTGGATCTGATAAAAATGGGCAGTCTGTGCGAGGAAGCCATTTCTCTTTCCGCTAAAATGCTTCAGGAGCACGAAGAGCAACTGGAAAAAAAGATTTTTCCGCTGGAGGAGGAAATTGACCAAATGGAGCGGCAGATTGAAACACGCTGTATGCGGCTCCTTTTGCAGCAACAGCCGGTTGCGCGGGATTTGCGTGCAATTTCTGCCGCACTAAAAATGATATCAGATATGGAACGGATCGGAGATCAGGCGGCAGATATAGCAGAACTTGCGCCTTATCTCGGCAATGCAGCAAAGAACGATGTGCTTCCGATCGGAGAAATGGCACGCGCAACGGTATCGATGGTAACGGACAGCGTAGAAGCCTATGTAAAAGAGAATATTGAGCTGGCGTGGAAAGTGATGAAAGAAGACGATGTGGTTGATGCCCTGTTTCAAAAATTAAAAGAAGATTTGACACAGCTGATTCGAAAAAGTGAAATCGGCGCAGAAACAGCGCTGGATCTTTTGATGGCGGCGAAATATTTTGAACGCATCGGAGACCACGCGGTCAATATTGCAGAATGGGTAGAATATTCGATTACCGGAGAACATAAAAAGAGTGAAATAGAATCTAATTTATGATATAATATATAATGAAATGTGAAAAGACAGAAGGTGAAAGTTTGATTTATATATTAGAAGATGATGAAAGCATCCGGGAACTGGTAACCTACACTTTAAATTCTCAAGGGCTGGAGGCGGAAGGTTTTTCCCGGCCGGTTGACTTTTGGGAAGCGATGGTAAAAAATATACCGTCTTTGGTTTTGCTCGATATTATGCTGCCGGAGGAAGATGGGATCCATATTTTAAAAAAATTGCGAAGCGTTCCGAAAACCAGCCAATTGCCTGTGATTATGCTCACAGCAAAAGGAAGCGAGTATGATATGGTGCGGGGGCTTGACAGCGGTGCGGATGACTATATTCCAAAGCCGTTTCGCATGATGGAGCTTTTGTCGAGGATTCGCGCACTGCTGCGCCGGACGCAGCAGGAAAAAACAACGACAGAATACCGTGTGGGGGATTTATATGTTTGCCCGTCAAAACACATGGTTACCGTGGAAAATCAGCCGGTATCGCTAACGCTGAAGGAATTTGAACTGCTTTGCCTTCTATTGGCAGAGCAGGGGACAGTGCTGACGCGTTCTCAGCTTTTAGACCGTGTTTGGGGTTATGAATTTGACGGAGAGAGCCGTACGGTGGATGTGCATATCCGCACCCTTCGCCAAAAACTGGGCAAAGCCGGCGAATATATTGAAACCATTCGCGGAATTGGATATAAGATTGGGGGAGTTGGGGCATGACAAAGCGTATTTTTCGCTCTATTTTGGCGGTATCTGCCTTTGTTTTTTTAGTTGGCCTGGCTCTTTTAATGGGCATATTATTTCGATCTTTCCAGACTCAAATGGAAAAAGAACTGAGCAAGGAGGCAAATTATCTTGCAACACTGCTAGCAACCGGCGGCGATGAAGTGCTGCAAAAGCTTCCAAAGCAAACAGACCGGGTCACTTTAATTGATGAAGAAGGAAACGTTTTATTTGACAACACCGCACACAGCGCGGATATGGAAAACCACGCCGACCGGGAAGAAATAAAAAAAGCGCGCCAAAACGGTGCGGGGGTTGTCAGCCGATATTCGAACACCTTGCAGGAAAAAACGGTTTATTATGCCCTTCGGCTTTCTGACGGTAGGATTTTACGCGTATCCGGCACGCAAGATACGGTTGTCAGCATGCTTTTTGATTTGGTTGTTCCAATTGCCGGCCTTTTTTTGCTCATGGTTATTTTGTCTGTGTTTTTTGCATCCCGCGCCGCCAAAAAGATTGTCGCACCGCTAAACAGCTTAAATTTAGATGAACCTGCAGAAAATGAAATTTATGAAGAGGTTGCGCCGCTGTTAACGAAGATCAGCCGCCAGCAAAGGACCATTTACAGGCAGCTGGAAAAAGCGAAGAGACAGCAAGAGGAATTTTCCCTGATTACGGAGCACATGGGAGAAGGAATTGTGGTGATTGATAAGCAGGCGGAGATATTATCCTATAACCCCAGCGCGCTGCGGCTTTTGGGTGCTGAGGGCAATTTTGAATCCGAAAGCGTGCTGACGTTAGAGCGGAGCGAACCGTTTCGCAGTGCCGTAGAAGCAGCGCTTTCGGGGCAGCATTTTAATTCGGTTTTAGAACGTGATGGTTTGGATTGCCGAATCAGCGCAAATCCTGTTCGGCATGACGGTGAAATTGCGGGGGCTGTGCTTCTTTTGGTTGACGTTACGGAGAAAACGCAGGGAGAGAAACTCCGGCGGGAGTTTACGGCAAATGTGTCCCATGAACTAAAAACACCGCTTACATCTATTTCCGGTTTTGCGGAAATTCTCCATGACGGCATGGTGAAACCAGAGGATACCAAGCAAATTGCAGGACGAATTTTTAAAGAGGCACAGAGATTGATTGCGCTGGTCGGAGATGTAGTTAAAATTTCGCAGCTCGATGAGGGGTGTCTTCCATATGAGACGGAAACGGTTGAGCTTTCTGCCGTTATAGGTCAGGTTTTAGAAAGCGTGCGCCCGGCAGCGGAAAAAGCGAAGGTTTCATTGCATATAGAAGGCGGCCCGGCAGAACTGGCAACTGTAAAGCCGATTTTGGAAGAAGTCGTTTATAATTTGTGCGATAATGCGGTAAAATATAATCGAAGAGGCGGGAGCGTAACGGTGCTGATCCGGCAGGATGAGGCGCAGACAGAAATAGTGGTTTCGGATACCGGGATCGGAATCTCGCCGGCAGACCAAAAGCGTATTTTCGAACGTTTTTACCGAGCGGATAAAAGCCACTCCAAAGAAATCGGTGGTACGGGGTTGGGCTTGTCCATTGTTAAGCACGGAGCCGCTTTTCTCGGAGCGGAAATTGATGTTGACAGCGTACCCGGTGTAGGTTCGTCGTTTTTTCTGCGCTGGGAGCAGGGCTTAAAAAAAGAACAAAAATTAGATTCGGTTTCCGAATCTTTATCATAAAAAATAAGGCAACAGAAAAAAATTTCCTTACTCATAATAAAAAAACAGGTTTT
>CASGBM010000078.1 GCA_949299615.1 uncultured Eubacteriales bacterium | reverse complement strand
ACCATTTTCAAAAATTCAATTTTAAGGAGATTACAGAGATGAAAATTTCAAATGATTATGAAATACGCCTTGAACAGAAATATTATGCGATATTCAAAGATGTCAATGGCATAGAGCAAAAAGTGGAGGTTGGAAAGGAAGTAGCAGAGGCTTTGATCCAAGCACATCGTTCAGAAAAAGCGAATGCCAGATATAACGAAAGACACACATACTCACTTGATTCGTTGAGTTATGAGGGAGAAGCTTTTGCTTCCTATGATGATTACATGTTTGAGAAAGAATTGACTCATAAAGAAAAAGTGAAAGCTGTTTTAGGAAGTATGAAGCTAAAACAAGCCAAGTTGTTGTTTAGCATTTTCTTCTTAAATAAAACACAGCAGGAAATAGCAAAGGAAGAAAATGTATCACAGGCGGCAATATCGCAACGCTTTTCGGCGAGTAAAGAGAACTTTCAAAAAATGTATAAAAAACTTTTCTCGAAAACCTTATAATTCACTTCTTTTTTGTCGGTATAGTGAGGGCGCCAATAATGCCTTCGTAAAACTTTGACAACTGAATACCCATTCATCAAGTACATTACTTGTGTAGATAGCCGCGACCGTAGGTGCGCCATAACTTCGTCGAAGCAAGCTTCGCAGTTATCGCTTCCGTGTAAACACGAAAGCTTGATAGCTTCGCTGCTTCTCCTCTCCCCAAAAAGTCATTCGACCTTTCGGGGACCCCGTTTTGGGGGAACGAGCGATTAAACCTATACGGCAAAAGCCGAATTGCAATCGGTGTTGGCAATGACATACGCAAGGGACAATGATACTTCCGTAATTCGCGGTCGGTCCACAAAGAAGGGGCGAGGGTGAGACTCCCATGGAGCAGATAAGCAGTCTGCCGCTTGATGACTTCCCGTCATATTCGGGGTGTCGAGGACAAATAGAGTATGTAAAAGGTATCCGGACAAAAAGCAGATTGCATGGGACATAGCGATCGCTTCCGAGATTGCCTTTTATACATATTCTAAATCCTCATGCCCGGCGGAAAAGAGCTTTAACGGTTATGGGTGTTCAAATTCAGAAGAACAAGGAGTAATTGAATTATGAGCAGAAGTGTCAAAGAAATTATTGAGTATTGCAGAGAAACAAAAGAAGAAATGAGCTTGTCAGACTTTAAGACCTGCATTAACGCGATATATTTCCACATCGGACAGGCAATGAAATATGAGGACGGCAGTCGGTTGTCAAACAACCATTTGAGAATCGCCGACAACATATGTGCGGCAACCTCGGATTGCTTTCTTGACGAAAACGACAACCTTGTGAATTGGTTCAAGTGCGAGGAATGTTCTTTTACCCACCCGGTTACGCGGAAAAAAACAATAATAAAGGTTCGCGACGATTATGAAGCTATTTACTGCTTTCTCAGGTACTGCATGAAGCTGAAATTAAATGAGGTTATCGAGGATGCCTTTTTCGACTACCTTGCATTTATCCTCTGCGAACCCGGCTGTTCGTAATACACATTGCGCATCGGGAACATTGTTTCCCGCTACATAACAAAACATAGGAGGTCAAATATATGACACAGGAAAAAATCTATCGAGGCGATCTGTTTTTGCAAATCTGAATCCCGTTAAAGGCCCCGAGCAGGGAGGAAAAAGACCGGTCGTTATTTTGCAAAACGATGTCGGAAACAAATTCAGCCCTACGGTAATTGTAGCCGCCATTACAAGCCGTACACGGAAAAAGGCAAATATGCCGACTCATGTTTCGCTGGATAATGCGGCACTTGAAAAAGACTCACAGGTACTTTTGGAGCAAATACGAACTCTGGATAAAACGCGGCTGATTAAAAAAGTCGGAAAGCTGACGCAGGATGAAATGAGAGCAATCGACAACAGTCTTGAGATAAGTCTTTCGTTGGTAAAGGATGTGTAAGCAATGAATATTTCGGATTTAATTATTGATAAAGAATTTGAAAGCGTTATTCCGCCGCTTACCGACGAAGAATTTGAACTTCTGAAAGAGAACGCTTTAAACGACGGCGAGGTTTACCATCCGCTTGTGGTTTGGAACAACATTATTGTTGACGGTCACCACCGATACAAGATTCTAAAGGAACATCCCGAAATTAAGTATCGGATAAACAAGAGAGAGTTTGAAAACAGATATGAAGCAATATCTTGGATTTGCTTGAATCAGCTTGGGCGAAGAAATCTTAACGATGCACAAAAGAAGATGCTGATAGGCAGAAGATATAAGGCCGAAAAAGCATCACTTGGCGCTTCTGATGGATTTCGTGGAAACCAACACAGAAAGTTGGTAAAAGAACAAAATGTTCCTTTACCAGATGAAAACAGCACGGCAGATAAAATCGCAAGTGAACTTAATGTGTCGCATATGACAGTCAAGCGTGCCGAAAAATTCGTTGACGGTGTTGACGCTGCCGAAGAAGTATTGCCCGGTGTCACAAAGGATATTACCTCCGGGAAAATCAAGCCGAAGCAAGCGGATGTTGCAGCTATTGCCAAAGCTCCCGCTGAGGAACGCAGACAGCTTGCGGAAAATCTTTATAAAGAACCGACTCCCGAAGAAAAAGCCCGAAATAAGAACAAACGGGATTTGATGAAGGCAATACGAATGTGCGATGCAACTCATATTCCCTCAGACACAAACAAAATCACGCCGCAGGATATGCTGATGACCTTTGAGAGTGAAATAGAAAAGGTCATCAGTTCTATGGACTTTTGTCTCGACTATTTTCCCGAACTCTTGACCTTGCCGGAATATGTTGTACAGGTCAAAGAAATTATACAACCGCTGAAGGACTATATTAAAAATTTGGAGGAAAACAGATATGCAGCCAGTTTATAAACTCATGGAAATCAACAGCGAACGCCTTGTGATCGACAGAAATGTCTATCAAAGAAAACAGCACAACGATAAAATAACGCAGATTGTTGCTTCCTGGGATGAACGAATCGCCAATGAGCCGAAGGTAAGCCTGCGCGACGGCGTTTACCATGTATTTGACGGTCAGCACACCATTCTTGCCCGCGAAGCAATGAACGACAACAATCCGGTAAAAATTCTCTGTAAGGTGTATTACGGCCTTTCGGAAAAGGAGGAAGCATTGCTCTTTGCCAAGCAAACCGGGATTTCGTCAAAGCCAAGTGCAGGTGAACGACTACGAGCCAACCTATACGGCGAGGATGAGGAAGCAAAAGCGTTTTGCCGCGCAACAGAAGAAGCCGGACTTTCGGTTGATGTGAAAGGAACGCGGCACAAAAAGCATATCGCCTGCGTCAGCACAGCCTTGAACGCTTACAGGGTGCTTGGAAAAGAGCTTTATGTTGAAGCGTTGAGCATTATTGCTGAGGCGTGGAACGGCAAGCCGGATTCTTTGCGCTATGAAATCGTAAAGGCAATCACCGAGTTCGTACAGTTTTATAACGGTAAGTATGACAGGCCTGTACTTATTGCAGCTTTGAAAAGCAAAAAGCCGATTTCCATTCGTAACAAAATTATCACCGACTGCGAGCATCCGCAAAACATCAGGTTCGCGCATCAGATTATGCTTGCTTACAACGCAAAATCGGATAAGGCGCTGCCGGAGCTGAATCACAAGGATAAACAGTGAGGACTGTGCCGATGTGTGAATGTAAAGACAATGCTCCGAACAAAGAAGCAATTTATATAAGCGCCTACACGATTATAAAAAAAATGCTGTCGGACGGAGTTATTAACGAAAGGGTTTTTATGAGGCTCAACGAGAAAATAGCAAGCAGGCAGAATTGCCCGTCATTTTCTCATTAACCTAAAATGCCGGAAACACCGGCATTCTACATAATCGCACATTTCACAAATATCGGATTATGCCGTACAATTTTGTAAAGAAGCATCAGGGAGTGAAACAAATGCAGGAAACAATTAAAAAAGATGTAAAGATAATTCGTCCGACAAAAGGATTGTGCGGTGAGAAAAAGCTTCGCGTGGCGGCATATTGCCGCGTCAGCACAAGCTCGGAGGATCAGGAAAATTCATTTATTGCACAGGTCAAGTATTATAATGATTTTCTGCACCGGTCGGAAAATATGGAGCTTGTGGATATCTATGCCGACGAAGGAATAACCGGAACGAGCACAAACAAGCGTGACGATTTCAACCGTATGATAAAGGACAGCAGCCTCGGGAAGATTGACCGTATTTTTGTAAAGAGCGTTTCCCGATTCGCAAGAAATTCCTTGGAGTGCATTGAAAACATCCGATTGCTGAAATCCTACGGTACTACCGTTCTGTTTGAGAATGACGCTATAGATACCGAAACTATGAACTCGGAAATGATTTTATACATTAAAAGTGCCTTTGCACAAAGCGAATCACTGTCGGGTTCGAAAAGAGTGTCTACAGCTATTCGTATGAAAATGGAAAACGGAGAGTTTTATAATTATACGGCTCCGTTTGGATATAAGGCAGAGAATAAAACCTTAATTCCCATACCGGAGGAAGCGGAAATCGTCATCAGAATTTTCCGAGAGTATATAGGCGGCAAAGGAATCGGTAAAATTGTAGCCGACTTGAATAAAGATTCCGTGCCGGGAAAGCCTTGGGCCAAGGAAAGGGTCAGATATATACTAACAAACGAAAAGTATTGCGGAGACAGCCTGTACCAAAAGTATTATACTCCTCACGTTCTCCCCTTGAGAAATATTCCGAACAGAGGCGAAGTTCCGAAATATTATGTTGAGGGAACTCACGCCGCGATTATTGACAAGGAAACATTTCATACCGTCAAGCAAATGTTTGACAGGAATATGCTGATTTACGGTAAGCGACAAAAGTGGGAGATCGAAAATTTTGCAGGCAGGCTCATATGCGGCGATTGCGGTCGTGCATACAAAAAGAGAATTGTCAGCAGTGAACCGACTTGGATCTGTTCAAAAAACGGTGTTGCCGGGCAAAGGTGCAAAACACACCCGCTATCGGAAGGAGCACTCAAAAAGAGCTTTGTTTTTATGTATAACCGATTGCAGCAGCACAGAGAGTTTATCATTAAAGACGCTTATCAAAAGCTTTTGGAACTGAGAAAAGCATTTTTTAACAGCAACTCTGCCGTGCTTGACATTGATACGGAGCTTGCGGAACTTGCCGAGCAAAACGCTATGTATGTACGCTTTCACTCGCAAAAGATTATTGACGAGATCACCTTCATTGAACAGACCGGGGAAATCAAGCAACGCATAAACGAGCTGAGAAGCCGCCGTATAAAGCTTATGAACGATAACGAGGAGGAACGGTGTATTGAGCTGCTGCGTGAAGCAATACAGGAGCTTGAAGAATTACCGCAGTCAATTCTTCTTTTCGATTTCAATATTTTTGACAAGCTGGTGAATAAGGTGGCTGTAATGCCGGACAGCCTTGTGTTTGAGCTTCGGTGCGGTATAAAACTGAGGGAGGAAATTATATGGAACTGAGAACGCTTCTTTACGGATATAATAAACATCAATTTCGGTTTTTAATTAACGAAACGGAAAGTGCGGTTGTAAGAGGTATTTTTGATGAGTACATAAGCGGCGGAACATTACAGAAAATCGCCGACCGCTTAACTGCCGAAAACACCGTATATTACAAAGATAAAACAGTTTGGAATAAGCATATGGTGCGACGCATCCTTGAAAATCCGCACTATACGGGAGATGATGAGTACCCCGCTATCGTAGATAAAGCGGTATTTGAAAGGGCTAACGAGATACGGCTGAAAAAAAGCGGCACAAGGGAAATCGATTCCGAACGGGAAAAGTATTTTAAATACCATACCGTTTGCGGGCAGTGCGGCGGGCGCTTCACTCGCAGACGGAATTGGAGCAGTACCCGTGAAAAATGGTTTTGCACCTGCGGTTGTAAGTCCGATACTTATATAATGCCTACTGAGCAAATTATGGAGCCGCATAAATACTGACTTTGAGCAGATTTTATGGTATAATAAGTGCAAGGGAAAACAGCAAAATGCATCAAAAAGCTTGCACTTGGAGTGGATGAGAATGTACCGATATAGTAATGGACAAATTCGTTTATCAGATTTCAAACAACCCATGGGAATGAATTTGAAAGAGGACAATCGCTGGGTAAAACGTGCATTACTCATTCCATGGAATGATATTGAAAAACGTTATGCATCCTTGTTCACAAATCGCAAAGGCAATGTTGCTAAGCCATTGCGTCTGGCACTTGGAGCCTGTATCATTCAGGCGGATTACGGTTATTCTGATGAAGAAACCGCTCTGCAAATACAGGAAAATGCGTATCTGCAGTATTTCTGTGGATATGAAGCTTACGATGACAGCAAGCCTCCGTTTGACTCGTCACTGATGGTGTACTTCCGCAAAAGACTGACAGCAGAGGTGCTGGGCGAGATCAATGAAATGATACTGGTTCAATCCAAAGTAACACCGGCTTTGGAATCGGTGGAAACTCCTGCTGAAAAGAAAACTGATGAGCAGAGCGAAACAGACGATGACGACAAGCCAGACCCTCCGACCAACAGCGGCACGATGATTGTGGATGCCACCTGTGCGCCGTCTCAGATCCGGTTCCCGCAGGATACAGCACTGCTCAATGAAGCACGGGAGAATACAGAAGCCATCATTGATGCCCTGCATATTTCTGGGAACCAGAAGCCTCGGACCTATCGCAAACGCGCCCACAAGGATTACCTCAAACTGGTACGATGCCGCAAGCCGAGTGCCAAGAAGATTCGCAAATGCATCGGTCAGCAACTGCGTTATCTGCGTCGCAATCTGAATACCATAGAGGCAATGAAATCAGCTCATTCAGGCATGCTCTCAGAGAAACAGCAAGCGCGTCTGGATACCATCCATAAGGTGTATGAGCAGCAAAAGATCATGTATGATCATCACACACATTCGGTACCGGATCGTATTGTAAGCCTGAGTCAGCCGTGGTTGCGGCCAATTGTGCGTGGAAAGGCCAAAACGACTGTGGAGTTTGGTGCAAAACTGGATATCAGTGTGTGCGACGGCTGGACACGATTGGAATATTTCAGCTTTGATGCCTACAATGAAGCACAGAATTTGGTGGAAATGATTGAGCGTTATCGAGCTCGTACAGGTCGGTATCCTGAGCGTGTGCTGGCAGACAAAATCTATCGAAACCGCGAGAATCTCAGCTATTGTGCGTTACACAATATTCGCCTGTCTGGACCTGCTTTAGGACGTCCTCGAAAGAATGAAGAACGGGACAAAAAACGGGATTATCAGGATCAGGCCGACCGAGTGGAGGTGGAACGGCAATTCAGCTTGGCTAAGCGGAAATGTGGATTGGGAATGATTGTGACAAGGTTGGAAGAAACCACTTGTCATTGCCTTGCTATGTCCGTTTTACTACTGAACCTGCGAAAGCTCCAAAGGCTTTTGCACGCCTTTTTTCGCTGGTGGTTTTGTGTAGGAAAAATGCCGTTTGTTCAGTAGACATTATATAGACGATACCGTTTTTTACGGCCAAATACGCTCTGTTCTCAGCAGAGTAATTGAAAATCCTGATGTACTGATTGTTCCGTCCAAAGCCGAGAATACCTATACTCCGTCATTAGAGGTTTTACGGGCAGAAAATGAAACCGACCGAATGGCAGAACGAAAAAGCATCGATTTTATGCCGATTAAAAAGGCCATATATTCAAATATATCGGATAAATTTGACTGCTGCACATTAGATGCAGCTAAGGCTTTTAATACCGTGCTTGCCTATTATTTCGGTAAAATGCAAATAACCGAAGAAATCAATCTTCAGGTACTTCGCGACACGGTAGATAAAATCATAGTAAGTAAGGACGGCACCGTAACCGTAAGGTTCCTAAACGGTGCGGAAATTTCAAAGGACAAGGAGAATAGCAATGGAAACGGCTGTGACAGCACCGAGACAGAAAATAATAACTAAAATAGAAGCAAATCCGGCGCTTGCTTCACGGAAAAATTCAAACCGTCCGCTGAATGTTGCGGCTTATTGCCGCGTTTCTACCGACGCAGAAGATCAAATTAACAGCTACCGCGCTCAGGTCTCGTATTATACGGAGCATATC
Source organism: uncultured Eubacteriales bacterium (assembly GCA_949299615.1). Taxonomy (GTDB): domain Bacteria; phylum Bacillota; class Clostridia; order UBA1381; family UBA9506; genus RGIG1666. The sequence goes on along the minus strand of CASGBM010000078.1, from coordinate 1,774 downwards.
AATCAAAATCCGAAGTGGCGTTTTGTAAATGTGTATGCCGATGAAGGCATCACAGGTACTATGGTTAAAAAGAGAGACGGTTTTCTTAAAATGATACGGGACTGCGAAAAAGGCAAAATCGATATGATTCTTACAAAGTCTGTATCCCGTTTTGCCCGTAATATTGTGGACAGCATCAGCTATGTCCGAAAGCTGAAAGCAATGGGAATCGGCATATATTTTGAAGAACAGAATATTGATTCTCTCAAGGAAGACAGCGAAACCTATATCGGCATTTACAGTGTTATGGCACAATCCGAAAGTGAAAATATAAGTGCCAACATCTCTTGGGGAATACGAAAGCGTATGCAAAACGGTACTTACGCCTGTCGATTTAATATGCTGGGCTACCGCAAGGAAAAAGGCGAGACAGAGCCGCGCATTATTCCGGAGGAAGCCGAGGTTGTAAGAAATATTTTCAAAATGTATGATGAGGGACACAGCCTCGATCAGATCAAGGCATATCTTGAAAGCAAAAGTATAAAAACCCCGACCGGAAAACCGGTTTGGAGTAAAGAGAACATTCGGAAAATGCTGACCAACGAAAAATATGTCGGCGATGTGATTTATCAAAAAACCTACCGTACCGACTGCATCAGCAAACACACAAAAATCAACCGCGGCGAGCGCACAAAATATCTTGTAAGCAATAATCACCCCGCAATCGTTGACCGCGACCTGTTTAATGCGGTACAGGCAGAATTGGTGCGGCGCAGCAGCAAACGCAAAACATCCGACAAAACGCTTACCTCTCTCGGTAAATACAGCGGGAAGTATGCGCTTTCCGAACTGTTGATATGCGCTGAGTGCGGCAGTCCGTATAAGAGAAAAACTTGGACGCAGGGTGATGAAAAGCGGATATATTGGCGTTGCCTCAGCAGAATCGAGCACGGTAAAAAGTATTGCCCGTATTCAAAGGGGCTGGAGGAAAATAAACTTCATAGCGCAATATGCCGCGCTCTTAAAGCAGCAATGAATGAAAATGCGGAAGCGCTTGCTTTGATTAAAGCCAATCTTGCTTATGCCGTAACGGGCGATGAAGCGAATCTCGATCTCGGCGCTATTGAAAAACGTATTAAAGAAGCAACCAAGGAAATGGAAAACTATATGGCAAGCTATCGCAATACAGGCGGTGACAAAACAAGGTATCTTGAATGTATCCAAAAGGTTGCCGATGAAATCAAGTCCCTTCGTGACCAGGAGGCAACCGCCAAAGCAAAGCTTGAAAAAAGCACAGAGGTTAATTCCGAGATTAAGCGGCTTTGCGATTGGCTTGACAGTCACGATACATCATTTTCCGAATACGACGATATGGTGATTCGCAGGGTAGTGGAATGCATTAAAGTTTTTAAGGACGGAACAATAAAGGTGATAACGAAATTCGGAACCGAAGCCACAGAAACCGTATAAACGAAAGCCGGCAGTTTGACTGTCGGCTTTTTACACAGGCAAATGATTTTCTTGAATTTTCGGTTGAATTGATGTATAATAACAGACAAGAAAGCCACTGCGATTAAGCAATGGGAATTGTGCTATTTCGTCAATCCAAATTGATATGAGGATATATACGGCAGTAGAGACCAAAACACCGTATTTTAAGCGGGATTATTTATTGTGCGATTTCGTCGTACAGGCACAAAAACTCCGCCGAAAGTCTTGATTTATCAAGGTTTTCGGCGTTTCTTGTTTATCCGAACCCTTGTCTCTAAAACCATCATACCGCATATAAGGTGAT
>CASGBM010000077.1 GCA_949299615.1 uncultured Eubacteriales bacterium | reverse complement strand
ATCAAAAAATATAAAATGAATAGGAATAATAACTTGCGAAAGAGAAAGTATATTATTTTACTGCATCCGGATCTGCCGGTGCTTCTCCCAGGTAAAAATAAAGCTGATCATTTTCTTTTTCCACTTCATTCATCCCTGTAATTTCTACAACTGCCTTTGTCAGTTCCGATACTTTATCAATCCATACCGTTGGCTTCTTTGAAGAGGCTTCCGAGTCATTTTTCAGGTTTGCTGTCTCACCAATTAATCTTGGCGAACTTTCCACTCCTACGCCTTTTGCTACCTCAATCCCGCCGAACTCATTTCCGCTGACGTCAACAACACCTTCTAAGGTTACGACAGCACCATTTACTAAAATTCCTGCGTCACCACCGGTTGCAGTAATATTTTTTAAGACAACGTTTGATGCGCCGTAGGCCTGAAGTACATATAAACTTTGCCAGCCTTCCTCATCGCCTGTAATCTCCAGTTTAATATTTTCAAACGTTACATTTGGTGCATTTTCAATTTGAAATCCCTTTTTATTTTCAAAGGATATGGTTTTTGCATCCGCAAGGCTTCGAATGATTACACTTTTGCTGACGGAAAGCGTTTTGTCAGCAACAATATCTTCCGCAATGTTAATAATTTCAATCTGCGGATTCTGCAGTGCAGCTTCCAATTCGCCGCTGTTTTTGACTTCGGCTGTAATTTCAGCTGGAATTTTGCCTAAAAAGTAATGGACCTGATCATTATCGGCAGCAAATTTATTTAATCCCGTTACCGCAACCACATCTTCGTTTAATTCCGATATTTTATCAATCCATATGGTTGGCTTCCCGGTTTCGATCTCCGAATCATTTTTTAGATTTTCGGCAGAGCCAGATAATTTGGGCAGAGTTTCAACGCCAACCCCTTTGGATACCTCAATTCCTCCAAATTCATTGCCACTGACATCAACAATTCCTTCAAGCGTCACATTAGCACCGTTAACGAGAACGGCGGCATCTGCGCCTGATACCCGAACATCTTTTAGTGTCACGGCAGACTGGTATGCCTGAATCCCGTAAGAGCCATTCCATTTGTTGGTTTCATCCTGCATTTGAATGGAGAGGTCTTTTACTAAAATGTTTTGCCCGGTCACAATTTGCAGTCCGTCTTTTACTCCGGTATCAAATGTTAAAGTATGCTGGTTGCCGTCGAAGGTCAAGTCGCTGGACTGCACAATGATGGTCTTGCTGAGAGAAAAGTCGCTTAACAAAGTAATGTTTGCCTTTTTGTTTAATGTTTCCGCTTGTGCAATAGCTGCTTCCAAATTGTCGAAAGCGTTTTTCCCGATGGTATAACGCTTGCTGTTATAAGTGATCGATCCGGTCTTGTCAGCATAACTGCTGTTTACTAATACATCCGTGTCCGCTGCTGTTTGTACACCGCTTCCGCCGCCGCTGCTGCCACCGCTTCCGCCGCTGTCCGGAGTTGAGGAGGGTGCAGCCGAAGGACTTGCCGAAGGTTCAGCGGATGGAGGAGTGGTGGGGGAACCGGGTTCGGACTCAACATTTCCGCCCATAATAATTTGTTCACCGGACACGCTGGAGCCTTTTAAGGTTACAGTGCCGTCTTTTACACCCGGCGATAAAATTAGGTCGCCGTTAATGGTCATACCTTCCAGTACAACATCAGGCGAGCTGACGATGACATAGCCGTTTAATTCTTCTTCCGCCTGATACGTTCCCGGTTTATTATAAAAACCTTTAATAGAATTGTTAATAACGGTTACGGAACAGGCACGGGTCATTTTTTCGCCCGGGCGGAAAGAACCGTCTTCATAGCCGTGGATAAATCCTTTTTCCGTCATGGCGGCAACGGCCTCAAGCGCCCAGTCGCTAATTTTATCTGAATCCTGAAAAGAAACGGATTTTTGTTTGCTTTTCACACCTAGAGTCCGCGCAATCATAACCAGTGCCTCTTCCCGAGTTACCGGATCTTCCGGCCGAATTTGGTTATCATGGCCTTGCATGATGCCGTGTTTTACCAATTTTAAAATCGCGTCTGTATACCAAGTATCACTTAAATCTTCAAAAGTGTTTTCTGCCTGATCCTGGTAATTCATAATGCGGTTAATCATGACAGCCATTTCTGCACGGCTAATGGAGTCATCGGGACGAAATGCCCCTTCAAATCCCTGAATTACCTCATGGCCTGACCATATATTGATTGCTTCATGTGCCCAGTGGTTTTCTGCGTCCTCAAAGTTTGCCGCAAATATGTTTCCTGGTGTGGACGCTAAAAGGGATAAGCAAACAGCTGGAACGATAATGCCTTTCCGGATTTTTTTTACCATTTTAATCTCTCCTTATCATTTTTGGTTGTTTGTTTTCATACAACAGTACCAAGTTTACATAATGCAAATAAAAATGTCAACGAAAAAAATATGTTAATTTTGGAAGATGATGCTAAAATTCGGTCATTTTTTCCGAATAATAGCAATATAGATATATATTGTTATGTATGTTTTTATATCTGAAAGTATAATTTGTGATTTCTTTGCGGTTAAAACCATTTTTTTCCTTGTAACGGAGTTTAAAAAATGATATAATATGGACAAGTTTTGATGGTCCACTAAAAATCAAATGTATTGGTGCAAAAATTTTGAAGTGCTTATTTGCTGTTGGGTTAATAATTTTAAAACAGTGACGTTTTTACCCAAATTAACTGCCTTTAGTTTAACAAAATGCGAAAGGATTGGAATGATGAAAAAACAATTAAAATTTTTAAAACTGCTGTCCGAACGTTATCCAAATATTCAAACGGCAAGTTCTGAAATTATTAATTTAAACGCTATCTTAAATCTTCCGAAAGGAACGGAGCATTTTTTAAGCGACCTGCATGGGGAGCATGAAGCTTTTGAGCATATCATGCGCAACGCGTCGGGTGTAATCAAAAAGAAAATTGATGAACAATTTGAAACATCATTAACCCTAGCGGAACGGAAAAGCCTGGCAACGCTGATCTATTATCCGGAAGAAAAACTGCGGATTATAAAAGAGCAGACAGACAGCTTAAAGGACTGGTATAAAATTACGCTTTATCGCTTGGTAGATATTTGCCGAGTGGTTGCCTCAAAATATACCCGTTCGAAAGTGAGAAAAGCCCTGTCTAAAGATTTTGAATATATCATGGAAGAACTTTTGCATGAACACAATGATTTCAACAATAAGCAGCAATATTATGCCGGCATCATTGACACGATCATTCAGACAGAACGTGCAGATGCGTTTATTATTCAGCTATGCTATTTAATTCAGCGCCTGGCGGTGGACCATCTGCATATCATCGGGGATATTTTTGACCGGGGTCCCGGCGCCGATGTTATTATGGACACCTTGATGAAATATCACTGTGTCGATATTCAGTGGGGAAACCATGATGCAGTTTGGATGGGCGCGGCCGCAGGCAGTGAAGTTTGTGTTGCGGTCGTTTTGCGAAATGCGGCAAAATATAATAATTTAAATACCATTGAAGAGGGCTATGGAATCAGCTTAAGACCGCTTGCGACTTTTGCGATGGAACAATATGCCGATGATGACTGCAAATGTTTTATCCCGCGGGACAATGCGGGGAAAAATGCAGACAAAAATATTTCTTTGGTCGCAAAAATCCACAAAGCGATTGCTGTCATTTCATTTAAACTGGAGGGGCAAGTAATTGCAAGACATCCGGAATATGCAATGCAAGACCGGCTTTTTCTTGATAAAATAGACACGGATGCAGGTGTGGTACGCGTGGGCAAAAATGAATATCCTATGCGTGACTGCCATTTTCCAACGCTCGACTTGGAACAGCCATATACGCTCAGCGAGGACGAAAAGGAAGTGATAGACCGGCTGAAAATCAACTTTATGCACAGTGAGCGCCTGCAAAAGCATGTTAAGTTTTTATATTCCAAAGGGGAAATGTACACAATTTTTAATAAAAACCTTCTTTATCACGGCTGCATCCCGGTGGACGAAAAAGGAGAGCTGCTGCCGCTTTGCGCGGACGGTAAATTATTATCCGGGAAAGAACTGCTGGATTATGCCGATCAAACAATGCGGCAGGGATATTTTTTACCGGAAAATCATCATGAAAAACAAAATTCATTGGATTTTATGTGGTATTTGTGGTGCGGTCCGGTATCTCCTTTGTTTGGCAAGAATAAAATGGCAACGTTTGAAAATTATTTTCTGACGGACCGCGAAGTTTGTGAGGAAATCAAAAATCCCTATTATGGCATGCTGGATGACGAAACTTTGGTAGACCGGATTTTAGCGGAGTTTGAGTTGGAACCAGACACATCCCATGTTATGAATGGGCATGTGCCCGTTGCCTGCAAAAACGGCGAAAACCCGATTAAAGCGGGGGGAAAACTTTTTATCATAGACGGGGGACTGTCCAAAGCGTACCAATCAAAAACAGGGATTGCCGGCTACACCTTAATTTTTAATTCCTATGGTATGCTATTAACATCGCATCAGCCTTTTTCAACGCGAAAGCAAGCGATTCGGGAAGAGCAGGATATCCATTCTACCACGGTTGTTGTTGAAAAAACGCTAAACAGGATTAAAGTTGCAGATACCGATATTGGACTGGAACTAAAATCGCAGATTGCAGACCTTCAAATGCTTTTAAAAGCATATCGAAACGGTACCATTTCAGAGGAGAAAACAAACTGAAGCGGCAGGATAGAGAAATGACTGTTTTGTTAAGGTTAATATTGTTGCAAAACATTTCAATAAAGTCAATTGCCATATTGGCCAGACAGCAAGAAACCAGCAAAAATGGACACGCGGTTATTGACAACTATTGTCAACTTTGCTATAATATTTGGTATCAAAAGTAATTTGTATTTGCACTCTGTTTGTTAAATGCAAATGGATATTTTCTCCCTTAAAATGGGTTTAAACAGGAAGTAAATATTATTTTATAAATTGAGGTGCAACATGCTGACCTTTGCAATGTTTAGGAGAATAATTCCATAACTGCATTGCCGGGAGGGGTGTTTGCGCCTTAAATTATGTAAATGGCAGTTAGAAAACAACTATCCGTTTTGGATAAAGCGAAGGGAAGCGTATGTGACAGAAAGAAAAAGGAGCTTCTATCAATAAAACAAGGAGTGGTTTTATGAAAAAAAAGATTGCATTTTTGCTGGCAGCTATGCTGATTTTTACTTGTGTACCCTGCGTCTTTGCCGCAGAGAATTCGGATGTTAAAATTATATTAGAAGATGTAACGGCGCAAGATGCCTCAACGCTTGCCGGCGAAGCAAAGATTAAGGTCAGCGTGGAAGGCCTGGAGGGCGATGTTTCTGTTGCGCAGCTGGATATGGAATTTGAAGGAGATTTGAAATACCGCTCGATTACATTTTTAATGGGCGAGAATAATCCGGAGGCAGGTTCGGCGCTGATTTCTCCTAATGCGGCGGTTGCCAATGTTGAAAAAAGAGTGATGCCCAGTATTTTAAGCACAAAGACACCAATTTCTTTCAGCGGGAAGACAGAATTGTTTATCCTAACATTTTCCGGGGAAGCAGGCGGTATGGTTACTTTGCGTATCCATGATTTGGAAAACACGTATTTTACCATAGACGGTCAAGACATTATGCCTGGCGAAGAGGCAGAGATAACAGAAGTAAAAGCAAGTTCTACAGAGAACCAAGGGAAAACGGCAACTGTAAAATTAACACTTGACAAAGTAACAGATTTTGCGGCGGCAACGGAGGCGGGAGAATATGTAGCCAGCGGCCTGGAATTAAAAATCACCGGGGACAACGGCTATGAATTTTATACCGTTTTTAACAATATCCCCATTACCAAAGGCGGACATAGGGATGCAAGCGTTACCATCCCTAAATTTTTGGTAACAGAAACGGTTGTTGACGGACAGTCATATTCTGTTGAACTTTCCGGCATTGGGTACGTTTCCTACCGTGCCTCCAATGTGACATTTGATGAAGCGATAGAGATTACAAATGCAGATTTTATCCCCGGCGATGTAAACGGTGATGGAAAAGTGGATGCGGAAGATAAAAGACTGTGCCAAAGTGCAGTGGATAATCCGGAGCAGGCAACGGCGGCAACCGATTTTAACCGCGATGGAAAAACGGATCAATATGACATGAAGGTTTTTGAAGGAATTGAAGACGAAGCGACAACCCCGGCAAAAATGGAAACGCCGGAAGTCAGCGGAGGAGCAGAAAAGATTGTTGTTGAGTGGACGCGTCCAGAGGATGAAACAGTGACGGGTTACCTTATTCAATATGGAACAGAACAAGAGGAGTTGTCGGAATCCGAACAAATTAAAGATCCGGATATTACAAGCACTACCCTAACGGATTTGGAAACGGGAACTACATATTACGTCCGTATTGCCGCGCAAAATGCAGCCGGTACAGGAACATTTTCAGACGTTGTGAGTGCAACAACTAAGGATGAGGACGACAGTGGCAGCGGCGGCGGTTCCGGTGGCGGCGGTTCTGGCGGAAGTGGATCCAGCAGCGGCGGCTCCGGCGGCGGAACCGGCGGCAGTGGTATCAGCGGAGGCAATACAGGAGGTGTTGCCGTACCGGGTCAAAGCTCGGAACCGTTTACTGACTTAGGAAATTATGCGTGGGCAAAAGACTCCATTTATGCGCTGAAGGAGAAGGGAATTATCAGCGGTACCAGCGATACGACGTATTCCCCTGCCAATCCGATAAAACGTGGAGACTTTATCCTGATCCTGACCAGGATGCTGAAAGTAAGCAATGAGTTTACAGAGAATTTTGCAGATGTTCCGGTGGACAGTTATTATTACAATGCAATTGGTTCGGCGAGAGCTGCCGGCATTGCGCAAGGAAGCGGAGAAAACTTTATGCCGGAGGCGGCAATTTCGAGACAAGACCTGATTACTCTTGCTTATCGGGCGTTTTTAGAACAAGGTTACATCACCGAGCAGACGGATATTTCGTCCTTAGATGTATTTTCCGACAAGGACACTATTTCCGATTATGCCCAAACGGCCATGGCGTCTATGGTATCGGCAGGCGTTATTCAAGGCAGTGACGGCGCGGTTAATCCGCTGGGGAATGCAACGCGCGCCGAGGTTGCCGTGATGTGCGCAAGATTGTTGGCGTTAATGAATTAATTTATTTATTGAGGATAAAATGCTTAAAGTTAGTAAAATATGAATCTCAAAACCTATGAGTGATGTTTAGATACATAAGAAAGGGGGAATGGCTAGAAGTTGAACGTTAAATTCTATGAGCATACAAAAGATAAAATAGCCGACAATTAAAAATCGACAAAATTTTAGAAAGAGGGAAAGGTTTATGAAGTTTAAAAAACTTTTATCAAGTATTGTAGCCGGAGCGATATTGCTTAGCCTCATGACTTTTACGGCGTTTGCAGACGGCACCTGGCAAGAAGTTGCAGATGCTGCTGAGCTTTCTAGTGCGCTCAAAGCCGGTGGTAATTTTAAACTGACAGCGCCTATTACAGTCGATACAAAGCAGAACTGGAGTATTGGCGCCGGTATTACTGTTGTGCTTGATCTCAACAATCATACTATAACAAGCACATACAGTGAAGACAATAACTTTTTGTTCACGATTAATGGCGGCTCTTTCACCGTGACAGACCTCTCAACAGCAAAGGGAGGGATGATTGATGTAACTACTCCTAAGGGTTATGGCATTGCGATTATGGGCACAGGCAGCAGCTTTGCCCTTGAGGGAGGCACAATTCAAGCGAACCAAGAGGCGCTTGATGTTAACTATTTTGCAAATAATCCTTCTATTTCCATTTCTGGCGGTAAGCTGATCAGTACAAATGATAATGTTATGAGAATCAACGGTACGAACACTCAAATTGACATTACGGATGGAGAGATTACAGGTCCTAGATTGTTCCTATCTAGTGAGGACGGGATTGATTTTTCCATGACCGGCGGCACGCTAAAATCCTATACTTACACAGACTATAATGTATCCATTCATATTGGCGGTGAAGCGGAGGTTTATGGGGAAAATTCAACCGCGATCTTAGTAAAAGGCACAAGTACGCTCGAAGTAACCGGCGGCACGATTACCGGTGATCTTGGCGGAGACTATGACAGTAAAATAACGGTTGCCGGAGGTTCTGTTGACGGTAAAGTTTATACAAGCGGTGATGCTACTGCAACAGTAATAGGCGGAAATTTTACAGAAAATGTAGATCGGTTTATACCGGAAGGCATGACGCAAGATGCAGACGGAAATGTTGTTACTGATACTGCGATAGCTTTCATTAAGGGGTATCCGTATATTTCTCTTGAAGCTGCGTTACAAGCGACGCAACCCGGCGATGTTATTGAAATTGTCGCAGATGTTACGCTTGCTGACGCATTACGCATAGGGGAAGCGGTTACATTAAAAGGAACCGCTGACGCAGAAGGCAATCTTCCGAATATCCAAGGAAGCTTTGTCATCGAATCCGGTAATGTCACGGTCGATGGTCTAAAATTTACTGCGCCGATGATTGTAACAGCTTTTGACACAGAACCTGTAAGCATAGCAATCAATTCTGGGACTTACCCAAATATTACGATTCAAAACTGCGCGTTTGAGACAGAGGAATTTCAAGCAAGCGCTGGAAAGAGATATAAAGGCATTGTGACATCAAGCGCGGGAACCTATGACGCACTTACGGTGCAAGAATGTACGTTTAAGAATTTGGAAACAGCAATTCACATTAATCCCGGAACCAGCAATTTAATTGTAAAAGCGAATGAAGTGACAGCCGATTCAAAAGCATTTGGAAGCTTCTTAAAAATGCACGCTGTACAAACGGCGGATATTACCGAAAATTTACTGAACAGCGATTCACTCATCTATGTAAGACCAGATTTTAGCGGAGGTTTGGGAAGTGAGATTCATTTGAATGATAACGACCTTTCTAAAGCATGGATTCAGGTAGATCAAGGAACAGCTTTGTCAGACGACTTGGATGTGAATGAAAACTATTGGGGCGGCAGCTTGCCGAATGCAGCACAATTGCCTGCCAATGTAACAGTTACAAGTTTTTATCCCGATGAAGCTATGGATAACCTGGTAACCATTTCCGACGAGGTTGGGAAAGAGGCAAAATCAGTCGTAATAGAAGCTGCCAATGGTACGGTGAATGAATTTAACGTGTATCTGCAAGGAGCTGACGATCAAGGAAATGATGCGCTGATTGAAAATTTGGTTGCAGCAGACCTCACCATTACCGTTACGGGTAATGATGGCGAAAAATTTGCAATTAATGCATTTAAACCGGTAGAAAATTGGGAAATACAGCCATATTTAAATGGCAGATATTTGTTCCACGAAAAAGGATATCAAAATGGCGCGGCAGGAAATCAGGCTTACGATTTGAGCGGTAATAAGATTTTGCTTGGAACGCTGACGATAAACGGATATGGGAAAGGCATAATTTCTGTTTCAGACGGCACAGAGAATATCCAGCAAAGAAGCAGTGATGGGCAAAACCGCGTAATCTCTTCTGATGTAAGCGGCGTATCTTACGATTTTGAAATAGAAAAGCCGACACAACAGCTGACGATAAACATTACATTCCCGAACGCAGTGGTTGATAATGCCGCTGCCTATCAGGATATGACGGTGACGATATCGGGAGGCGATCTGGGCACAAACATTGTGAAGGAATTGGGAAGCGATGCGGTTGCTATGGCAGCTGACGGCTATGCGCTGACACAGGAATTGACGCAGAATTTGCTCTATACGGTGACCGTGGAAGGCGCAGGGTACAGAACGGCACGCTACACCGTGACGATGACAGAAGACAAGACGCTGACGTTCTGGAATAACGTAAAAGACGAAGCGACGGTGGTGGAA
>CASGBM010000076.1 GCA_949299615.1 uncultured Eubacteriales bacterium | reverse complement strand
GCTCATATCAAGGGCTGGCGCGGAGAGCGCCGTGCGAACGAAAGCCCTTGTTTTCAAGCGAAAACTCTTGAAAAGAGGTTTCGACTTGAAGCGTGTCGATAAAGTCGACACGCTGAACAGACTGGCAGGGCATGTATATATGCCCTGCCAGTCTGTTTTTTCATACGATTTGCTTTTTATAAATAAAAATCATGGTTTGCAATGGTTTTATAATACGTTCGGTTTTGTGCAATCCAAAAACTGGAGGCCGTACGCGGATTAAAAAAGTATAAACTTTGACCTGCCTGCAACTCTCCTTCAAGCGCTTTTTTCGCTGCAATTACGCTGTCACCCAGCGGTGTATTATAAATGCTTCCGTCCGCAACCGGAGAAAACTGAACGCCGTATTTCTGATCAAAAATGACCCCATATATCGTATTTGGGAACTGTGTGCTCTCCACACGGTTTAAAACCACATTACCTACCGCAATTTTTCCCTGCATCGGCTCGCCTCGGCTTTCTGCATGAATAATACGGGAAAGCCAGTATATTTCATCATCACTGTATCCTCTTGTCCCCTCCAGGTGAGCGGGCACGGAAATTCCTTTTTTGTTTATCGCAACCGTATACGTTTGGCTGTCCCAAAGAACTTCGCAGCCCAACGTCTCCGATACAAAGCGCACCGGAACATAAACCCTGTCATTAACCAGACGAATGCCCTGTGCGACGCGGATTTTCTCGCCGTTTACGTAGGCTGTTTTTTGACCTGCCGTCAGCTGAATGGTTGTTTCATCCTGCTGAATAGTCGCCGTATTCCGAGACGAATCCCATGTGACAGAATCTGCGCCCAGCGCCTCGCTGACAAAACGGATCGGCACAAACGTAAATCCCTCATGCAGAAACGGCTGTGAATCCATTGCCAAATAAACTCCATTTACCGTTAGGCAAATCGGCGTATGAAATGATACCTCATCTACTGCTTCGGTGGTTTCTGATAAGAACCATTGCCCCAAAATGCAGCATATACAAAGCAAATAGATGGCGATTTTGCGTCTCATAATATGACCTCCCTTACGGTTACCCAGTATAACATGCCTTTTTCGGAGGATCAAGCATCAATTTTTGGAAATAAACTGGAAAATCGTTCTATACAGAAAGATATAAAAACAAATATCCTGTTTTAAATATTGCGGAAAAACAGCATAACCATCGTATTTTTCTGCTAAATTGCCGTAAGCCATTTCCTTTGGTCAAAGCGCATGAAAAAAGAAAAAAATAAATATATGTAATTTTTTCCATTACCATAATCAATAAAAAACAGACCGCAAAATCGGTCTGTTTTCATAGAAGTTACTGATTAATGTTTTGTCATCATCATGGCGTCAATTACACTTCCCATTGTTTTAAACATATGGTTTGATGTTTTATACATTTTTCTTTTCTGCTTATCGCTAATCGGATCAATAAACATTGTAATGGCAGATCCCACAACTGCGCCGGCAATCATGCCGCCAATAAAGCCCAGATTTTTCATATTCAAATTCCACCTTTCAAAAAGTATATTTCTAGTATGTGAAATTCGAATCAATTTAAAACCATTATTTTTTGGAAAATTTATTTTGTCGCAAATGATTTTTCCGTGCATTTTTTCATGGCCTCTAAAACCGAATTTCGAAAACCATTTTTTTCCAATTCTGCCACGGCTTCAATGGTTGTACCGCGCGGCGAACAAACCATATCTTTTAATTCTCCGGGGTGTTTTCCAGAATCCAAGACCATTTTTGCCGAACCTAAAACACTTTGCGCCGCCAGACGATATGCTTTATCGCGCGCAATCCCATCACGAACCGCACCATCTGCCATCGCTTCAATGAACATATAAACATAAGCAGGGCTGCTTGAGCTGACAGCAATCACGGAATTTAAAAGGGATTCCGGCATAACTTCCGTTTCTCCAACCGCCTCAAAAATTTGCTGAACAGCCCCAAACTCCTCATCGCTAACCGGCTCGCAAACCTGCGACAACACACTCATACCTGCCAGAACCATTGCAGGCGTGTTTGGCATGACGCGGACGACTTTTGCGTCAAAGCCCAGATACTCTTTTACTTCGTCAACGGTTACTCCAGCGGCTATGGAAACAAATACTTTGTCCTTGAGCACATCTTTTCCCAAATCAGCCGTCAGCGCAGAGAGCGCAGTTTTGTAAATAAATGGCTTTACGGCAAGAATTATGATGTCACCGTTTGCCGCATTTTGATTCTCACAACTCACGGTAATCCCTTTTTCCCGAAACTTTTCTAATGCAGATTCGTTCGGATCACTGACAAAAATACTGCCGGTTTCATATAATCCCGCCTTTAGCACGCCGCCGGCAATCGCCCATGCCATATTGCCGCCGCCGATAAATCCTAATTTCATTTGACGTTCCCCCTGACTCAAACATTAATTTCCACAGTCACGCCCATTTCATCGGCATGCTTGTCCAATACCGGGCGGACATATTCGCTGATAAATTCCTCCGTCTGCTGCGGCGCACGTCCCACATAATTTTCCGGTTTCAGTAAGGTCTTCAGTTCTTCCAGATTCAACTGAAAAACATCATCTTTTGAAATTCGTTCTAACAAGTCATTTTCCTTGCCTTCTGCTTTTACCATACGCGCCGCCTCCATGGAATGTTCCCGGATTCGTTCGTGCAGTTCCTGCCTGTCTCCGCCTTTTTTTACTGCCTGCATCATAATGTTTTCCGTTGCCATAAACGGCAGTTCTTCCATGATCCGCTTATGGATCACTTTCGGATACACCACCAGGCCGTCAACAACATTTAAATAGATGGATAAAATTGCATCCACAGCCAAAAATGCTTCCGGAACACTGATTCGCTTGTTCGCCGAATCGTCCAGCGTACGCTCAAACCATTGCGTAGAGGCAGTAATAGCAGGATTTAAACTGTCCACAATTACATAGCGAGCCAAAGAACCAATTCGTTCGCTGCGCATGGGATTTCTTTTATACGCCATGGCAGAAGACCCAATTTGTTTCTTTTCAAACGGCTCTTCGATTTCTTTTAAGTGTTGTAACAGGCGCATATCATTGCTGAATTTATATGCGCTTTGTGCAATCCCGCTCAAAATATTTAACACCTGGCTGTCCAGTTTTCTGGAATAGGTTTGCCCAGACACCGGAAATACTGCATCAAACCCCATCTTTTTCGCGATCATCCGATCGGCCCGGCGCACTTTTTCGTGGTCACCGTCAAACAGTTCTAAAAAGCTTGCCTGCGTCCCCGTTGTTCCTTTGGAGCCCAAAAGCTTTGCTTTTCCGATTTGGTGTTCCAAATCTTCCAAATCCATCATTAGTTCCTGCAGCCATAACGTCGCCCGTTTCCCAACGGTAGTTAACTGCGCCGGCTGAAAATGGGTAAAACCCAGCGTTGGCAAGTCTTTATATTCCATGGCAAAATCTGCCAAATGGGAAATTACGTTAATCAGCTTTTTATGTACCAGCTTCATTGCCTGCGTCATGATAATAATATCCGTATTATCACCGACATAGCAAGAGGTTGCCCCCAGGTGGATAATTCCCTTCGCCTTTGGGCACTGAACGCCATACGCATACACATGCGACATGACATCGTGGCGCACTTCCTTTTCCCGTGCTACCGCCACATCATAATTAATATCGTTTTGGTGTTCCTTTAACTCTGCAATCTGTTCCTCCGTAATCGGAAGCCCTAACTCTTTTTCTGTCTCTGCCAAAGCAATCCAAAGCTTTCTCCACGTTTTAAATTTTGTGTCCTCTGAGAAAAGCTCCTGCATTTCTCTGCTTGCATACCGTGAGGCAAGCGGGCTCTTATAGGTGTCTGTTGCCATTTTCATACTCCTCTTTTGTATTTTAATTATATAAAAACGTCAGGCAGGCATGGACGCTAACGCGCCATGCCTGTCGTGCTTATTTTTTTTCTGTATTTGCCTTTTCTTTTTCACTGTCTGCTGCCGTCTCTTCTTCGGGAGCTGTTTCGGCAGGTTCTTTCTCCGCTTCCTTCTTGGCTTTCTTCTCTTCCTTTGCCGCACGCTTCCCTTCCTTTATGTCCGGCTTCGATTCCCGCTCAATTGCAATCCCTTCCACAAAAATGTTCACCTTGGAAACCGTAAGATTTGTCATGGTTTCAATATTTTTCTTTACCTTCTCCTGCAGTTCCCATGCAACATCGGGAATTTTAACTCCATAATCCACGATCACATGGACATCTATGCTGACCTCTTTTTCATTCATCTCAGCACGGATTCCCTTACCGTAATTTTTTTTAACAAATTTTTCAACAAATCCGTCTGCCAGAGAATTTACCACTGCGGCGCCTTCTACCTCGCCAACCGCCAGCCCTGCAACCACCAAAACAACATCCTCTGCTATCTTAACCTCGCCAAGTTCTTCCGGCTCTGTATTTATATTGAATTCTTCTGCCATGAAACATGCCTCCTGTTCAAGCTTAATTGAAAACTTATTGGTAATTATATTATAACACTTACTCATTAAAATTACAATTCTTTTTTCTCTTACGGTCTGCAAAACATACAATAGAAAATCCGCACCGCCGAAACAGCGGTGCGGTCATGCTTATTGTCCGGGTTTTATTTCTACAATTTTAATTTTATCCGCTGTATATCCAGTGGTTGAGGTGACAATATCCTGAATCTGCGCCGCGTCAATTTCATTGAGCCCTTCGCTGCTCACGGCAACATTCACCATTGTTGCGCTCATAAATACAATGGTCTCTCCAAAACCTTTTGCCCGAATCAAATTTTCCATTGCAACTTCTTTTTCTGTATACTCCGCCATTTGATGAATTTGATTTTCTGCATTTGTTTTTGCCTCTGGGTCTGTCCCCTGGGTTTGAATCAGTTGTGTAAGCATATCCATTGCCTCACTGCGTTTCACTTCACGGTCCAGTTTTGCCTGCGCAAAATAATTGTGATTTGCAGTCTGGCTTGCTGCATCATTTTCATCATCCGATCCTTCCTGCTGCGAAACCGGCGCTGTCTGCTCCCCTTCGTCACCGTTTACCATCTGTGCCTCGCCGAGTTTTTTGGAAGCCTCATTATACATAACTGCAACATCGGGATCCACTGCGTCGTTGCTGAACGTCCAGTTTAAATATCCCGCGATACCGATTAAAATAAGCAGCGAACATGCAACTACCTGTTTTTTGCGCAAAACAAACATTTTATTTTTTTTCACTTCATGCTTTCCCTCCTGCGTCTCTTCCTGCCCGTGTCTGAATTTTAAAAATCTCATAATTATTTATCCTCCCTAAATATAAATTAATGGATACAAAATATAAAACGCCTTTTGGAGCGGCAACCGCTATTGGCTCAGCACCTGCACCCTGTGCGCTTTCACATCCAAAACGGCTCTGACCGCATTTACTAAATTGTTTTTTACCTGCGCATCTTCCGCACCCTGTGCCGTCACCAAAACACCGGAAACGGTTGGGAAATGGCTTTTTACCAGCAGCGGCGACTGTCCGCCTCCAGAATCATTTTTTAAAACAAAACTGCCGTCGCTGGAGTAGGTAGCGCTAGGCTCCACTTCTGTTTCTGAGGTTTTGCTTTCTGACTTTTCATTTTGTGCGTATATGCTCTGACCCGTATCTTCAAGCGTAATCATGACCGTTACGTTCCCTGCCCCGCGGATTGTAGAAAGCATTTTCGCTAATTTATTCTCCAGCTCTTTTGTGTACTCGCTTTCGTCAAAAGACGGCTGCTGTACGGAAAGGTTTTGCTTTTCGCTTCCTTTTTTCCCCGGCAAGCCGGCAAAAACCAGAAGAGCCACCCCTATCAATAATATGAGAAACAAGCTTTTGGTATTCGTAATTTGTCCAAAATATTTTTGAAAAATTTCCTGTATTTTCATTCTGCATCACCTTCCACAATTTTACCGGCTTCTATTCCGGAGCAGTCCACAATTGCCGTTCGTATGTTATCATTCATCGGGAACGCTGTAATTTTCCTTATTCCCGTGATCTCACCTTTTTCATTTACATCCACAAAAACTGTTACATTAACCGTTTGCCCGCACCTTTTGTTTACTTCTTCGGACAATTTATTCGAAAGCCGTTGGGCAAAATCCTCTGCAACTAAGCTTTTGCCTCCTTTTTCCGACAAATCCGAGTCGTCAATCACCAGCTCCGGCAGAACAAATGCCGACCGCACATCAAAAAGCTTTGTCACCGGACTGACGATTACCAGCATAACTACCAAACCGATTACCACATTTATGTATTTTTTATGACTGGTAGCAGGCAGAATATTCTCCAGTAAAATTGCCAGAACAGAAACGACGATAATTCCTGTCGCATATTCTTTTAAAAGCTCCATTTCTTACCTCCTACTGCATCATCGCTGGTATATTCGTCACCGCGCATAACATTGCCACGCTGATAATAAACATCACGCATACCATCAGCAAAATAACAAATGTCTGCGTAATATTTCCGGCAAGATCGCTCAAAAGATTTACAATTCGCCGGTCTGTTGCCGGCTCTGCCACGCCGGCAGCGAACCGGTATAACACCGATATGACCAATATTTTTATTAACGGCCCTAAACAAATGGATAAAAGCGCCAAAACCCCCGTAATTCCTACTGCATTTTTTACAATAAGAGTACTGGCACAAACCGCTTCCACAGAATCGGATAAAACGTTTCCCACCAAAGGTACAAAATTGCAAATTGCATATTTTACGGTTTTTCCAGCCACACCGTCAACAAAAGCCGCAGAAAACCCCTGCAGGCTGAGTACACCGATAAAAACAGTCAGCAAAATACCGGACATCCATTTCAGCGTCTGTCTGGCAAATTCAATTAGCTTGGTAATGTGGAATCTGCCCGTCATGTTGTTAATCACAGAAAGCGCGGTAATGACCAAAATCATTGGAAGAAACACATTTTTTGCAAGATAGGTGATAACCTGCATACATAAAAACAACGAAGGACTTAATGTCATCCCCGAAGCCGCGCCGCCCCCTGCCGCAATAATTCCGGTAATGGACGGGATCAGGGCCTGCATAAATAGATTTAAATTATCTATTGCGCTCATTGCCATTTGCATAATTTCTGCAAAAACAGAAACTGCAAGTCCGGCAATCACGATAAAACAGGCAAGGAAACTGATGTCTGCAATTCCTTCCCCCTGAAAGGAGCTTTGAAGCTGACAAAGCACCCCTGCTAAGACCGCAATCACGATAATCTTAATTAATGCCGTACAATTTTTGGAAAGTTCGCCGAAAAACAAATCCGACAAACGGTTTAAAATGCTGCCGATATTCCACTCCCACTCGCCGTCAGCAACTTTTTGTGCCGTTTCAAAAAACTGAAACGAGCCTGTATTTGCCCCGCTTTTTTCTATTTGCTTTGAAGAATTTTCTAAGACTTCCTGCTGGATTTTTTCAGGAGATTCGGATTCTTCTGCCGACGCGGACTGCGGAAACCAAAAAACCATAAGAATAATTAAAAACAGCAAATATGCTTTTTTCATTTGTAACCCTCCCTCTTATGGAAGCAAGCCGATCAGCAAGTTCATCAGTGCGAGAAGAATGGGAACGCTCAAAGCTACAATGATGATCTTTCCCGCCAGTTCTATTTTTGCCGCTATTGCATTTTGTCCGGCATCGCGGCAAATTTCCGAACCGAACTGGGAAAGATAGCTAACCGCAATCATTCTTAAAATCGCCGCAATGTATTCCATATTCAAATTAAGTCTGGATGTAGTCATATAGATAATTTCCACCACATATTCCACCTGGGACAAAATCATTAAAAATACCACTATGGCTGTGGTAATTCCTACTCCCAGCGCCATTTGCGGCTTATATTCTTTCACAATCAGCGCAAAGGCCGCGCCTAAGATTCCTACTCCGATTATTTTTATCATATCCATCTTTTGTTCCCGCCTTTTACAAATTAAAAATTGTTTTGACGGTTTCAAACAAATAGCTGATTTCGTTTATTACCATCAGCAGGACAACAACGAGTCCGGCTAATGTCGTCAGCATGGCCTGCTCTTCTCTTCCGGCTCTCATCAAAACCTGATGCAGCACGCTAACTAAAATCCCAATTGCAGCAATTTTAAAAATCAAATCCACACCCATAATACATCCTCCGCTTCTCTTTTGTCTCTATTACAAAAAAAAGATAACAATTAAAATCCCCACCAAGATGCCGGAACTTTTGAGCAGTTTTTCATTTTTTGAAAATTCCGCTTCTCTGGCAAGGATTTCTTCCTCCAGTTCCTTGCCCGCACAAGTTAAAATTTCAATTTCTATATTACTCGCCGCCTGTCCTAGGCGGCTGCCGACATGTTTTAAGATCCGAACGGTTTGCGGAGATAATTTTAACCTCTGCGCATATGTATAAAGAGTATCCTTCCAAATTTCCCGAAGGGTTTTGTTGCTGCCGTCTTCCAGTTTCTGCGCCAATATTTTAAAAAAATTGCCGGCTTCCCCAAATCCCTCCTGTGCCGCTTGGTCCAAAAGGGACGGCAGTGGCTCTAAAGTAAATTCCATTTTTCCGGCAAGATAGGAAAAAGCCTGAACAAAATCCCTTGCCGTATCAATTTGCCGCCTTTGTTCTAATATTTTCCGCATCGTAAACGCTGTGCAGGCAAATAAAATAAAAATAACGCCGATTACGGTTATCATATCATTTCCTCCATAACCATGTTGTCCTTTTCCTGCCAAATCTTTATAAATTGCACCATTTCCGGCACGCCCCTGCGCCTTGCCATGATAATTGCGCAGTCAAAAAGGGCAAGCAGCGATTTCTTTTCTTCCGCAAGGTTCTCCACCCCATATCCATGCATGCTTGTAATAATTTTGCAGCCTGCATTTAAAACGCTTTTCACTGCTGCAATATCTTCTCCCGCGCCTAGCTCGTCCGTGATGATAACCTCCGGAGAGAGCGAACGAACCGCCGTCAGCATCCCCTGTCCTTTGGGAAAACGATCTAAAACATCGGTCTGCGCACCAACATGAAACTGCGGTATTCCGTTTTTAACTGCCGCAATTTCGGAACGCTCATCAATTACCGTAATTTTAAACCTGTTTGACAGCAAACGGCACAAATCCCTTAAGAACGTTGTTTTTCCGCATTGCGGCGGACCAATCAGCACCGTGTTTAATATGCCGGTGTCTTCATTGCAAAGCTTTGATAAAATGCGGTCTGCACAGCCGGGAAATTCTTTGGCAATTCGTAAATTTAAACCGGAAATATCCGTAATATTTACAATTTTACTGTCCGTCATTACGCAGCGTCCACAAATCCCGACACGGTGCCCGCCGCGAATGGTTAAAAATCCGTCACAGATTTCCCTTTGATACGCGTAAACAGAATTTTCACAAAACGCTGCCATCAGTGACGCCATATCCTCTCTATCTGTCATTGCCGCCTGATTTTTATCAGCGGCAGGTCTTCCGCTCTCCGTAATATAAATGCCCGGCCCGTTTTCATACAGCATGATCGGTCTGCCGCAGCGAAAGCGGATTTCCTGCAATTTTTCAAAATTAACGCCGGCAAGCATCTTACGAAACCGCAGCGGCAGCTGCAAAAGGATCTCTTTCTTCAACTGAGGGATGTCCATTTTTCTCACCTCAATCTATCCATATGAAGAAATTGATGAATTTAGAACATAAAAAATGGACAAAATATATTGACTTGAACATTTTACGATAAAAAAAGCAGTTGAATCTAAATAAACTTTATGATATAATATATAGATTATGTAATTCCGTTTATGCTTTAAATTTCGCTTTTAAACTTATTTAATGACTGCTGAACAATTCTGAAACGCAGCCGCATAGCGGTTTGTAAGCGTTTCAGAATTGTTTAGGTGCAAGGTTTTTGTGCTTTTTT
>CASGBM010000075.1 GCA_949299615.1 uncultured Eubacteriales bacterium | reverse complement strand
GAACCTAAAAATAGCATTTTAATGCTGTTTTTAGGTGTGAAATTGTAAATTTCACACAAATGGTTTCGCAAAACCATTTGTTCAGTAGACATTATATAAACTTACAAAATTGCCTGCAGTGTAAAGTATCTCCGCAGGCAATTTTGATTGAATAATTCTATATAAAAACACGCGGCGCTGAAATTTTTTCAGCGCCGCGTGCCGGCTAATGTTTAATGATATTTAAGCCCGTGGTATTAAAAGTTTTTGACCTGGGAATAATTTTCCTGCATCTTCCAATTGATTAGCTGCCATAATTTTGCCAAAAGTAGTACGGTAACGTTTGGCAATATCCCACATGGTATCATCCGGCTGTACAAAGTAAATAATCAGGCGCGGAGCAGTCTCCTGTTCTTCCTCTTCATTCGTTTCCTCCATTTCACATTCGCTGATCAATTCCATTTCATACGGGCGGATTACTTTTGTGTAAAATTCCAAATTACAGCGAATTTCTACCTCTGAAGCGGCATTGAACGTAAAGCTTGTAGAAAGAACAGAAACATCGCTCCCAAGCATAACCTTTCCGCTGCATTCTCCAATCCCGATCGCATGTTCAAACGGGAATTCCTCTACCAAACTGGTAATTGGAGTTTCGCCTTCTTTGGATACATACAAAAGAAATACTGCCAAATTCCCCCGTACATAAAGTTTTCCGTCTTCCACCGCCGTTTCGGAAATAATAGGTTTTGCACTGACATTATATATGGCATCGACCGCCGGCATCCCTTCCGGTACGCTTATAATTTCTTTAACCGCAAGCTGGCTGGAGCCTTCATTGATCAGTTCATTCAGCTGTACTTTGCTTTTCCCCATACGCGTTTTGGCTGACGGGCTATAGCAGTCATCAAGAATTTCCATCTCTACAGTGCGCGAAGCAGCAACGCTTGCACCGATTAAAACCTCAATTGCAATGATCCTCGGTTCCCCGTTAACATCCTCTTTTACTGCATAAAACACATCTTTTACATCGTACTGCACATTACAAAGACATTCCTCTGCTAAGCCGTCAATATCTAAAACCTCTGTAAATGGGATCTCATGCTCCATGTGCTCTAAACTATACCCGTCAATGATCGAAGAATATAGCGTGGAGATATGAAGCGTTCCTTTGAGCATAATTTTATTATTCATTAATTTACAGTCGCCTTTTACCGCATGCACATCCATTTTTAAAATCTCATCGATTTCCAGCTTAGAACTTGGAATTTCAATATTTTCCGCAATAATCAGGTCTTTTTGCTCATCTGCTGTTATGTCATACAGACTGACATTTGCCATTTTGGTTTCTAGCCCCGCATCGGCGGGCACGCCGCAGCAAACGGTAATCTCTTTTGGGGCATAAGCATTTACTTTGATTGCGACTGCAACTTTCATATTCATTTTTCTGGAATGAATCATGGAAAATTCAACATGTTCTGTAACCGCCTTAACGCTGATTGCCAATTCCCCGCTCGGACAATCCACGCTGTCTTTAAACTCAAATTTTGCCGTCATATTTTTTACCTTCGACGAATTTTCATTTTCTGTTTCCGGCACATACAGCACTTTTATCATCACATTGCCGGTTACTGTCAGCTTTCCGCCTGCCAGTTCTTTTGAAGTAACTGCCGCCGTTGCCTCTGCCAGCAAAATCTCACGTATATCCGGTTTTACATCAGGTACAATCACATCCCCATCTACCATTACCACGGAAGACGTACTCATTTTTAATTCGCTCAGGCTGACCTGTTTTTTCTCTAAATCAATGGTCATAACACGGTTTCCTCCCTTTTTTCAAACCGGTCTTTGCCGGTATAAATTACGCTTTCAATGATACATATGCTTGTTTGGCCAAAAAAAGAACCATTTTACAGAAAAAAATCATTTTTTTCTGTAAAATGGGATTAAAATTACATAAAAGCGTACAAACTATCGCTATCACAGTGAATAAAATGGAGTGTATGGGATTGATAACAATTGGAATATCTGAAAGTGACGATCAAATCAAGCGCCTTGCAAACCACTGCTTTTCTCAGCAAGGACTCAAATGCGGTACCTCCCTTCGCCAAACTGAAAAAGATTTTATATTTTGTCCGCCTAAAAAAAACGGCAGTTATGATATTTTGATTGAGAACAGCGCGCCTGCCTATCGGCTTCGCGCCGATTACATTCATCTTGTCAACTCTGATGATGTCGTCCCCAGCTTATCTTCTGAGCAGTCCGTATTGATTACTTATGGTTTAAATTCTCTGGCTACGGTTACCGCTTCTTCTATTGCGGAAGATGACGCACAGCTTCGTTTTCAATTTTGCCTTCAAAGGAACATCGTCAGTTTAAAGGGAAGAAAAATTGAATGTCAGGAATTTCCCGTAGCAATATATCATGCTGCCATCGACATTCACAGCGCCATTGCTTTTGCAACGCTGGCGCTTATTTCAAGCATTCCAGCCGTTAAGCTTTCCCAAATTATTTTACCAGCTTACGCTCAAAAATAACCGCCTGTTGAATATCAGTTTAAATATATTTTAAAAATACGAATGATAGATTTTGCTTCCTGCATGGAAAAATATTTAAAAAACACTTGCTGTTTTTTATAATTAATCATAAATAGAAAAACGCTCCGGTTAAAACTGACCCGCCGGAACGTTTTTTATATTAGAAAAATCTCAAACTATATTGAAAAGGCATTTTTATCCCACATTTTTCATTTTCAGGCGAATGCTGTCTGAGATCATGGCAATAAACTCACCGTTTGTTGGTTTCCCCTTGTTGGTATCAATGGTATAACCGAACAAATCTGTTAAAACTTCTTCTCTTCCGCGGCTCCAAGCAACTTCAATAGCGTGACGGATCGCACGTTCCACACGCGAGGATGTCGTTTGATAATTTCTTGCTACCGTAGGATATAGCATTTTAGTGATGGAATTGATAAATTCACCGTCATGGATGCATAAACCAATTGCTTCCCTTAAATAATTATACCCTTTAATGTGAGCCGGAACACCAATGTCATGAATGACGCTGGTAATCACCGCTTGCAGATTATCTTCATTGATATGGTTGGGAATTCTGCTTTTGGTTTCCGCAGAAACAACATTTCCCGCCGGCTCCGCCGCCGTCTGTTCCGAATGAATCCCATCATGTACAACAGAATAAACCTGACGAATTTTCTTTGTTAAAACATCCATTTTTTCAAACGGCTTTACAATGTAATAATGCGCACCAAGCTGCATCGCTTTGCGGGTAATATTGTCATTGCCGACTGCTGACAGCATGATGTATGTGATTTTCTTTTCCATTTTTGTTTCTGCCAAACGCTCCAACAGCTCCAGTCCATCCATTTTCGGCATAACAATATCCATCAGTGCAACATCGGGCTGTTTCTCACAAATCATTTCATACCCTTCCGCGCCGTCATAAGCCATGCCGATTACTTCTAAATCCTCTGTCTTAGAAAAATAATCAGCAATATACTCGCACAGCGATTTACTGTCATCAACCAATACAATAGAAATTTTCTTGTTCATCATTTCCTCCTTATAATTTCCTTCCTCAAGCGGCTGCAATGCCGAATTGGGTATTTTTTACAATTCATGTTTACAGTATACCATCTTTTTCCAATAATTGCAAGTACAAAATTACCATTTCCTGTAAAAAATATAATTTTATTTGCGATTCTCTATAATCAGACTACAAATTTCTCTCTTCCTTGCTGCATTCTGCTTTTTTCAGCAGAATAAAATTTCAAAACAAAACGAGTATAACATATCCTATTTTAATATTTCTAGTAATATTTTTAAAAGATGTATGAAAAATTTAAAGAATGTGGTATAATAAAAAAAACTTTTAATTTGTCTCTTAGCTTAGCTGCAGACAGGAACGTTTGGTTTCAGCACAAAAAGGACCGCTGATTTCCTTTCTATCCTTTCGAATAATGTATAAAGGTGGTTTATTATGCAAAAAATAATTGTTAAAGTATGCGTTTGTTCTAACTGCGTTATGGCTGGTGCCATTGATATCATTTCCAGCATTGAAAGTCTGAAAAAAATCAAAACCCCCTTAGGCTACAGTATTAAGATAACGCCGACGTCGTGTCCCAAAAACCTGAGCCACGATTTAAATTCTCCGGTCGTATGGGTCAATGATGACATGATGGAAAATGCGACAACACAAACGGTTATGGCAAAAATACTCGCCGACCAGCAGGCATAATCAGAGAGGAGGCTTCTTGTTTTGAGAGGAATCTATACGCCGGTCACAAAAATTCGCCGTAAAGTGTTTACGGAGGTTGCCCGGTTTGCATATGAAGGAAAAGATTTCAGTGAAATTGATAAAATACCCTATAAAATTATTCCCGGTGAAATTGCCCGTTACCGCGACAGCGTATTTAAAGAACGCGCTATTGTCGGCGAGCGGATTCGCCTTGCGATGGGATTAAACCTTCGCCCTATCGATCAGCCTGCTCCGCTTAGCGAAGGCATTGAGGCCAGCGCCATTGACGAAACTTATTATGAACCTCCCCTGGTGAATGTAATAACGTTTGCCTGTGAAGCTTGTCCTGAAACTGCATATTTCGTTACGAATAACTGCCGTGGCTGTCTTGCCCATCCCTGCACCGCTGTGTGCCCTGTGCAGGCGGTCAGCATGGTTGACGGACGTTCTGTAATTGATAAAGAAAAATGTATCCGCTGCGGACGGTGCAAGGAAGCATGCCCGTATGATGCTATTATCCGCTATGAACGTCCATGCGCACAGGCTTGCGGCGTTGACGCAATTGAATCAGACGAGCTTGGCCGCGCAAAAATCAATCACGATAAATGTGTTTCCTGCGGCATGTGCCTTGTTAACTGCCCGTTTGCCGCTATTGCAGACAAATCACAAATTTTTCAGCTAATTAACGCCATGAAGTCCGGCGTGAAAATCATTGCGGAAATTGCTCCCGCTTTTGTCGGACAGCTTGGCCCCATGGCAACCCCGGAAAAAATCAAATCCGTGCTCAAAGAACTGGGGTTTGATGATGTGTATGAGGTAGCGGTCGGCGCCGACATTGGTGCGGCTGAAGAAGCGGAACATTTTTTAAACAGCGTGCCTGATGAACTGCCCTTTTTGGCAACTTCCTGCTGCCCGTCCTGGGCGTCAATGGCAAAGAATTTCTTTCCGGAAATTGCCCATTGCGTATCCACGGGTTTGACCCCCATGGTAGCAACCGCCAGGATGATCAAAAAAGATTATCCGGATTCGAAGGTTGTTTTTATTGGTCCGTGTTCTGCTAAAAAACTGGAGGCCATGCGCCGGAGCGTTCGAAGCGACGTTGATTTTGTCATTACTTTTGAAGAATTAATGGGGATGATGGTGGCAAAGGGAATTAATATCGACGAACAAACCATAGACGATCCCTTTACCGATGCGACAGCAGCCGGCAGAGGCTATCCGGTTGCCGGCGGCGTGGCAGAAGCCATTGTCAATGCCATCCACGTCAAAAAACCGGACATGAATGTCCCGGTTGACCGGGCAGACAGCTTGTCAGACTGCAGGAAAATGTTGCTTTTAGCCAAAGCCGGAAAGAGGAATGGTTATCTTTTAGAAGGCATGGCTTGTCCTGGCGGATGTGTCGGCGGCGCCGGAACCATTATCCCAACCAATAAAGCCTCCGCAGCAATTAAAAAGTATAAAGATCAATCCGAAAAGAAAAATGCAACCGAAAGCAGCTTTGTGTGATTGTTTTCTTCATAGGGTGCGGCATAGGCGCGGGACGTCGTGGGCGCCGTCCCCTACAGGTTTCCGTTTTGGTTATGTAAAACGGACGGTGTTTGCACATTCGTTCCGTTTTTTTCAGCCATTAATAAACTCGCTCAGGCTCCGTAGGGTGCGGCCCTTGGTGCGCACCGAGATATTTGCACTTTACCACAGTTATCCACTTAGGGACGTCGAGGCGCCGTCCCCTACAATATACCCATTTTGTTATGCAATTATTTTTAAATTCTCACTCCCTCTGTAGGGTGCGGCCCCTGGACGCACCGCCAATATCATGTTGCCTACAAAAGTATCTCATTAAATAAGGAGGTCTTTTTGTGTACCAAAAATCATATTTTACGCTTACCTTTTTCCTCATTCTGCTACTAACCGGCTGTTCCGCTACCAACACGACGAACCTTACAAATCAACAAGCCTCTGAAAATGCAGATATTGCCTTCACATTAAACGGCAAAAAATTTACCACACAGCAATATAATACTTATAAAGAAGCGCGAACAAACATCCCAAAAAGCGAGCAAGAAATTTTTGGTAACTATATACGCCAACAACTCATTTTTATGGAAGCTGAGCAATCTGGCTGCAGCGTTTCGGAAGAAGAAGTGAAACAAGATGCCCAAACAAGGATTGATTTGCTGGAGCAAGACCCTGCCTTAAAAGAGCAAATACGTTCATGGGCTGAAAAACACGGAAAAAGTTACGAAGAATATATTGCTTCCTATTACCAAACCTCGCGTCAATATCTGCTTGCCAAAAAATGGGCAGAAAAAATGAAACAGGAATATGATGAAACTCGCCCAATTGATCCAACCGGCAATTTTAAATCTTATTTTAAAAAATACATTGATTTTCTCCAACAGGAAGCAGAGATTCATATTATCGACCCAGGATTGCAAAAAGAACTTTCCGCGCATTAATTTTAAATCCGCCGCGTACATTGCGGCGGATTCTTTATCTGTAAACTAATATAACTCATAACTTTTTGTTCCATTTGTACCGGTAATTTCCCTATATATTTTTAAATACCGCAAACCATATTCATCCGCCATGCTTTTTAACGCAGCAAGTTCGCTGACCTTACAGCGAACCGAATATGTGCAGCCGTTTTTTGAAATGATTTTCGGAGTCTGTATGAGATTCACATCTCGCAATTGCGCTCGAAAAGCCAAGCGTTTTAATCTGCTTGCCGTTGTTGACGATGAAAATACCATTAAGGCATATCCCATTTTTGTCTGCCTCCTTTCTTTTTTCGGACATTTATGCTTAAAACAAGCTTTTTTGCCTGTCTGAAACATTTTAGCCCTATACTACCAGTATATTCAAATCGTATGTTTTCGCGATTCTCTGCGAAAAAATAAATAAATAGGTTGAATTTTCCCTATAAAATGTGTAAAATAAATAGTATGGACGATTATACAGCAGAAAGGAATGAAACCATGATCACAAAAGAAAGGGTTTTGGAAATCTTAAAAGAAGCGGATGTTTTGCAGGAAGGGCATTTTCTTCTAACCTCCGGACGGCATTCGGATAAATATCTGCAATGTGCGAAGATTTTTCAGTACACCAAATACAGCGAGGAACTCTGCGCCGCTCTCGCAGAAAAATTTAAGGATAAAGGGGTGGAGCTGGTCATCGGTCCCGCCATCGGCGCCATTCAGATGAGCTACGAAGTTTCCCGCCATTTAGGAGTAAAAAATATTTTTGCCGAACGCGAAAACGGCGTCATGACTCTGCGCCGTAATTTCACCATTGACCCGGGACAGAAAGTTCTGGTTGTGGAAGATGTGGTTACAACCGGCGGTTCGGTTCGCGAAGTAATTGACATTGTCCAAAAGCACGGCGGCGAAGTTGTGGGTCTCGGCGTTGTGGTTGACCGTACCGGCGGGAAAATTGACTTTGGCGTTCCGCTGGAGTCTGTCATTTCCATGGAAGTAGTTTCCTACGAAGCAGAAGAATGCCCGCTGTGCAAACAGGGCCTTCCGCTTGTAAAACCAGGCAGCCGCAACTTAAAGGTATAAGAAATTTGACAGCAGGAGATGGGTGCATGACTCACGACGGACACAGAATGCGGATGAGAAACCGTTATTTAAATGAAGGGCTTGACAGTTTTGAACCGCACGAAGTTTTAGAACTTCTGCTTTATTATGCGATTCCGCGCAGAGACATAAATGAACTGGCACACCGCTTGATAGAGCATTTCGGTTCGCTCGGAAATGTATTTGACGCAGATGTATCGTCATTAAAGCAAGTAGATGGAATTGGGGAGAATGCCGCTATATTGCTGAGCCTGATTCCTCCGCTCAGCCGGCTTTATAATTTATCAAAATGGGACAGGAAAACTACGCTTGCCAGTGTGGATGCCGCCGGACAATATGCCGTGGCAATGTACACCGGAAAGAAAAATGAAGAATTTGGCATTATTTGCCTGGATTCCAACCGCTGTGTCCATTTTAGCGGAACCATTATAGAAGGCACGGTTAACCAGGCAGAGGCATACCCCCGTTTGGTTGTTGCCGAAGTTTTAAAGCATAATGCTGTCAACGTCATACTGACGCACAATCACCCAAACGGCAGCATCCTGCCGTCTGCCGGCGACAAAGAAGCTACCAAAAACATTTTAACTGCTTTAGATGCGATTGGCGTAAATGTACTGGATCACATCATTGTATCCGGCGAGCGGTTTAGTTCTATGTCAGCGCTTGGCTTGATGGATTAGCAAAAATGCAACAACCGCACAGGCATCTTGCCCATGCGGTTATTTTCCGGTTTTCGGATAAATAGGATGGTTATTTTTTCTCTTTTGGTTTTGCAATCAGCGCAATGAGATAACCAAAGGTTACCGCTGCTGCAATTCCTGCCGCCGCTCCCGTGACTCCGCCGGAAAAAATCCCCCAGAATCCATATTGGGCGACGCCTTTCATTGCGCCTTTTGCCAAGCAGTAGCCGAACCCGGTAAGAGGAACCGTTGCTCCACAACCGGCAAAATTTACCAATGGTTCATACAAACCGACCACTGTCAGCACAACGCCTGCCGTAACATATAATACTAAAATCCGTGCAGGTGTTAGCTTGCATTTGTCAATGAGAATCTGTGCAATTGCACAAATTGCACCGCCGACTAAGAAAACCCAAAGATACTGCAGCATATAACAGCTTCCTTTCTTTTAAGGCTTTTATCCAAAGGATATAAAGCAAAGTATGTCTGTTATGTAGTATGAAACTAAAATTAAATTTTTATGCAAACATGTCAGGAGTGAAACAAAATGTCAGGACATTCGAAATGGTCCAATATTAAACGTAAAAAAGAAAAAACAGATGCTGTGAAAGGAAAAATTTTCACAAAACTCGGCAGGGAGATCACCGTTGTTGTAAAATCGGGCGGCCCTGACCCGGAAGTCAATTCCAAACTGAAAGACGTTATTGCAAAAGCAAAAGCAAATAATATGCCAAACGACAATATTATGCGCTGCATTAAAAAAGCAGCCGGCGCAATGGACGGCGACAACTATGAAGAAATTACGTATGAGGGATATGGTCCTAGCGGCGTTGCCGTCATCGTAGAAACGCTGACTGACAACCGCAACAGAACTGCCGGCGACATGCGCCATTATTTTGATAAATTCGGCGGAAATCTTGGCCAAACAGGCTGTGTAGGTTTTATGTTTGATTCTAAAGGCGTCATCATTATTGATAACGAAGAGGAAGAACTGGACGAAGACACCGTCATGATGGATGCACTAGACTCCGGAGCAGAAGATTTTTCCGCGCAGGAAGGCTGCTTTGAGATTTTAACCGCACCGGATGATTTAGGGACGGTACGTGATGCTTTAGAAGAAAAAGGCTACGCTTTTGCCTCTGCCGAAGTAGAAAAAATTCCGCAGACAACGGTAGCGCTGACAGACGAAAAAGATATTTTATTTATGAATAAACTCATCGAAGCGCTTGAAGATGATGATGATGTGCAAAACGTGTACCACAACTGGGAAGAATAATTTTTAAAACAGTTATTGTTGAACAAAAAACAGACTGTAGATAAACCTATCTTTTCGCAATTATGGGGAGTTGTCAGAGGGGAAACCCCTCTGTACTTAAATATGCGGTTTTCGTGGGCGTGTACCAC
>CASGBM010000074.1 GCA_949299615.1 uncultured Eubacteriales bacterium | reverse complement strand
TGGAATAAATGCGGACGTTTTCGAAAAAACAAAAGAATGATTAAGATTCATTCCGTTTTTTGTAGCTTTTTACTGTCTATTTTTTCTGGGAGGGCACAACTGGAACTGTATTATCAAACCGAACACATAGAAGTCCGATTCTACCCAGCTGAAAATAGAACCGAAATTGTCCGTTACCAAGATTAGTCAAGTTTCATTACTTGATTCCTCTTTTGATTCATTTCAGCGGTTGGCTAGACCTGCTTCAATTATATCAATGGAGGATATTTTTTCATGCATAGCTAAAGCTTTTTTATCCCACCAGCATTGCTGGTGGTTGTCGTTACACAATACAAAAGACACAAAACTTGACGTTCTGTGTCTTTTGCTTTTCAGGTTTCAATTAGATATGAAATGTGTACAAATGCTCTGTTTCATAATCTCTCCGGGCTTATATTTTAAATAAATCCGGTTTAGTTTTTCGTCGTAGTTTCTAACAGGTCTATTTCTTTGGTCATACGCTGCTGTATAGAGCCATTCGCTCATTTCGTGGCTCAACCCAACTATCCGCATAGCTGCAATGATATTGGCTGCGTTATCCACCAAAATAATCGGCAATATATATCCCTCGCCCTCTAACACCGGCGATAAGCGGAACTGCTCATACAAGCCTGCATGAAACGGGGCCTCAAAAAGCATCATCCGATTAAAATTGAAACACATAAAGATAATATCATCAATGACATTGATGGATATCTGCAGTGCTTCATGGTCTACCGCTTCGCGCTCTGCCCTCGAAATTTTACTCAAGCCAACCGTTAAAATACATTGTCCGTCTAAAATCTCAAAAACAGCGCCGTCCCCTTTCATAACCTTGTCATACGGCTGTCCCACGCTATAGCAGGTAACGCCCATCTCTTTTAGTTCTTTTCTATGTGGATTCATTTTTATGCCTCCTACTTATTTTTACGCTGCTATTTGCTTATCGGACACACCTAAAAGCCACATGACGGCAGTCCCAAAGTTCCGGATATCTGTGTAGTGGTTCTGTTCACCGCAATAATCGTTCGTATCCTTCGCCCGCCGGATCAGGATATGAAGGCACCATTTGTTAACCTCTCTGACATCCGGGATAGAAAAATACATAACCGCACCGGTTCGCCCATTGCGAACAAAACCGCTGATAATAAAATATCCTTTGGAATACTTCACGATTTCACAGCAGGAACCTTGCAGTTGCGCTGTCAATTCCGCCTTCAGGTTTCGTACAAAATTGGTAAAATCCTGTCCTGTCCGGCACTCTACCGGATCAAATCTGTAATTTATCCACTTTTCCATGTTTTTTGTCTGAAACATTTCTTCTCTCCTTACATATATTCTCGTATTTTTTCAAGATTAAATTTTGCTTTAGGATAAATGACAAAGCCTGATTGCCGGAATTTCCCTTCAAGCAAAGTGATAAATCCGTTATCCACCAAGTATTGAATCAGTTCCGGCGGATTATTGTTCACATCCACATATGCCGTGTCTTTCGGCAGCGTTTCGCTTAGATTGACCGTTAAATCACCCCATGGTTCCGGCCTTCCTACGCGCCGCCGATGAATTAATCCTACATATAGATTTTGATTTTTAAAATAGGTGCTGACGTTGAATGTCATACGACGTGTTTTTCCGTATAAATACAATTTAATTTTTTTCATAATTTTACTCCTAATTTTTATAGTTCAGCAAAAATTTAACCCGAGATTTTATGCCGCCAAAGATGCGCCCATCAGCGTATTTCTCATCACATGCATTTTAAACTGGTCGCACATGCTCTGAAGCATATCAAATTCTTCGTCAATCCCCGAAAGATTCTGTTTTAAGGTTTTCTCGTATTCTCGTTTTTTCTCTTCCAACGTCCCGATTTTCAATACCCAGCGGTCAAGAATTGCCTGGCTGCTGTTTCCGCTGCGGATCAAATGCTCGATACGCCTCTGGTATTCTGCCAAGCTTCTTCCAATATCCAGATAAAACTCATGCGCCATTTTCCCGCGCTGCTTTGCGTCGTCTGCCACATACATGGAGTTAACACTGATATACTTAGCATCCCGGTTATCCGCGTATGTAAACAAATTTTCCTTTGCGATTGCGTCCAGAAAATCTTCCAGCAAGTCAATCTTGTGCATATAGGCTTTGGGTACAAAGTAATGATGCCCTCTTGCAGAAATACCGATTGCGTTCAGGCTTCCGACATACTTTTCTGCCGTGGTTTCCACCGTCCTGTTGGAAACACACCGCTGATAACGCCGGAATAACTCCTTAACTTTGTCATAATACCCAAAGATGTCACGGCCGGAACCGGTATCCACATCAGATAGGATAATCTCCTCTGAGGTCTTGTCATAAGACACGTTTGCCAGTTTGTGATACCGATTGGTCGCTGCGTCCAGCGTTTCCTCTACAAGTTCCCGCGAAAGAATGCCGCTGTCCACACGCTTGTTGTCCCGGAAATAAATCCGGTAAACATTTGTGGTAAGACCATCGTTCTCCTCTATCCGTTCATGAATTTCCCCGGTCGCACTCCGGAAAGCATCGGTCAGAGAAATTTTTTCACCCGCACGGACTGGAAAATCCAGCGCATCACAGATCTCGTTGATACGTTCCAGCGGAATCATGAGCTTTGGGAAAGAATAATAAAGGTACTTTCCTAAAATCTCGTCCCCGCTGCCATCCTGTGTGTTAACCGCCATAAATTGTTCTGTTTTATACATAAAGTTTGCTCCTCTCAAAATCATGGTTTTACGCAGCTGCCTGCATGTGTGCCGCATACTGCATTTTGGCAAGATAGTAGTCGTCAATTCCCTTGTATCTGGGGTTCCAGCTGCAGCCCTGATACTCGATGCCCATTTCTGCAATGGTACGCCTTACCGTAATCAGCGCCTGCTTCACCTCAATCTTAGATCGCTTATCCATGTCAAACGCCTCATAAATTTTTGTCACACGAAGTTCCCTCAGTACATCCGGCAACAGCTCAACCGCATGAACGCCGGGAACCGCAATCAGCAAAAGCCCATCCGACAGCACGCTTGCGATGTCGCTTTTCATAGCTCCTTCCGTCAGGCACGCATACTCGGCATTCACATCACCGACAACATGTATCCATGACCGCGCCTTTGTACCATCTGGATAATGATTGCTGGAAAACCACCGGAATCTTTTTTCGCCGTCCGGTACGTCCAGCCGCATTTGAAGCCCCTGAATATATCCGTCTTTGTCGCATACCGGAATAAAAATCCCGCCGCAGCGCTTAAGATACATCTGCCATCTGCCGGCAGAATCCCGGTAAAATCCCGGGATTCCCAGCAAATCATGCTTGTCTGACAGCTTTTCCAGTACCTCTGCGCAAAATACCGGATCCAGCGGAATGCTCTTATACATAAACTGCCGGATGTTCGCAAAGGACAGACCACGCTGTGTCAGGTTTGCCATATGATGCGACTCTAGATACAGCATACTCAAAAAATCGCAGTACACATCATGCCTGTCTGCCAAAGACCGGATAGGCGTCTCTGTAGCTGCTTCAAATTCCATAGGCTGCAAAACAAGCTCATCCGTATTCTCTTTCAAAGCCAGATACGCTTGCCAGTTGCTGATGTTATGGAGCATAGCATACAGCGACACGCTGTTGCCGCGCGCCTTACACCGGAAACAATGAAACTGCTCCTTTTCGCGGTTTAAACCCAAATGGTATTTCCGGTCTCCGCAAAACGGGCAGTTTGCCCGGTATTCCACCGGATTTCTCTGGTGCGGATGAAAGTCAATCCCACATGTGCGCGCAACCTCTACAATGTCAAACTTTTCATATGTCCGTCCAGCCATCACGCAGCCACCTCGTCTTTCCGCGCTCTAGATGGTATCTGCACATTCAACTCGCCTTTTCTCGCGATCGCACAAATCATCTGCCCGTCAATCCGGTCAATCCGGGTCGTAATCCCCTCTGCATTGTCAATGTAGGTGGGATAAGAAATCCCGGTCAGATTTTGTAAAAGCTGTGCAACCTCCAGACCAGCCTTGATTTTTTCCGAAGCCGACAACCAACGGTAGTCCTTGCCGTCATAGGTGAACTTGAACACATCTTTGACTTCGCCTGTTGTTTTTGCCACTTCAAACAGTTTAATTGCCGCACGGTTCATTTTCAGTCCCCGGAAGGTAAGTTCCGCGCGCTTGGCTGCATATTCGCCTGCGGCATGGATCATGGACTGGATGGATTTTATTTGCTGTCTGCTTTGCTGAATAGATTCCTTAAGTTTTTCAACTTCTGCCGGATACGCATCCGTTTTGCAAAGCGCCTCCACTTCCTTGGCATATTCTGCAGCCTTTTCACGAATTTGCGTCAGTTCCTCAAATTCCTGCTGGGTCAGATTTCCTATGCGGATTTGATCCTCCAGCATAGCAATATCCGAAATATCCCCGCTTTCCATTTGAGCAAGCTGTGCCTCTACCTGTTTCAGATCAGCCGCGCGGAATTCTTCAAACTTCTCACGGCTTTTCTTGTCCAGTTCTATCAGCTCACGGTAAGCCGTCTGTGCGCTTTTCCCAAGGCTTCCGTTTTCTATAAGTTCTGCCTGATATCCCTTCATGACCACAGGATACACCGCATCGGTAATCTGCGTCCGGCATACAGGGCACTGGCTGCCGGGCCGGATGGACTTCATCTGCTGCGCAAGATGTTTCTGTTTCTCGTACAGCGCCTGCAGCTTCGTATAAACTTTTTTCATCTCTTCCGTAAATTTCGATTCGTACTGTTTGGATTTTAGCTCAGCCTGTTTTTTCAGCAGCTCCTGCCGTTTGGCGTCAGAAAATTGCTGTGCAACAGCCATCTGCCGCTGTCTGAGCTCTTCTATATCGATACCGTCATACTGCTTGGCTTCCAGCTCATCCTTACGCCGGTTGATT
Source organism: uncultured Eubacteriales bacterium (assembly GCA_949299615.1). Classification (GTDB taxonomy): domain Bacteria; phylum Bacillota; class Clostridia; order UBA1381; family UBA9506; genus RGIG1666. The sequence goes on along the minus strand of CASGBM010000074.1, from coordinate 5,143 downwards.
TCCTCCCCGCGCTTTATCACATCATCAATCGTGTCCAGTGCTTTTTGCCGCTGGACCTCAAGCAAGTCGACCTGCCCCTCGGTATAGGTAATGGATGCCTCTGCCTCGCGGAGTTCTTCCCGCTTGTTTTTTATGAAGACAGCCGGATCCAGCATAGATTGGTTTTCCAGAATACCGCGCGTATGTTCGCTGAGTGCTTCCATCACGGTTTCCTGCCCCACATAAGGGAGCAGCCTTTGCAGCAGTGCGCCGCCGTCCTCGCCCAATTTTTCTATGAAATACAATGGGTTAAACACGGACAAAAAGATGTCCTTTTCCGCAAACAGGCCGGCCATATCCGCCTGCCGCAGCTGTCTGCCGTCCAGCGTGATAACCGTATTGCTGCCTTGCCTGCTCCGGCACAAAACATGAACCTCACCGTTTCCGTCAACAAATTTTACCGTGACTTTCATAGCCTTGCTTTCGCGGTTTAACAGCCTGTCACAGCTTTTCTCTCCCCAAAGCGGGACGCCGCAAAACGCATAGGCGATCGCGTCGGCGATGCTGGTTTTTCCCTGACCATTGGTTCCAAATATGTAGCTGGTTGTCCCAAGGTCAACCGCAAACGGCTCTTTGAACCGCTTAAAGCCTTCCATTTCCACGCGCAGTATTGTAAATTCTTTGATCTGTTCCATAAATATTTTCCTTTCCGGCACACTTATGCCGCCATCTCATAACCATTTAGCAGGTTGTACTTCCCATAGGAGTTCGTTTTTTGCTCTAAATTCAGATTCTTAATCTTAGCTCCAACCTTCAGCCGCTCATCCACGCCCCGGACATATGCCTTGTACTGCTTGTCCCTGCAGGCAAAAACAACAACGCTGTTGCTGCTTCCGTTATTCCCCTGCTGGAAATTAACCTTTTTAATTTCATACACAGGGCCTTCTGCCTGAGACGTTTCTTCCGCCGTTTGCTTCGCAGCCTTATTTTTCGCCGGTTTTTGCTGCGCGGCCGGAGATTGCTTTTGCTGCGGCAAAGCAGTGCCGAAGATTTCCGCGACCTTCCGGTTATACGTTTCAGTTAGATGCTTTTTCTCTGATTCATCCACAACATAACTGCCGCCGCGTTTCTTAGCCTTTACCCATACCGGCTGAAACCGGTATAAGTACCGGCCGATGTTCCACTTGACTGCGGCACGTTTAAAGGCGTCGGACAAACCGCCCTTGATTGACTCTATGTCCGAATCCTCCGCGCCGTCTGTCTTGCAAACCCATTCTTTGCGTTCCTCATCGTAGATAGAAATGGTGCATAGCTGTGCGGATTTTTCTTTTCCATCCACCACACAGCTGTGCCACGGATGATAGGTATCCTGCCAGTAAAACTGGCCGACAACCGCATCTAACCTGTCGGAAATAGCGCGGGCATCCAGATACGGGACCGCAAAGCCTTCTGAGTTCTGCTTATCCACATACTGCATCCGCCAGCTGACGTCCGCCGCTTCAAATGGTTTGCCAAACTCTTTTAAGTATTGGTTTACACTCATTCCGGCGCCTCCTAACTGTTTATAAAATCGAATACGGTTTTTCCGTTCTCCTTCAGTACATCGCTGTAATAAAAGTCCGGTGTTTTGTCCTTCAGTGTTTCAAACAAATGGCGCAGTTCCAGCTCCAGCTTGGTATTGCTGAAGCGGTAATGGTCGTTATTGTTTGGCATGGACATAATATAATACATCACACCGGTAAGCTGATGCAGGGATTTGATGTGCGGCAGGCGGTTTGCACCGCAGCACAGCCCAAACCCGCTGACATTAGAAAACGGATAGGTATACATTTTGGTTCTTGGCGTGAGTCTCCCCGGCTCTGCAACTCCAAGCAAAACGCTTTCGATCCTCCCATCAGCAGATATCCGGAACCCAAACAACTGCCGCGGAAGAGGGAAATGTTTATACTCCGTCTTCTCATACACAATCTCGCAGTACTGTTGCTGGAACTCTATAAATACCTTTTGATAGGAACCGCCTGCCTCGTAGGAAAAACTCCCTGCCGGCAAAACGCCGCTGGATATGCCGCTATTGCATAGCGACTGTCGTACCCCGTCCAGCAAGGTATCCGGAGATATTTTTTTGCAGGATATGACCCCGCCTTCGGTATTCTCAACAATAACATCATGGTTTTGTTTAATGTGGATCACAAGTTCGTCGTCACGCTGCATGTCTCACACCTCCGCGCTTGTTTCGTATGCTCCGTTTTTCCCGGCGCACCCTGCGGTATTTGTCTTTCAGCTTGGGAAGTTCTTCCCGGAATATTCTCATGACCTTCATCACCCAGACGACCATTAAAACATCATAAGAGAAGTCATAGCCCCATAAGATATCCAAACATGCCGCCGTCCGTTTTTTGGCGAAAAGATAATCAAAGCTGTAGGAATAAAAGTTTTTATCCCTTTCCGCCCGGTCTTTCACCATTTCAATGTATGGATTTTCGCCCCGGGCGCCTTCCAGCCTGTGGAGCCTGCGTGCCAATTTGAAATATTTTTGCATTTCCTTTGAACTAAAAGAATAGATATTGACCTCGTCATCGTATTCCTGATAGCCGTGCCGCTTAAATATATTTTCGTCGTTTCGTACCATTTCTGCCGCATATCCAAGCGACTCTAAAAAGTATTCGTAATAATTGTCATAACACAGAGAGCAGCCGGAATTATATTGGATAAATTCATCTTTTCCCTCATCATGAAAGGCTTTAAACAGATAAATCAGCCAAAACTCATCCGCTACCTCGCTGGTATCAAATAGTTTCATGGTATCCTCCTGTTAAAAAAATTTTCTTGCCGAATCACAGACCGGCTTACTCGCTTCGATTGCGTTCACAAAACTTGACAGTTTAGAGTGGTATATATCATACTTGTCATTTTTTATGATGCTTAACACATCCTCGCTGTCAAACGCGTCATAATCAATTTCCCCAACGGTTAAATCGCCGCCTTTCATCCACTTTGGCAAGATATGATGCAATAAATACCGTTCTCCGTTCGTTAATTTTTCTTCCTCTTTATTCTCTTGTGTACCCGAGTTTTGAATAAAATTGATAAATTTCTCCATATCTATTTTGATTCGCATATTTTTTACCCCTTACGCTAATTTTTTTACACCGTCCGGCGTCAGAATATTAAACAACATCCTGTTGATCCTTGTCTCTGACATGGTATTCTGCTTCTCGTTTACCGAACGTTTCACTTCTTTGATGACCCTGCCTTTGATCACATGCGGATGTTCGCAGTCAACGTAACCATTAATCAAACCGCTGCCGCCGATTAAACCAACCTGACCGACATTGAGCGGCAGAAGCGGACGCTTTTCTATTTCGTCAATCCTGCTCTTTTCAAACAGAACGCTAATAGATCTTGACTGTGCCAGCTGCCGCTGCAGCTCACCTAGATTAAAAACCGCACCTTTGAATACTTCTACCTTTTTTTCAACATTAGGCAGGACATATTTTCCGGGACGCAGCGTATCAATCAGCGGGATCTTTTCCGGCGCCATTGCATATCGCGCCAGCTTTTCTGCTAAAAGTGAGCCGTCCTCTTTCTTTTTCTTCACACCAAACAGGACTATTTGACTGTGCTTGGAAAATTCATCATCTAAAAACCTGTAAAATGAAATGCGGTGGTAATTATCGCACAACACCCTGCAAATATCATAGGTCAGACGATAGTACGGAATGATATAGATCAATATCCCGTCCTTCATCAGATTCCAAGTACCTTCCACCAGAAAACGTTTTTCACTCCGCGCTTTCGAACCGCCCTCTGTCATAACCGACAGGTACGGCGGATTAAGAAACATCGCATGGAACGCCTCGTGGCTGACAGAAGAATGAAAATAGCTGCCAAACCCGACCCGGTTCAGCCTGCTTTCTGCCTCGGCTGCGCGTTCTTCATCTATCTCTACGCCGTAGGCCGCTGCGTTCTCGCCTTCCGCCAGTTGCTCCAGTGCCATGCCGCAGCCGCAGCAGGGGTCCAAAAGGTTTACACCCGTTTTAGGAAACACCAGCGCTTCTTTGATCCGCTTTACATGGGCAAGATCCGTTGGAAAATATCCCATCCGGACATGGTTCATCAAGTGTCCGATTACCCTTGCATTGGTGGTTTCATTTTGCGGAATCCGGTTTTGCAACGCCCGCAGCGCGCCGACCAGTTTGCTGTAATCAACCGTCAGAAGCTGGAATTGATTGACAGTTTCATACAGCTGGGTGCAAAACACAGCATTTTCTTCCATCGCGCTCTCAGAAAACAAAAGACGAAGATCCATAATCGTTTCCAGAGTTTTCTTTTTCAAAGCCTCCAGTTCCGTATAGGTATCTCTCGCCTTCTCTATCTTATTCTGTTTCTGATAAATTTCTATTGCCCGGCGTTTGATGGGCATGGTTTCACACACCGCCGTCAAATTCCGATGCTGCTGTGCAAATTTTTCGATGACGTAATAGCTCTCCGGCATCAGGCAATCCTCCTTGCGCATGGGCGCGCGCCGTGGTAATCCACCGTTTGATAGCTGCGCTCCATTTTTAAAGATACCCGCCCGAGCCGGTCTGCTTCCTCCAGACGTTCCCGGAAAACTGTCACCGTTTTATCCTGCGTCATAGTCACTTCTTTAGTTTGTTTTAAAATAAAATTACTGTCCATTTTCTTTTCCTTTCATACCGCCATCGGCTTCATTATAAGTTTTCTTGAAGAAAAGGTCATTTTAAAGGTTCTTAGCTCTCCCTCTATCAGCAGATAGTACAACATGGATGTAATAGCCGTAGAAGCAAACAGGTTTGCCGCGATACTCTGCGGGGCTGATATGCTGCGCTGCGCACAGGAAAGCTCCGTCGGGAACTTCTCTGTCTCCGAAAGGATATCCGGGTACAGCTTTGCCACCGGATTATACATAACTTTCCCGCTCTGCTTGACGCCGCATACCACCTGCCCTGTGTACTCACCATTTCCCGCGTCAATGTAAATCAGGTCGTCCATGGCTTCAAATACATGGTGACACATAATACGTGACCGGTTATTATCTACTGCCCCGATCAAAATCGGGATCGGCTTGGGTTCTGTTGACCAATAAGGGTGATACGGCATATACAAAAGGTTCCTAAGCGTCTTTTCATCCTCTATAAAGTCC
>CASGBM010000073.1 GCA_949299615.1 uncultured Eubacteriales bacterium | reverse complement strand
GCAAAAAAAGCACAAAAACCTTGCACCTAAACAATTCTGAAACGCTTACAAACCGCTATGCGGCTGCGTTTCAGAATTGTTCAGCAGTCATTATTTAAGTACAGAGGGGTTTCCCCTCTGACGACTCCCCATAATTGCGAAAAGATAGGTTTATCTACAGTCTGAACGGTGCAGCTATTATAAGCTGCACCGTTTTTTAACTTGTATCATACTTTAAACTCTATTTAAACGGCATGGAAAACTGTTTTACCCATTGCAATCACTCTTTGAATTTGAATGTTATTGTCAAAAATTAAAATATCCGCATCCATACCCGTTTTTAAATCCCCTTTATGCTTCATTCCCATAAAACGAGCAGGATTTATCGTCATCATTTGAATGGCAGTAACAAGATCCATCCCAACAGTCTTCACGCAACCACGTACGAGCCTGTCCGCAGTCGCAACACTTCCTGCAAACGCGCTCTCATCCATAAGTTTAGCCACACCATCTTTAATAAGGCAAGGCGTTCCGTTTCTTCGGTTGCCCAGCAAAGACGGTCCGTCAGGCATTCCGGCACCTCGCATCGCATCTGTGATAAGGCAAATGCTGTCTTTTCCTTTTATTTTATAGATTAATTGAATTAGTTCTTGCGGTAAATGCCTTAAATCTGCAATAATTTCTACATAGATATCGTCCAGCAATAGTGCGCTTTCCACTAAACCCAGCTTTCTAAAGCCGCGATGTCTTGTAATGGAGGACATTGCAGAGTATAAATGAGTAACCAAATTGCAGCCTTCGCCATTTAGTTTTTTCACATCCTCAAAAAAAGCATCGCTATGCCCCATAGATCCAACAATATTGCTTCTTTTAATGTACTGAAAAAATTCCAAACTTCCGGGCAGTTCCGGTGCGAACGTCCACCGTTTAATTACATTTGGATATTTTTCGGCTAATGACTGATATTCTGAGACAACCGGTGGTTTTAAATTATTTTTGTTCAGTGCCCCACACTGATGTTTCGACAGATAAGGACCTTCTAAATGCGCTCCGTATATAGTAACATCTGTGCTTTTGTCTAACATTGCCGACTGAACATCATGTAAAAACTGTTCTGTTTGGGAGAAATTTTCCGCTGTTAAAGTTGGAAGAAGGGTTGTTGTTCCATGCCTGGCATGAAAATTTGCTGCACCCAATATGGGCTGCATCCCTCCATCAGAAAAATCATATCCGCCGCCGCCGTGTACATGGATATCAATAAATCCAGCTGAAACATATAAGCCATCCGCTTTCATTTCATCATCAAAAGGCAATGGCTGTTCACTGACAGCCATAATTTTATGATCCTTTATGTATACAGAAGCATTTTTATGGATTGCGCCTTCAGAAATGACTATGCCGCCGGAAATTTTTAATATCATAAAGCAGACCTCCTAATTATATTTTAGATGAGCTATCTGCATCACAATACAAAATGGCGCTCTTATGAGAACGCAATATACTGGCCGGACAGCTTGTTGTGATCTCTCCATTTAACATGTTTCCAACAGCTGCCGCCTTTGTCGGCCCAGGTACAATGCAAAAAAGATGCTGTGCGCTCATTAAAGCGGGAACCGTTAGCGTCAAGGCATATTCCGGCACTTCCCCAAGATTTGCAAAACATCCGTCATTTACTTGTTGCTGCCTGCATATTGGGTCCAACTTTACCCGTTTCACTACTTCTGGATCATGAAAGTCGGCGACTGGGGGATCATTAAATGCTATATGGCCGTTTTCGCCCACTCCCATGCAAACAATATCCACCGGATACTTTTTTAGCAACTCACTGTAACGTTTACATTCTGTTTCAATTTCTTCTGCCTCTCCTTTTATATAATGGACCGACCGGAATGGCACACGGCTGAAAATTGCGTTTTTCAAAAAATTTCCAAAACGCTGCGGTGCATCTTTAGGAAGGCCGATATATTCATCCATATGAAAAGCATTGATCTTTGTCCAATCTATTTCATGACTATTGGATAAATTTTTTAAAACTTCATTTTGAGATGGGGCCGCCGCAAAAATAATGTTAATTTCCGTTTTTACCGCTTGCAGTTTTTGAATTTGTTCCACAATATCCCTTGAAGCTGCAATACCCATTTCTTCTCTAGTATCCGCAATTTTAACCCTCAAAAGGTCTTTTTTGAACTCATTCATCATGTTCTGCTCCTTTCCATGATAACATTGTACCTGACATTCCTTTACAATCTACAGCCTAACTAAGCTGATGAATCTCTCATTTGATAAAAATCCTATAAAGTTGAAATTTGTATTTCCTTTTTTGTTTGCAAGGATTGTTCAATTGCATTGCTAACCTTAACTGCAGTAAGAAAAAAATCAGTTGAATAGGGAGAGCGGCCGGTTTTAATCACATCAAGAAATTCCTCAAACTGCCGCTCGTGTGTATTATCCAGATTAATTTCTGTCATAAAAGAACTCTCCGTCCCAAACACACCGCCATATATCGGATTTCTTTCTACTCCAAAATTAAGTATCACATGAAAATCATGATACTGAACGATTGCTGCCAGACTATTAGCGCTGCGTTTTGCTAAAACCGACTGCACGCCGCAGCCAAACACTTCCAAAACACATTCAATTAAATGATGAGAATAAAAATGTATCCCACTATACGGGCTATCAAGCTTTATCTGAAAAGACATGTATCCAGAGAGACATTGCGTCTTTATTCTTTCATACTCCTGTTTAAGCTTTTGAATTCCCGACGCCATTTTAACACAACTTCCTCCAGAATAAGGGATGTTGTATTGATTGATAGCATTAACCAATTCAGAAGCATCAGGAACAGAAACAGTAAACGGCTTATCAATCCAAAGCGCAATGTCATGACCAAACAACGGACGAACCGCCTTTAAATGGGTTGTGCCATCACGCAGAGTAATCATCACTCCATCCACCTTGCCAATCATGTCTTGAGGAGATAAAATAGGACAACTTAAATTATAATTTTTTAAAAGCCGTTCGGCAGATGCCTCACTTTCACCATAAATAGCCTCTATGCTTACCTGATCATATTTTATTGCCGATTTTAAAATAGCTTCTGCATGTGTACTATCCGTACCAATAATTCCTAAACGAATCATAAACTTTCACTCCTAAAAATTAGTTAAAAATTTAAGTCTTAGATGCTTATCCTAAATAACAAAATGCAGGAGGCATGTGTAAAATTGTTTTCACCCAAAATTTTTAATCATAAATTTACAGTAATCTCAATTCCAGCTTTCGTTTTCTATTCTCTTCATGTTATCCAAAACAAACTGCACAAAAATGCGACAGCCAATGGGAAGCGCGTCCTCATCGATTTGAAAATCGCTGTTATGCGCAAGGGAAGTAATTCCCTTTTTCTCATTTCTCGTCCCCAGCCGAAACAACAGGCCGGGCTTTTGGGTCAAAAATTGCGAAAAGTCTTCCGAACTCAGCTTTGGCATAATGGAAACAACATTTTCTTCACCAACGACTTTTCCTGCCGACTGAGTCAGAAGATCAGTTAAAACCGGGTCGTTGTACAGGTTGTACATGTTAAGCAGAGAGGATACCTCTGCGCGTACACTGTACTCTTTGGCTGCGTGCTTTGCTATCTGTTCCACTTGTCCAAACAAAAAACGATCCAGCTCCATATCAAAGGTGCGTATGGTCCCGAGCATCTCCGCATAATCGGGAACGACATTTTGCGTTGTCCCGGCACAAAGCTTGCCAATAGAGCAAACATAATGCGCAAACGGATCTATCTTTCGTGCAAGCATGAGATGAATATTATTATAGGTGCACACTGCGGCAGCAAGTGCATCGCATCCCGTGTGCGGCAGGGTAGCATGCGCGGTTTGCCCAAAAAATTCAATATGAAAGCTACGCTGCGAAGCCATGGAATTGCCCTTGCATATTCCAATTTTTCCAGATTCCGTCCAACCATCAACATGTAGCGCTATGATAACGTCGATTTCATCCATCACGCCATCGGCCACCATACGTTCTGCGCCGCTTTCCGGACCCTCCTCGCTGGGCTGGAACAGGAGCATGACACGGCAGCTGATCTGATCTCTCATCGCGTGCAGTGCCTTTGCTGTACCCAGCAGGATTGCCGTGTGCGCGTCATGTCCGCAAGCATGCATTTTACCGGCGATTTTCGACTTGTAGGGTACATCGTTTTTCTCATTGATAGGCAGGGCGTCCATATCCGCCCGCAGCCCAATGGTAAAATTCGTGCTTTCCGGATTAATTACTCCCACTATACTGTTTAATCCATATTGTTCCGTATAGGAAATCCCAATATTTTTTAATTCCTTTTTCACCAACGCAAGCGTGCGCGGCAGTTTGAAACCTATTTCGGGGTATTGGTGTAATATTCTGCGCAAGCGGATGACGTAATCCTTATCAATATCCATTTGGTTTATCCGTCCTTTCTGCTGCTATACTCCTGCTGGCTCTGCTGTATCTATCTGGCTAAACGCTTTTTCCAACACCGAAATGATTTGCCTGCCATACTCCGGCGTAACAGCTTCGCTTTCCTCTCCGTCCATTCGTTTCAAAAATTCCTCAAGCTGGGAAACAAATATGTTTTTTTCATAATCAAGCTCCATTCTCTCAAAAGGGCATCCATTCTCTGAAATCCACAATTCTTCCCCGCCGCTAATATGTGCCGCGCCTTCTGTAAAGTAAAAATATGTATCATATTGGGGCGGTACATGGCAGCCGCAATAAGTAAACGCCGCGCTTGCTCCACCGGAAAGCTTGAGGAAAATTTGCGCTGATGCTTCCACGTCATCATCCGTCAACAAATTTTGTCCTGCCGCTGTTACGCTTTCCACTTCCAGCCCCGTGGTGTAAAATAACTTATCCAGTGTATGGGCGCCATAGTTCATCACAATCCCGCCGCCGGCCTGTTTTTTGTTCAAAAACCACCGCGGACGGTTTTCATTGAAATAGCTCACATTGCGCGTTTCTGTCATCAAACAGAGTTTCCCAAGCCTCCCGGCCTCCATCCGTTCCCTGAGCTTGCGGTAGCACTCATAATACCTTTGGACATGCCCAACTGCTAAAAGAGTATTTGCCCTTTGCGATGCCTCTATCATGGCGTCGCATTCTTCTGTGGTGTTTGCCATCGGCTTTTCCACGAGCACGGCAATGTGATGCTCTAAGAAAAAAACACTCACCTCTTTATGCAGGTAGTGTGGAAGATTTAAAATAACCGCGTCCAACTGCTCTGCCTCCTGCATTTCCCTGTAGTCCGTATACACACGCGCATTTGTTCCCTCTGCTAACTGCTCTGCTTTCTCGGCGGTTATATCACAAACAGCTGCAAGCTCGCAGCTGCTGTTTCCCAAAAGCGCAGCTTTATGCGAGGCAGCAATGATGCCTGCCCCTACGATTCCGAACCGTTTCATATTGATCCCTCCCCAGGCAAAACGTCTCTGCCTGTATTCATTGATTTTTTTCCTTTTGACAACTGTGAATAAAAATGTCCGTGGATAAGGACATTTTTATTCACAGCTAACATTCTTTACGCTGCCTCTGCGCCGCGCCGCAAAAAAGTTTCCGTCATAAACGGAATTTCTGTTCTGATCATCTCCCGCTTGGTCATGGAGCTTTACTCCTGTTCCTTTAAAATGTAGCGCAGAATAATGTCTGTTACATGTGCACAGCGCTTATCTACCATATCATTCCGGTTCAAATCCGCTTTCATGATTTGCGCCATGGTGTAGATATTGGAAAAATAAGAAAAACAAAACATATTTATGGAAACAATGAGTTCGTCTAAATCTAAATCATCCCGAAAAATTCCCTGCTGCACCCCCTGCTTCAAAACCATTTTTAGCAGATTGACCGCTGTTACCTTTACCTCCGGCGCTTCCGATTGTTTTAAATATTGTCCTTCATTCAAATTTTCCCACATCAGCATTTTTACAAAAGTTGGATTTTCATGCAGAAAGGTAAAATAATGTGCAATAATGCGTTTTACCGTTTCGACACAGTCCGACTGCTGGTTTAAAAGTTTTTCTTCACTTTCCGTTAACCGCCTGTATACCATATTTAGCACAGCGATATAAAGCTTTTTTTTGCTGCCAAAATAAGCATAGATCATCCGCTTGTTTACGCCGGCAGTCTCTGTAATCTCATCTACACGCGCGCCGTACAGTCCTTTTTCAGAAAATGCAATTTCCGCAGCCTTGAGTATTTTTTGCTTTGTAACATCAGATTTTTTCATTTTCAAAATTCTCCTTTTCCTTTAGCTTCGCCGCTATCTCACGCGCAGTTTTTGTTGCGGCGATCCCTCCTAAAGAGGTTTCCCGCAAAGATTCGTGCATCATACAGCCTACGCTTTTTAACGCGCCGATGACCTCGTCCGCACAAACGGCGCTTTTTATTCCTGCCAGTGCCATCTCAGCTGCCGTAAGTGCCAGGACGGCTCCGGTAGCATTTCGCTTAACACACGGAACTTCCACCAATCCTGCTATGGGGTCGCATACCAGACCCATAATTGCTTTGAGTTCCAAAGCGCAGGCTTGTGCACACATCTCCGGCGTTCCACCCATTAGCTCTACTGCCGCCGAAGCCGCCATTGCCCCCGCACTGCCGCATTCTGCAGCACATCCTCCCGATGCGCCAGACAGGCTTGCATTCTGTGCTATGACCATACCCACTGCCGCAGCGTTAAATAGACCCATGACCAGCGAATCGTCGGATAGACCGCGCAGCTCGCCCAATGCAAGCAAAACACCCGGCAGGATACCGCATGAACCAGCTGTTGGCGCGGCAACAATACGGCCCATGCAGGCGTTATGTTCTGCCACTGCCAGTGCGTACACCGCCGCTAGGTGCGCAACCTCTCCCAGCAGACCCGCGCTGTGTCTTTCCAACAGTGCGGCCTGTCCGCCAGAAAGACCGCTTGCAGAATGCGTTTCTTTTTTACCATTTTCTGCTGATTGACGCATTGTAATAAGGTTTTTCCGCATTTTACCAAGAAGTTCGCGCCGCGTTGTTTTCAAGGTATCCGCCTGTATACAAAGCGTCAATTCAGACAGTGTAATCCCCTGGCTTTCTGCCTCAAGAACTAACTCATTGAATGATCTCATTTCTTCTATCATACTCGAAACGGCGGTATGGTGATGACCTTTAATATGTTTTCCGATGCTCGCAGTTCACTAACAACATCTTCCCCTGCCTGTTGGTCTGTCTCAATCACCATAATTGCCTCTTTCCCTTCATATTTTCGAAACACCCGCATAAAAGCGATGTTAATCTCATGTGCCGCAAATACGGCTGATATACGCGCCACAGTACCCGGTCTGTCGTTGTTAAATATCACGGTAGTGTCGTATTCAGCCGAAAAAAGCACCTCTCCTCCATCAATTTCCACAACATTGACAACGCCGCCGCCGACAGAGCGTACGACAATACTAACGCTTCCGCCTTTTTTTCCGCGCAGACAAATGCAAGCCGTGTTAGGATGTCCCATATCCTCCTCCGAGATTTCAATGGTAAAGTCCAACCCTGCCTTACACGCAAAACGAAAGCTGTCGCGGATACGCACATCATCCAGCTCAAAACCAAGCAATCCGCCTATAATAGCGCGGTCCACGCCGTGCCCCGCATAAGTAAGGGCAAAAGAACCATACAACACCACCCGTGCCCATACCGGTTCTTCGCCCAGCAATCTCCGTGCAACCAAGCCAGCGCGCGAAGCTCCCGCGGTATGGGAACTGGAAGGCCCGATCATCGTCGGACCGATAATATCAAACACATTCATAGCGTTTTAAAAACTCCTTCACAAAGGCATCATCGGTTAAGTGCGGATACATTTTGCAAATCCGGTCAATTTCTTCTGCCTGTCCCGGCGATAGCGTTTCCTCTGGATCCAGACACCAAATCCCTTTTAATAACCCTTGGCGGCGTAAAATTTCATGGATTCCCGGGATGCAGCCAGCAAATCCATTTTTGGCATCAAAAATAACACCGTTTGCATCGGTGATCTCTGCCGCAAGTGTTAAAAGTTCCGAAGAAACAGGCTGTTTCTTCACGCATTCAAACAGCTGTGTCACCTTATTCGTCCACACGCACCAATGTCCCAGCAACCCACCGGAAAACCGTTTTTTCACTGTTTTCCCATCTTTTGTAAAGCAGTATTCCGTCATTAAATCCACTAAAATGTTGTCATCATTGCCTGTATACAAGGTAATTTCTTCCCTGCGCGGGGACATTGCACACGCACGCACAACGTCCAGCGTCAGGTAACGGTTAAAGGGCGCACACTTGATGGCAACTACGTTTGGAATCGCGCATATCTGCTCCCAGTAAGAATAGGAAAACACACGTCCGCCAACCGACGGCTGCAAATAAAAACCGATAACCGGCATCTCTGCCGCAACAGCTCGCGTCCGCTCTACCATCTCCCCCTCGCTTAAATCCCCCAGTCCACCCGGGCTGACCAGCACTGCGTCGTAACCTAAATGTTTTGCCAAACGCGCCTCTTCTACTGCCTGCTCCGTTTTGCCGCATACCCCGGCAATTTTCACAATTGTTTTTCCCGTCTCTGCCTCAAACTGCGCAATCTCATCTGACACCGTCTTTAAAACCGTATCAAACAAATGGATTTCCGGATCCCGGATTTTAAACTGTGTGCTGTGGACAGCCGTAGCAATTCCGCCTGAACCAGCTTCCAGATAGTAGCGGGTCAGCAAGCGCTGGCGTTTTTCGTCAAAATTTCTGTTTTCATCCAGCGCAAGCGGTGTTGCTGGGATCACCGTTCCTGCCGCTAATATTTGCAAGGCCTTTTCCTGTCTGTCCATTGATATCCTTCCCCTCTTTTTTATATGCTCCGTTTTATATCCTATCCCGGATTATTTCCGTTCAATAGCTTCCCTTTCGTTCCTCAAAATGGGTCGGCTTACCTAAAGCACGTCCGCCGCAAAGCAGCCATTGAGCCTGCCAGCGGATGAGCGTTTTTACGCTTACTGCGGGATAACCAAACAACTCCATCGCTTCTGCCGAATCATTTAAATAGGCATCCTGACCGGGCTCACCCTCAAAAAGCGGCTCCTTGCCCAAAATTTCGCCAAGCATTCGCGCCGCCTTTTGCACGGATACCGTCTCAGGTCCGGTCACATTCATGATCTTTGCCGGCGAAGCTGCGTGCAGCAAACCGCGGATGGCAATTTCGTTTGCACTGCCCTGCCAGATGCAGTTCAGGCACGGAGTCGTGACGGAGATTGGCTCTCCCCGCATAATTTTATCCGCCATGTCATACAGCACACCGTAGCGCAGATCCACCGCAAAGTTCAGCCGGTAAATAAATACATTCGTACCGTAATGATTTGCGGCATATTCGAACGCTCGCTCACGCGCCAAACAACTCATAGCATATTCCCCCACCGGACCCGGTCGGTCCCGCTCAGTGCATCCGCCTGACGACAGAGGAACGATAGGATACAGATTACCAGAAGAAAACACTACAAAATTGGATTTTTTGAATTTTTCCGCTACAAAAGCCGGCAGCGTTGCATTCATCGCCCAAGTTTGCCACTCTGATCCGTCTGTACCAAATTTCCGTCCCGCCATGAAAATAATATTATCAGTTTCCGGCAAAGCGCGCAGTTTCTCCGTGTCTAGCAGGTCGCAGCTTATGGCTTCTACCTGATGTTCGTGCAGCAGTTTTATTGCGATTGGATCAGTAAAGCGTGATACTGCAATAACACGCTTGCTTATTCCCGCCCTTTGTATTGCATTTTTAGCTAAAATACACAGTGTTGGCCCCATTTTTCCACCCGCACCCAGCACCATAATGTCACCCTTAATTTTTTTTATGTCATCAATCAAGGTCGGTGATGGCTCCGTTAGCAATTGGTCAAGTTTTTCCTCCGTCCACACTTTTCATTCCCCCGTTTAAAAGTAAGTAACTATATAGTTATATTAGCATATCTCATATAATCTGTCAATCCTTTTTTAACATTGAATCCGGCAAAATGAATACAAGATAAAAAGTTGAAAGAAATTCTGTATGATTAATAAATATCCCTTGTGTTAAGTGAATACGGCGGTCGAATTGAACACCCGGGGATGCGGACAAAAATTTGGACCGGAGAGGGTCTTAAAAGTGGGAAAACGATATACAGTAGAAGAAAAGA
>CASGBM010000072.1 GCA_949299615.1 uncultured Eubacteriales bacterium | reverse complement strand
TACAGAGGGGTTTCCCCTCTGACGACTCCCCATAATTGCGAAAAGATAGGTTTATCTACAGTCTGAAACCGGACGCTTTGCGTCCGGTTTTTTATATCCCTTTAGGGCATCGTTTTTTTCTCTAAAAATCAATTGGATAAGCGTTTTTAATCAGAGTTTATTTTTTCTGTCCTATCTTTTTCCTCAAACGATGTGCCGCCGGATTTGATATTTTGCATCCGAAAACGGTGAGGGGTGATTCCCACCACTTCTTTAAATGTTTTGGAAAAGTATCCCTGGTCATAAAAACATAGATCATTGGCAATGCTGGCAATGGACTCGTTTGTATTGAGCAGCAGATGCTTTGCCAAGCTGATTTTTTTATTTTTTAGATATGCAAAGGACTCATTCCGAACATTTTTTGAAATACATGGCAAAAATGAAAGCGGCTCATGTGAAAATTAGCTGCCATATCATCTAAATTGACAGGTGCATTTACATGCTGATCCAAATAATCCAAATATGGATGGTTTTGTTTTAATCCCCAGAGAGAATCATCCTGCAAACGGTCGAAAAGCGAAGCAGAAAGATGAAGAATCATTCGGTATAATACAGATGAAATATGAAATTCTAACGCTGCGTTTATCTGGGAATTTTTTCTTAAAAGCAAAAGCTGCTGTGCATCCATTAATTCTGAGGAAAATTTTGTAACACTTGGAAGACAGCCTCTAGCGGAAAGATCCGAAATCAGGGTCTGTACCGGAAAGCCGCGGAAATGGAACCACATTATTTTGCTGTTTTTTTCTTTAAAATAATATTTATGCGGTTCTGTCAGGGTCATCAGAATACAGAAGCCGGGCGCAATGTCAAAGGTTTTGCCTCCTTGTTCCACACAGAGCGTGCCGGACAAGACAAACATGACCAGGTGATTATAAAAGTAATCCCGGTCGATCAAAAACTTAGGATTGCTTTCGATTCCCATACCATCGCTGGCAAGCAGATACTTTTCTGCAAAAGGACTGGGGGTATAAAAATGCCGCTGATCCATGCTAAGACCTCCGCAATATATTATAAAAAATTCGCAACATGATCCTATCTTTGATGCTGTTTTTATTATATTATAAATCATACAAAAACGCAATATAATATAAAAGGAGATGGAATAATGATGCGGGATATTGAAATTTTGCGGGATTTGGCAAACCAGTATGCAGAATGTGCGAACAGCGACTGCAATTTGCAAAATGTGATGCTTCACCGCATGGTAAATGACTTAAAGCAGCCGACCCCTATTGTTTTAATGGATGAGATTCCCTGGGAAGAATTTGAATACGAAGAGGAATTAACCCTGCTGTGCGAAAAAGAGGAATACCGCAAGGCGGAACAATATTTTCGCCAAATGTTGTACCGTTGGAGACACTTTAGGGGCAACATGGTTCTTCCGCCTTATTATGGAGTGCGCAAAATCATTCATCACACCGGCATCGGAATCTCTGCCAAAGCAGATGAATGCCGGGAAGGTTTTGGAACGGCGCGCGTTTATCATGATCAATTGCAAGAGGAAGAAGATCTTGAAAAAATACACCCGGATGTGATTACATACGATGAGAAAGAATCAAAAACGCAGTGGATAGAAATTGCAGAAGCAATTGGCGACGTGCTCCCGGTAAAACTAACCGGACAGCCGACCGGATATGAAATTGGATGCAGGACATGGGACGAAATTGTTTTATATAAGGGACTGGACACGTTGTTTTTTGATTTGGTTGACCGCCCGGAATTTATGCACAAAATTGTAAGAAAAATGACAGATATATTTTTGGATACGGTCAGACAGTATGAAGAACAAAATCTGTTGGATGGAGATGCCTACTATCTGCATTCCACGGCATACCGTACCAATGATTTAAAGCCGGACCAAAGAAAAGTCAGAGCTAAGGATGTGTGGGGCAGAGGTTTGGCGCAGATATTTGCCAGTGTGTCCCCTAAGCTGCATGACGAATTTGATATACAGTATATGGTCGAGGCAATGAAACCGTTTGGGCTTGTGTATTATGGCTGCTGCGAACCGCTGCATGAAAAAATAGAGATTTTGGAAAAAATACCAAATCTACGAAAAATTTCTATAACGCCTTGGGCGGATGTGGACGTGGCGACAGAGAAGATGGGATCCCGTTATGTTTTGTCAGCCAAACCCAATCCGGCATACGTTGCGTCATCACCTCTGGACAGGGATGGAGCGAGAGCCGAACTGCGCAAAATTGTATCAGCGGCAAAGCGCAATAGCTGTTCGTGCGAGTTAGTTTTAAAGGATATTTCCACCGTTTCGAAAAGAGTTGGCAATTTACCAGAGTGGGAAAAAATAGCATTGGAAGAAGCGCAAAGGTATTGGGATTAAGGCAAAAAGCAGCCAATAAAACCGGTTCTTATTCTGTGAAAACGGTTTTGCCGGATTCATTTTTGCAACTTTTTTTTGTTTTCCGTTGACTTCACGAAATTCCTGCGGTATAATGGCAACAAACTTGGAAAAATCGGAATAAAAAGTGAAGGCAATTTGGGAAAAGGAGAAATGTGGTATGAGGCAGTACGAAGATTTGCAACAAATTCAAATCAATCGGGAAGCACCGCGCTCTTATTATATTCCGTATGATACATTGGAAAAAGCAATTCGCGGGAAGAAGGAAGAGTCCGCTTATTACCGTTTGCTCAATGGGGAATGGAAGTTTCGGTTTTACGAACGCGATATGGAGGAAGAGGATCCGGCAGATCATTGGGACTTGATCCAGGTGCCCGGATGTTGGCAAATGCAGGGCTATGAAATCCCTTACTATACAAACGTGAATTATCCGCATCCTGTGGATCCGCCTTATGTGCCGGACGACAATCCGCTGGGGGTATATCAAACGGAATTTACCTTGGATGATTCCTGGGAAAACAGGGAAACTTATATTGTTTTTGAAGGAGTTAGCTCCTGCCTGTATTTATATCTCAATGGCAAATTTGTCGGTATGAGCCAGGGTTCGCATCTGCCGGCAGAATTTTATCTGACGCCGTATCTGTGCCCGGGGAAAAATGTTTTGACAGCCAAGGTGCTCAAATGGTGTGTGGGCAGTTATTTGGAGGATCAGGATTTTTTCCGGCTTTCCGGAATTTTTCGGGATGTTTATTTGCTTTCAAGAAGCAAAAACCATCTAAAAGACATTGAAATTTATGCAGACTGCAAGAGCATTTCCTGCAACTGCCATTTTGAACTGTATGACGGCGGGGTAAAAATGGATAAGCTGGAAAATCCGGTTTTATGGAATGCAGAAAAACCGCACCTTTACACTGTTGTGGTGGAAGAAGCAGGAGAATTTATCCCAGTGAAAGTGGGGATGCGGGAAATTTCTGTCTCGTCCGAAGGGGAGCTTTTGGTGAACGGTGTGAGCGTGAAGCTAAAAGGAGTGAATCACCATGACACCCATCCAAAGTATGGATATTATCTGCCGGATGAGTTTATGCGGGAAGAACTTTTGGTGATGAAAAGACTGAATATCAACACCATTCGTACGTCCCATTACCCGCCTGCGCCGGAGTTTTTGAATTTATGCGATGAATTGGGATTTTATGTAATTGATGAGACCGATATAGAAGAACATGGATTTACAACACGGGAACCGGATTTAAAATATTATGACATGGATCAATCCGTTTGGCCGTGCAACCAAACCATTTGGCAGGAGGCGTTTTTAGAACGTCAGCGGCGTATGGTAGAACGGGATAAAAACCATCCCTGCATAATTATGTGGTCGCTGGGCAACGAAAGCGGCTATGGGGTGAATCATGCGGCCATGAGCAGCTGGACGCGCCGGCGCGACCCAAGCCGCCTGATTCATTTTGAAGGCGCCAATATAGCCGGTAACCCAGACACGGTAGATATTGTCAGCTACATGTACTCGCCGCTGGATTTTGTAGAGAATTATGCCAAAGATGAAACACAAAAGCGCCCGTTTTTTCTTTGTGAATATTCGCATGCTATGGGGAACGGTCCGGGGGATACCTGTGATTACTGGGAGCTGTTTTATCGTTTCCCCAAATTAATCGGCGGCTGCATTTGGGAATGGGCCGACCATACGGCGCTGGCAGATGGAAAATATCGTTACGGCGGGGATTTTGGAGAGACAACGCATGATGGCAATTTTTGTGTTGACGGTCTTGTGTTTCCGGATCGATCATTAAAAGCAGGATCTTTGGAAGCTAAGGCAGCATATCAATTTATTTGGATTGAGCCGGTTGATTTGCATGAAGGGAAATTTTGCATTACAAATCGTCATGATTTTACAAATTTGTCGGAGTTTGATTTAAAGTGGGAACTGGAAACCGATGGAGAAATCACGCAAACCGGAAGTATTGTCTGCGATGTCAAACCGCATGAAACGAAAAATTATCTAATTGAATATGTGCTCCCGAAAGAATGCCGGCTTGGCGCACATCTTAATTTTTCTTTGCAGTTAAAGGAAAAAAAGGTGTGGGCAGAAGCGGGGTATGAAACAGCAATGCGTCAATTTGCACTGCCGGTAAAAAGGCAAAAAGCAGAAGAGACCGTTGGACGAAGCTTAAAAGCAGCGGAGGAAAAGAGATATATAACCGTCAGCGGCTTCGATTTTTCTTACCGTTTTGATAAACATTACGGCGGCTTTGACCGGATGGAATATAAGGGCAATTCTTTGCTTGCCGGCTTAACACAGCTATCCGTTTGGCGCGCACCGACAGATAATGACCGCCGGATTAAATATCACTGGGGTATTTTCCCGGAAGACAATCGCTGCGGCTGGAATTTAAATGCGATTATGCCAAAGGTCTATTCTTGCGGTGTGGAATATCAAAATGCAGAAGAGCTGTGCATGGTTGTTTGCGGAAGCCTTGCGGGCATTTCGCGTGTGCCGGCAGTGAGCTATTGGGCACGTTACCGCGTTTTTGCCACCGGCAGAATTGAAATTTCTATTGAGGCACAAAAAAATGCAAATCTAAAATATTTGCCGCGTTTCGGGGTGGAATTTACCTTGCCGGAAACAAAGGAAATATTGGAATATTATGGGCGTGGCCCGGAAGAATGTTATCCGGATTTATGCCACCATGCAAAGACTGGACGATACCGCTCGACGGTATCCGATCAGTATGTTCCGTATATAAAGCCTCAGGAGCACGGGAATCATGTGGATACCAGGGAGCTTTTAGTAAAAGACGGGAAAAGCGGCCTGCTGTTCGAGACAGATTCGGCTTTTGAGTTTCAGGCCTCCCACTATACGGCAGAGGAGTTAACGCAGAAAAGACACTATGATGAATTGATGCCTTCCGGCAAAACAATTGTGCGAATTGACTACAAATCCAGCGGAATTGGTTCTGCCAGCTGCGGACCGGAATTGTTAGAAAAATACCAATTCAAAGAGGAACATATTTTTCACCGGTTTACGCTGCGCCCGGTTAGCAGCAACTAGCCGCAGCTTTTGGTTTGAAAGATTGAGCGGACGTGCGGAAAACGTTTCGGGAAAACAGAGACTCTTTTATAAAATGTACAAATCAATTTTAGATACAGTTATCTGCCGAGACTCTTTCTAAACGGCGAATCCAGCGTGACAAAGCAGTGCAAAGAAAATGCAGGGGAAAACAAAGCAGGGCCCATAAGAAAAAATACGGGAGGCAGATTTGCCCCAGCAGATGAAAGGGCAGATCAGAATAATCCCATACATCCATTTTAAAAAGCAGATTTAGGATACAGCCTGCTGCAAATTCTATGCCGGTTACTGCAAACGCACAATGAAAAGTCTGCTGAACAAGCCTTTTGGCAGGCAATTTGCAGGAAATTTGATATATGATACAGAAACAAAGACCGCCGGTAATTGCCATGCTCCAGTGGGTATACCCCCGCCAAAGCACTTCTAGTAAGCTGTATCCGGCAGCACCAATGGGGAAAATGAAAATAAAATCGGAAAATTTGTATCTGGTCAGCATAAATCACGCCTTTCAAGCATTCATTCTTGGTATGTAGATAGGGGAAATGTGCGCAGGGATACAAGAAATAGAATGACCCGAAAATGGGAAAACATACATGAAGGAAACAAAATTTATGTTCAGCTGCGTCTGGAGCATTGGCGCAAGGTTCAGAACGATGAAAAAGGGGAAGAAAAAAGGAAAGATGACCTTCAACTGGTGATAATATACAAATAAATTTACATAAAATTGTTATATATGCGTCTTGTATGGAAGGATGCTTTCGTGTACAATGAGAGCATACAGGAATACAGGAGGATTGTGGTATGAAACTCGGAATGGTGTCAGGAACTTTTGGTCATCTGAAGGCAGAGGACGTTATTGATATAGCGGTAAAAAACGGAATGGATGCGGTGGAATGGAGCGCAGAAAGCCATGTTCCGGTAGGAAATTTTGAAAAAGCGGAACACATTTGCCGGTTGTGCGAAAAAGCTGGCTTATTTATATCGGCTTATGGATCGTGCTACTGCGTGGGCAATAACAGCAATCCGGAAAAAGCGTTTGCGCTGGTGCTTGAAACCGCAAAAAAACTGGGGACGAAAAACATCAAAGTTTTAGCGGGAAATATTTCGTCTGAAAAGGCGGATGATACGGTGTTAAAATCTTTCCTTGACGAAGCCCGCCTTATCGCAGACATTTCGCAAACAAATGGGCTTAAGCTCTCGTTTGAATATAAACCAAACACGCTGCTGGACAATTATATCAGCGCGAATGGCCTTTTAGACCGCCTTGCCAGGGATAACATATATTTAAACTGGCAGCCAAATCAGACAACCTCTATGATTTATAATATTTATGAATTAAAAATGCTTTTAAGACATATCAATGATGTGTATGTTTTTTATCAAAGTGCTTTTGGGAAATATTTGCCGCTGATTGAGGGAAAAGACGGCTGGCAGCAATATCTTAAAATTTTAAAGGAGAACAGCAATCGTACGCTGCTTCTTGAGTTTATGCCGGAGGATAATTTTGATCTGCTCAAGGAAGATTTTGCTTTGTTAAAACAACTGGCTGCGAGCGCGTAGAAAAAAGGCACACCTGAGACAAATCCGCATAAAATGATACTGAACAAAAATTTATTTTGTTCAGGAAGGTGAGTCGTATGAAAATTTTTATTGATCCGGGACATAATTATTCCGGTGCGGATACGGGTGCAGTTGGCAATGGCTTGCGGGAACAGGATATTACATTTTCCGTAGCTGAAAAATTAAAAAAATTGTTTGTGCAGCATGGTTATGAAATAAAAATGAGCCGAAATAAAATAACGGACAATGTCGGTACCTCTGTAGCAGAAAGTATTCAAAAGCGTTATCAGATGTCAAACGATTGGGGCGCGGATTTGTTTTTGTCGCTCCATTGCAATTCCGGAGGCGGTACAGGGACGGAAAGCTTAGTGTATTCTTCCTCTGGAGAAGCAGCGCAGTATGCGGAGAGAATTAGCGCTGCAATTGTAAGCAATTTAGGATTGAAAAACCGAGGGGTAAAGGTTCGTACAGACCTTGGCGTTTTGCGCGGTACGACTGCGCCGGCGGTTTTGGTAGAACTAGGATTTATTGATAATGCCGGAGACGCCAAATTATTAAAAGAGGAACAGCAAGAATATGCAAATGCCATTTTTGAAGGTGTTACCGGCATGAAGGCAGCTGTGGTGAAAGAATTGACGTCCATTAATGATATTGTCTGGGAATATGCACATCGGGGGATTGTCACAGACCCTCAGGGAATGATTCAAGAAATGGAACAAAATCCAGACGGACGGCTGTATTGGCTTGCGCGCAAAGCACTGCAGTATATGCGCGAACGCGGAATTTAATAATTGTATTACGGAGGAAACCATGAAACAAAAGATATTGGCTGTGATAGACATGCAGAACGACTTTATCAGCGGTTCTTTGGGAACCAAAGAAGCGCAGTTGATTTTGCCGAAAGTTTGTGAAAAGATAAAGCTTGCAAAATTAGACGGGAAACAAATATATTTTACCCGCGACACACACCAAAAAAATTATATGGAAACGCAGGAGGGAAAACACCTTCCGGTTTCCCACTGTATTTATGGTACCGATGGGTGGAACCTGGCAAAAGAAATTGCTGACCTTGTTGAAACCGAGGATGCGGTTTGGGATAAGAATACGTTTGGCTCGAAAGAATTGGCAAAATTTTTTTTACAGGAGCATGAAAAGGAGCCAATAGAAGAAATTGAATTGATCGGTCTGTGCACCGATATCTGCGTGATCTCAAATGCACTTTTGTGGAAGGCCTTTCTCCCAGAGGTAAGTATCTGCGTGGACAGCGCTTGCTGCGCCGGTGTAACGCCGGAAAGCCATACCAATGCGCTTGCAGCGATGAAAATATGCCAAATTGAAATTCGATAAAAAATAACTGCAATTGTTTTTTGAAAGCCTGAGCGGAAAATTCTGTTCAGGCTTTTTGCTTTTTAACGGTTAAAAAATCTTTGCATTATGCAACTTTTTTTGTTATTTTTGTGTATATCCTATTGAAGGACAAAAGATTTGGGGAATAAAAAAGGGGGTGGACCAGTGACGCAGGACGAGAGCAAGCTTTTGCAACGTTTGCAGCAGAGAAAAAGAAATAGTTTAGAGGACGCAATAAAGCAGTACACCCCTTATGTCAGCACAATCATATATCGGACAATTGGCGATTTGGCGCCGGCAGAAGATATGGAGGAAGTGATAGCAGACACATTTTTTAAGCTGTGGATACACGCTGACAAAATTTGCGAGGAAAAAGGATGTATCCGTGCTTACCTCGGCGCAGTTGCAAGAAATACCGCGATGAATAAATTGCGAACCATAAAAACAGATCTAGAACTGGACGACACGGTTTTTTGTGCAAACGATGGTCCGCAGGAGGAAATCATGAGGAAAGACACCAGCCAAAGCCTGCTTCGTCTGATCCTCTCTCTTGGAGAACCGGACAGTGAAATTTTTATCCGGTATTATTATTACGAGGAAGCTTTGAAGACGATTGCCAGGCGGATGGATTTGAATCTTTCAACGGTAAAGTCAAAATTATTGCGCGGAAAACAAAAATTAAAAAATAGGATCAGCAAAGAAGGGGGGCTTTGGGATGAATCAACGACTGGATCGGCTGAAAAAAGAATTGTGTTTTGAAAAAGATGTAAAGGTAGCGAACATAGAAGAAATTACAAAAAAAGTATATTTTTTGATCCGTCAGGATAAATGTGCCAAAAATGTGCGCACAAAAAGGTATTTCCGCCCTGTTTTGGCTGCGGCGGTTTTGCTGTGCGCAGCGGGAATTTCTGCCGTGGCGGCGTCTTTCGGCTGGCATGAAAAATTGCTCGAATATTTTCATTATCCTACCGAGGAACAATTGAAGATGGTGGAAAATGCTGTCGACACACCCATGGCAACGGGTTCGGACAATGGATACACGGTAAATGTCTTGAACACACTGGCAGACCGTCATGGGATTTACGTTCTTTATGAGCTCCTTTTGCCCGCAGGCAAGGAGTTAGACCCGCAGGAGGCGCAGGAGTATGTCAAAGATATGACACGGGGGATCAGCATTTCTTTTGGCATAATAGATGAAAATAATATGTTGGTTGGAGTTGGGAGGAGAGAAATATTAAACACAGAAAAAAATAAAATTACAATGTTTGAATATATGGGGACTGGAGGAAACCTATATGAAAACCAGCCGATTACTTTGACTGTGGCCCACAACCGGTTTGTATCCATGACAGACAGTTCATCGGATGAAATGATCGGCGGGACATATGCACAAAAAGCGGAAAAGGGAGATTTTGCAATCTCTGTTAGATGGGATTTTGCCTATCGCGATACCGGAAAGAGTTTTGTGGTGGACAAAAAACTGGATTTGAATGGTTCCAATGACAATATATTAAAAACGGTTGATGTGTCGCCGATTTCCGTTTGGATTACCGCTGAAGGGGATGACATACAAAACGCAACGGTTGACATACAATTTAAAGATGGAACACGATGCTCCTATTCTAACAAAACGGATCGAAATCGAAATGCCTTTGGCATGTTTGCAAATAACTTGACTGGGAACACGCGGCAGGGGATTACAAATATTGGTTATGTATTTAATGAAATTATGGATGTGGATACCATTTACAGCATAACCATCGGGGACCAGACAGTCATGCTGCAATGAGACCAGCAGCCGGCGCTTTAGCGCCGGCTGCTTCAGCGTGTCGATAAAGTCGACACGCTTCAAGTCGAAACCTCTTTTCAAGAGTTTTCGCTTGAAAACAAGGGCTTTCGTTCGCACGGCGCTCTCCGC
>CASGBM010000071.1 GCA_949299615.1 uncultured Eubacteriales bacterium | reverse complement strand
AACCTAAAAATAGCATTTTAATGCTGTTTTTAGGTGTGAAATTGTAAATTTCACACAAATGGTTTCGCAAAACCATTTGTTCAGTAGACATTAATTAATCATTTAAATAAAAGAGCCGGCACGCTTTGTGCCGGCTCTTTTAGTTATAAAACAATCTTTTTTTCAAACTATTTTCGATCGGATAATTTTTCATATTCATGGTATTTAGAAACGGATTTATATGCAGGACGGATGATTTTTCCTGCGTTTGCAATCTCTTCAATTCGGTGCGCGCTCCAGCCTGCAATTCTGGAGATGGCAAACAGCGGAGTATATAGCTCTTGCGGAAGATTTAACATGCGGTATACGAAACCGGAATAAAAATCAACGTTGGCACTGACGCCTTTATACATTTTTCTTACATTTGCAATCACTTGCGGGGCTAAGCGCTCCACGTTGGAGTAGAGGGTATATTCATCTTCCATACCTTTTGTTTCTGCCAGTTTTTTGACGTAATTTTTAAATATAACTGCTCTAGGATCCGAAAGGGAATAAACAGCATGACCTATTCCATAAATCAGTCCAGAGTGGTCAAAAGCCTCTTTATTTAATATTTTTGCAAGATATGCACTAATTTCATCATCGTTATTCCAATCGTGAACATTTTCCTTTATGTCTTCAAACATTTTGACTACTTTGATATTCGCGCCGCCGTGTCTAGGGCCTTTTAGCGAACTGAGTGAAGCCACAACTGAAGAATATGTATCCGTGCCGGAGGAGGTGACCACATGGGTGGTAAAGGATGAGTTGTTGCCGCCGCCGTGTTCCGCATGAAGCACAAGGGCAAGATCCAGTATCCGTGCTTCCAGCTGTGTGAATTGATTATCTTTACGCAGCATACGCAAAATATTTTCAGCGGTGGACAACTCAGGTTTAGGCTGACGGATCACCAGGCTTTTTTTCTTGTAATAATGAGAATATGCACGGTAGCTGTATACAGCAATCAGCGGCATTTGTGCAATGAGTTGAATGGACTGACGAATGACATTTTCAATCGAAATATCATCGGCATTATCATCATAGGAATAGAGAGTGAGCACGCCTTTTGCCAATGCGTTCATCATGTCCCTGCTGGGGGCGCTCATAATGGTGTCTCTGACAAATTCGTCAGGCAATTCTAAATAACTTGACAGTAATTCCCGAAATTCGTTGTATTCTTTCTCATTTGGCAGCTTTCCAAACATCAGAAGATAACAGGTTTCTTCAAACCCATAACGGTTTTCTTGAATAAATCCATCGACAATGTCTTTAATGTTTATCCCCCGGTAAAAAAGCTGCCCGTCGCATGGGATCATATCGTTGTCAACAATGGTGTATGAGCGAACTTCTGATATTTCGGTTAAGCCAGCGAGAACACCTTTTCCGCTGATGTCACGGAGACCGCGCTTTACTTCATATTTCGTATACAATTCAGAGTCTATGACTCCGTGCTCAACGGCTAAGTCACGGTATTTGGAAATAACTTCATTTTTTGTTTTATCTGTCATTTTTACAACCTCGCTTTCCACACATACAGTGTTCTCACGTCAATATAAAGTAATAGTAATATTTTATATGAAAACGGGAATAATTGCAAGCCTTTTGTAACTATTTAATAAATTATTCAGAATTCAAGGCGGAAAAATGCGTTATGAGCATAAAACACGGAGGCAGGACCATAGGTCATGCCTCCGTGTTTTACAACATTATAATATAATACAAATCAATCCGCCGCTGCCTTCGTTAATAATTTTTTGCAGCGTCTCCTGAAGCTTAAACTGCGCTTCATCCGGCATGCGATACAATTTGTTATGTAGTCCTTCATTTACAAGTTCATGCAGCGATTTACCAAAAATATTTGATTCCCAAATTTTTTTTGGGTCAGTTTCAAACTCCTGAAGCAAATAGTGCACCAGCTCTTCGGATTGCTTTTCCGTTCCCACAATGGGGCTAACCTCGGTTTCAATATCCGCCCGGATCATATGAATGGACGGAGCAGAGGCCTTTAGTTTTACACCAAAACGGTTTCCCTGCCGCACAATTTCCGGTTCTTCCAGGCGCAGTTCATCTATCGTCGGTGTTACAATCCCATAGCCTTTTTGCTGTACTTCGTGAAGCGCAAAAGAAATTTTATCATATTCTTTTTTGACCGATGCCATTTCATTTAACAGTGTAATCAGTTTGTCATCGCCATCAATATCAAAACCGGAGGTTTCTTTTACAACCTGATAGAATAGGTTACCGGGCGTGACAATCTGAATGGATGCGGTTCCTTTGCCCAGATCAATTTGAGTGATTTCTGCCTCTTGAATAAAATCATATTCACAAATGCGGGCAAGTATATTTTCAATATCACAAATGCGGTATACGTCGTGAATGGATGATAAGATTCCGTCATAGATTCCTTTTTTCAGCCAGTGACTGTCATCTAACGCATCAATCCATTTTGGCGTGTGAATCCCGATTTCTTTTACCGGGAACTGGAACAGCACTTTTTCCATAATGTGGTTGATCTCTTCTTCCGTCAAATTTGCGCAGTCTACCGTAAGGACAGGTACACCATACTGTGCCTGCAGATATTGTCTCAAATCTTCCGTCTCCGGCTTATCCGGATAACGTGTGTTAAGCAAGATTACAAATGGCTTGTTAATTTCTTTTAGCTCATGGATGACCCGTGCTTCTGCGTCGACATATTCTTCTCGTGCAATATCGGTCACGCTTCCGTCAGTTGTAATTACAAGGCCAATGGTGGAATGTTCGCGGATTACTTTTTTAGTCCCGATTTCAGCGGCTTCTCCAAACGGAATTGGGTCTTTAGACCAGGGGGTGTTGACCATGCGCGGAGCATCATCTTCTACGTGCCCCTGTGCGCCGTCTACGATATATCCAACGCAGTCAATCATCCGTACTTTCATTTTAGCTGCGGAATTACTGCCGAGCGAAATTTCTACCGCCTCGTTTGGAATGAATTTGGGTTCTGTAGTCATAATGGTTTTTCCGCCGGCGCTTTGCGGCAATTCATCTTTGGCGCGTTCCTGGGAGTATGCGTTATCTATGTTGGGGATGACTAAAAGGTCCATAAATTTTTTAATAAAAGTTGATTTTCCTGTTCGGACAGGACCGACCACGCCAACATAAATATCGCCTTGCGTCCTTTCTGCGATATCTGCATATATATTGTATCCTTCCAATGTGTGTGCCTCCTTTTATTAGTTTCCGCATTTTCAATATATGTATATTTGATGCTTGTATTCTTTATACCAGTTTTTCTGAAATAATTTTAAACATTTTGCTATTTTTATAAAATAAGAATTTTTTAAGAGTTTGTTAATGGGAAAGTAAGGCAGGGTTTATAAACTTTTTCAAAATCCGTGTTATGATTATAATATCAAACAAAAGAAAAAAGGGGAGGATATCATGAAAAAAAAGAATCATTCCGGGATCTTTGTTTTATCCCTTACGATCATTGCAGCCATTGTTGTAATTGTCACCTATGCTTCTGATTTTATGCCGGAAGAGCTGGAGGAGTACACAGAGTTTTCACCAAAAGATTACGAGTCTTTAGAGATGGAAAACAGCAAAATTTATCAGGGAGAATTAATTTTAGTAAACCAATACTATGCGTGCAAAATGATGGAAATGGACAAAATGGTGGCAATATATGATTTAAAAAATGACGATTATCAAGTAAAAGATACTAAAATAATGGCAAATCAGTCTACCATTGAGGCATTAAATAACATGCTGAGCGGATTTAAACAAAAAACCGGAATTTGTGACGTTAATATTACCAGCGCTTTCCGCGATGAAGAATTACAGCAGGAATTATTTGATGAAAAAGTAGAGCAGACCGATGAAAAAGAAGCTGTGCGCTGGGTTGCCCGCCCTGGATATAGTGAGCACCATTCCGGCTATGCATTAGACTTTGGGATTTATTCTAACGGTGTCAGCAGCACCTTTACCGGCAGCTGGAAATATCGTTGGATTTGTGAACACGCACACGAATATGGCTTTATACTTCGTTATGATGCGGCAAAAGAAAATTTAACAGGAATTGCGGGCGAGTCCTGGCATTTTCGCTATATTGGCAAACCACATGCATTTTTTATGAAACAACAAAACCTGTGTCTGGAAGAATACATAGAATTGCTCAAATCCTACCCTTATCAGCGAAAGCATTTGAAGATTGAAGATTTTGACGGAAAAAAATATGAGGTTTATTATGTGAAAGCCGATTCGGATATTACAATGGTGCCTGTACCGAAGCATGGGAAGTACACAGTTTCGGGAAATAATGCAGATGGATTTATAGTAACAGCGGAACTCTTGTAAATTCAAAAAAAATGTGTGTCCCTCCTTGCATTTAGTGCGGATTTGAGATATAATATAACAAAAAAATACAGACAGTTCGAAAACCTCCTGTCTTAAAACAAAACTAGGCCCTGTGCGTATTCTATGTTTGAGAATACGCTTGTTTCCTTTTGTCTTCGGAGGTTTGTCTGTAAGATGAAAGGATTTTTTTATGGAGAGATATTCAGAAATATTAGAAAAAAATAGGAGGGAAATCGTTTTACTGCGCGGCAGCGGCTGCCGTTGGAGACGTTGCCGGTTTTGTGATTATCATTTGGATGCTTCGGCAAATGAAAATGAAAATATTCAATTAAATAAAGAGGTACTGTCCCGCGTAACCGGCCGTTTTCACAAGCTTGAAGTCATTAATTCCGGCAGCTTTCCAGAGCTCCCGAACCAAACGATGCAGGATATTGAAGACATTTGTATAAAAAAAGGGATAACAGAACTGCATTTTGAATGTCATTATCATTTTCGTGATGCCGTTGCTCCGCTGAGAGCACGAATGGATAAAAAGGGAATTTGTGTTAAAATCAAGTCAGGGATAGAAACCTTTGATGATTTGTTTCGGGAAAGTTATTTGGGCAAAGGAATCGGCAATGCCAGTCCAAAAGCATTAGCGGAGTATTTCGATGAAGTATGTCTTCTTTTTGGTTTGCCGGGTCAGACAGAAAAGTCGATGGAGCGGGATATAGAAATTGGACTTTCTTATTTTGAACGTGTATGCGTTAATATTATGCAGAAAAATTCGGCTGCCATTTTGCCGGATCCTGATGTGATCCAGATTTTTCTTGAAAAGATTTACCCTCGTTATGTCAAAAACGAAAGAGTGGATATTCTTTTGGAAAATACGGATTTTGGAGTTGGGGGAGAGAAGAAAGAGGAGAAAAATTTATGCCAAACGAACTTGTTTTAATTCTTGTTTTATTTTCCGTTTATACATTGGTGATCCTTTGGTATCGATTATTCGGTGTAAAAGGGCTGATGTGTTTTTCCGTTTTGGTAACGATTGCCGCCAATATTGAAGTTATGATTGTGATCGAAGCCTTTGGCATGGAGCAGACGCTTGGAAATATCCTATATGCCGCGACATTTTTAGTAACGGATATACTTAGCGAGACGGAAGGGAAAAAAACGTCTCAGAAAGCGGTAAATATTGGAATTGCTGCTTCTGCAACATTTGTTTTTCTTTCCCAGACATGGCTTTGGTACACGCCAAGTGCATCAGACAGCGTATTTCCGGCTGTGCAAGCGTTGTTTTCCGGCATCCCTAGAATTATCATAGTCAGCCTGGCTGTCTATGCCATAACGCAAAAATTTGACGTTTGGGCGTATCATAAATGGTGGGACTGGACAACAGAAAAGTTTGGTGACAGAACGCGTTTTCTGTGGCTTAGAAATAATGGTTCCACCTTAATATCTCAATTTTTTAATACCGTATTATTTACGGTTGGCGCATTTGCCGGAACCTATAATTTTTCAACGCTTCTGTCAATTGTCGCATCCAGTTATATAATTTTTATCGTAACCAGCCTTTTAGACACCCCGTTTGTATATTGGGCAAGAAAAATTCACCAAAAACGCAGCTCGTGTGGATAACTCAGAAAAAACTTTTTTTAAATCTGATTTTTAAAAAGGCCCTGCGGCATAATCGTTTTATGCCACAGGGCCTTTAATGATTCCGCTCTTTTAAAGCGCGGTCCATATTGCGTTTTGCCTCTCTTTTTGCAAGATCGTCCCGTTTGTCATACAGCTTCTTACCTCGTGCAACCCCAATTTCCATTTTGACAATACTGCCTTTAAAATAAAGAGATAAGGGGATAATAGAGACTCCTTGCTGTTTGACAATGCCAATTAAACGGTTAATTTCCCTTCGGTGTAAAAGTAATTTGCGGTCGCGCAGGGGGTCTTTATTAAAAATATTTCCCTGTTCATATGGACTGATGTGCATACCTTTTACAAAAGCTTCACCCGTTCGCAGGGATATATAGCTATCCTTTAAATTGACCGCGCCTTGGCGCAGGGATTTAACTTCTGTCCCAAACAGTTCAATACCAGCTTCCATGGTTTCGTCAATAAAATAATCGTGGCGAGCTTTTTTGTTTACCGTTATATTTTGAATGGACTTTTTTTCCATAATTTTCACAACCTTTCTACCGCCATTATTATAACGAAAAGCATAAAATTTGTCAATCACCCGGCACAGGGGAAAGCAAAAGGTACAGCCGTTTGAGTTTTTACAAAAAGCGCGCCGGCAATCGGCGCGCTTTTTGTAAACTTCTGTCTTTTGCGTTTTACTCCAGTTCGATTAAACCATAGGTTCCGTGCTTTCTCTTATATACGACATTAGGAGCACCGCTTTCCGCATTCGTAAAGACAAAAAACTGATGTCCTAAAAGATCCATTTGTAAAATTGCTTCTTCCGGGCTCATAGGTTTTACAGTAAAGCGTTTTACACGGGCAATTTTAAATTCTTCTTCTTCCTCAACCACTTCTGGAAACGGTATATCCATCAAAGCAGCAGCTTCAAAGGTATCTTTCTTTAATTTTTTCTCTATCCGTGTTTTATGCTTACGAAGCTGACGTTCTAAGACATCGACGGCAGTGTCAATGGAGACATACATATCGTCTGTGGACTCTTCCACACGGACAATCAGACCTCCGGAGTATACAGTAGCTTCTACGACTTGTTTTTCTCTTTGAACACTTAAAGTAACATGCGCCTCCGTTTCTTTATGAAAATACCGGTCGAGTTTTGAAAATCTGTCTTCAATTCGAGCTTTTAATGCAGGTGTTAATTCGATCTGTTTTCCGGTCATTGTAATTTTCATGTTACACCACTCCTTGTGTATGTATTATCGAAACAAGAAAAATAAATTCCCTTGTATATCTTTTATACCCGAATTTCCTATTTTTTAAACATAAAAAGAAAAAGATTCCATATTCTTTCACAAATAATTCAAAAATGAGACACATATAATAAAAAAGAACGGAAGGTTTATCCCAATGGAGGCAAAATGATGAAAAAAAAGAATGTGGTTTGTATTTTTATATTGCTCAGCCTGATTTTTATTCCTGTAAAACCGACACATGCACTGGGTGTCTCAGCACAGTATGCATGTTTAATTGACAGCCTTTCAGGCAAAGTTTTATATGAAAAAAATGCATATGCCAGGCACTCAATGGCGAGCACAACAAAAATTATGACAGCGCTGGTTGCCCTGGAAAATAGAAATATGGATGATGTTGTAACCGTGAGCGCAAATGCTGCTGGTACAGAAGGGTCAAGCATATATTTAAAAGCGGGAGAAAAAATTACACTTCAAAATTTATTATACGGTTTGATGCTGGAGTCAGGCAATGACGCGGCAATTGCGATAGCAGAACATATTGGAGGCAGTGTAGAAAGATTCGCGGAAATGATGAATGAAAAAGCAGCTTCTATCGGTGCGAACAATACACAGTTTAAAAATCCAAATGGCTTGGATGAGGAGGGACACTATACAACGGCTTATGATTTGGCATTGATCACCCGTGAGGCATTGAGAAACAAAAACTTTGCCGAAATTGTTGCAACAAAGCAAAAAACGATTCAAAACCTGGATGAAAGTTTTCCCAGGTCTCTTTCCAATCATAATAAGCTGCTTTCGCTGTATTCGGGCTGTGACGGCGTAAAAACGGGGTATACGAAAAAAACAGGCCGCTGCCTGGTTTCTGCAGCAACGCGAAATCATTTTCAGGTAATCGCAGTAACACTGAATGCCCCTGACGATTGGAACGATCATATAAATATGCTCAATTACGCGTTTGAAAATTACACCGCCAAACCGCTTGTATTAAAAGATATGGTAATTAAAACAGTACCGGTAAAAAACGGAGACGCACAGGAAATAGAACTTTTGTCAGACGGAGAGTTTTATTTGCCGTTCCAGGAGCAGGATGGATTAGAAAAAATTAGGCTTGAATATGATATTCCGGGTGAAATACCAGCCCCGGTCCGAATTGGCACAACGCTTGGAAGACTGAAAATTTATTACGAAGAGTCCATGGTATGTGAAATTGAATTGAGGGCAGGATCTGATATTCGTTATGTGGAACCGCCAAAAGGAATTTTAGATTATATCAAGGAATTTTTTAGCATTTGGTTTAAAAAACAATAAATGGAATATTGGTTCAAAGCACTACATTAAAAATAGTATCATTTTTGCGTCTCCGCACTTGAAATTATAATCGGTGCGGAGATCTTTCTTTTATGGGAATATTTATTTTTAAATCACATATAAAATGCTTGTTTTCTTTCAAATCATTTGTTATAATCATTTATGGTTTTTATTGAATTTGAACAATCTGGAGGAACAGTGTGGAAAGTATATATCATTTTATCGAATGGATAAATCAGTCTGTAAATAATTTTGTGTGGGGACCGCCTATGCTTGCGCTATTGCTTTTAACCGGCGTTTATATGAGCATACGGACACGTTTTTTCCAGCTTCGGAAATTCCCTTTTGTATTAAAACAAACAATATTTGCAATATTTCAAGATAAGAAGGTAACGAAAACAAAAGACCACAAATCCATTTCGCAATTTCAAGCACTATCCACGGCTCTTGCAGCAACTATTGGTACCGGGAATATTGTCGGTGTCGCCACAGCAATTACTGCCGGCGGTCCCGGTGCTGTGTTTTGGATGTGGGTTTCCGCTTTTTTTGGTATGATGACCAGTTATTCGGAAAATGTTTTAGGCATTTACTTTCGCAAAAAGGACCGGCACGGTGAGTGGGAGGGCGGTCCAATGATGTATCTCCAATATGGACTGCACGCGAAATGGCTGGCAGTTGTTTTTGCTGTCTTTTGTTTGTTTGCCTCTTTTGGCATTGGAAACATTGCGCAAATCAATTCCATTTCTACTGCATTAAATACTTCCTTACATGTTCCAACCTACATTACAGGAGTCGTTTTGGCTTTGCTGGTAGGGTTTATCGTTATTGGCGGGCTGAAACGGATTGCTTCCGTTACGGAAAAATTAGTTCCGTTTATGGCAATTTTATATATTTTAGGCGCCTTTGCATTAATCGCTGTTAATTATAAAAGCATACCGTCTGCTTTTTACTCTATTGTAACAGAGGCATTTAGCTTAGAATCAGTAGGCGGAGGAGTTTTTGGCTTTGTGATGGCACAGGCAATCCGCTTTGGTTTGGCGCGCGGGGTGTTTTCAAATGAAGCTGGTTTAGGTTCGGCGGTTATGGTGCATACCTCTTCAGATGTGAAAGAACCGGTCAGACAAGGAATTTGGGGCATTTTTGAGGTATTTGTGGACACGATTATTATCTGCACTTTGACAGCTTTGGTCATTTTAACTTCCGGAATACCCATTGATGGGAGTCTTGAGGGTTCCCAGATGACGATGGCTGCATTTCAAAAAGGATTTGGCGTTTTTGGGTCGGTGTTTATGTCTGTTGCTATTTTGCTGTTTGCGTTTTCTACCGTGCTCGGCTGGTCTTTTTACGGGCAGAGGGCAACGGAGTACTTAGCCGGAAAAAAAGCGGTTCCATATTACAAGTTTCTTTTTGTTATGGTTGTTTTGGTCGGGGCAATGTCGAGTGTGCAGCTTGTATGGGACTTGTCAGACACCTTTAATGGTCTGATGGCGATACCGAATTTAATCGGCGTCTTGTTGTTGTCGCCATATGTAATAAAGATTACAAAAAATTATTCTGAACGTGTTTTTAATGGAAAAGATTTAAAGCCTATGCGATCGTTTTACGGAAATGAAAAATAAATTGTTTTTATGATGGTATACCGGTTCTGCTGTTTGCAGAATCGGTTTTTTTGTATAACGAAAACCACGCGATAGTCGCGTGGTTCAAGAGAGGTTAACCGGTGAGAAAAAATCCTCCTATGTGCTATAATAAAATCGACCTGCCAGTCGAAAATAAAAGCACATAGGAGGATTTTATCTATGAAAAAAGAAACCATAGACGTAAATAGTTTAGCACATACAAAATGGGATTGCAAGTATCATATAGTGTTTGCCCCTAAATACAGACGTAAAGTGTTTTTCGAAGAAAAACGAGGAGAAA
>CASGBM010000070.1 GCA_949299615.1 uncultured Eubacteriales bacterium | reverse complement strand
AACGCGCGAGATAGGCGAAACGAGAGTTTCGCCTATTGCGCTATCGCGCAGAAAAAGGTTATAATTTTATATATTCCTCGATAGCTCAGTCGGTAGAGCGAACGTAAGGAAAACAACCTAAAAAATCTTATATAGTCCTCGATAGCTCAGTCGGTAGAGCATGCGGCTGTTAACCGCAGGGTCGTTGGTTCGAGCCCAACTCGGGGAGCCAATCTGGGAAGTTGTGAAATCCTGTATTTCACAGCTTCTTTTATTTTGTAAAGAAGCGGCTGACATGCGGCACAGTCCACCGCAATTATGCAAAATGCTTCTATGCAATGTGAAACGCTGTGATTTACAGGCCCACTATTCTTTGAAAGAATGTGGGCCTTTTTTCATATCAAAAAAAGGCCTGCGCATACAGAAAAGAGGCGGAAAAATGCATGAGGGAAAAACAAATGATACGAAGCAAGCATTTAGAAGAAAAAACAGAAAAAATTCCGATCGACCAGCTGCGCCCGTTTAAAAATCATCCGTTTCAGGTGGTGCTGAATGAGGGAATGTATGAACTGGCGGAAAGCGTGAAAAGCATGGGCGTGCTGACACCGATCGCTGTACGGCCACATCCGGAAGGGGGTTATGAGATACTTTCAGGCCACAGGCGGGTAAGGGCTTGTGAAATTGCCGGAATGGACAAAGTGCCGGCAAAAATACTGCAGTTAAACGACGATATGGCCGTTATTTTTCTTGTTGAGAGTAATATTCAAAGGGAAAATTTACTTCCGAGCGAGAAGGCTTATGCCTATCGGATGCGGTTGGAGGCGATGAAGCGGCAGGGACTGCGTACCGATTTAACTTCGTCCCAAATTGGGACGAAGTTCAGAACAGATGAAATGATTGCAAAGGAAATCCGGGAAAGCCGGAATCAGATCCATCGGTATATCCGTTTGACAAACCTTATTTATCCGCTGCTCGACTTGGTAGATACTAAAAAAGTACCGGTCAACGCTGCGGTAGAGCTTTCGTATCTGGGAACAAAGGCGCAGTCCGATATTGTAGAAATAATCGGGCACGATGAAATTTCAGTTTCCATAAAACAGGCTGTGGAAATACGCCGGCTTTCCCGTGATGGGAAGATTGACATGGCAGCAATAGAATCCATTTTGAAAGAGCGCACAACAAAAAATCTCAGCTTGACGTTGAAAGAAAATATGATCAGAAAGTATTTCCCAAAGGAGTATACCAAAGAGCAGATGGAGAATGTTGTGTTTGCGCTGCTTGAAAAATGGTCAGAAAAGCAGTCCAAAAAGAAAATATCGATGCATGGAAAGGATTGAAGAAATATGAGTGTGATCAGTCTGGTAAATTTAAAAGGCGGCGTTGCGAAAACGGTATCTACCATCAATCTGGCAGCGGCAATGGCAAAGGAAGGGAAGCGTATCCTCATCATTGACACAGACAGTCAAGGGAACATTGCCGCAGCAATGGGGATGCAGCCGGACGCCTTGCAATATTCCTTGGCGCATTTGATGTCAAAGGCAATTACCGGTGAGGTATCTAAGCAGGAAATTGCAGATTGTATTGTACCGCGAGACGGTGTAGATATTCTGCCGTCCAATTCACTGCTGGCCACGTTAGATCCCGCATTGATGAACGCTATGTGCCGGGAAAGTATTTTGAAATCCATTTCGGATCAGATGCGGGATCAGTACGACTACATCTTTATAGACTGTCCTCCGTCGCTGGGTGTGATTGTAAAAAACGCTTTGGTGGCGTCTGACTTTACGCTGATTCCTGTGGAAGCACATTACCTTTGCTTTGAAAGCCTGCGGAATATGGTAGATACCATCCGGCTGGTAAAGCTAAAGTTAAATCCCGGGCTTGAAATTGCCGGAATTTTTCTCACCATGTATCAAAGCCGGACAAACCTCAGTAAAGAAATTCGAAAACTGATCAAAGATACTTATGGCGGCAGTATCCGGGTATTTGACGATTGTATTCCCTATTCTATCAAAGCGGCGGAGCAGACGCTGCACGGGAAAAGTATCATTGACTTAGAGCCAAACCATCCGGTGGCACAGGGGTATATCCATATTGCAAAGGAGTTGATGGCAAATGACGGTGAAAGAAGCGCTTGCACAGAGGGTAGAACAGACGGAAAACACAGTATTAGGTGATATGGCGGAGCTGTTTGGGCTTACGATGCAGGAAGGGGATATTGTGGAATTGCCGGTCAGCCGCCTGCTGACATATGCCAGACATCCGTTCCGGGTGGAGAACCATGCGGACTTTGAAGCCTTTGCATTGGGTATACAGGAAAACGGCGTTTTCCAGCCGATCCTTGTCCGTCCGGCAAAGCAGGAGGGATTTTACGAAATCCTTGCCGGGCATAAGCGCACCGCAGCGGTAAAGCGGTGTGGGCGGACAACCATAAAGGCAGTTATTCTGCAGGCAGATGATGAGCTGGCCAGCCGGATTGTCCTAAAGACCAATTTTGACGCGAGACGCAAGTTTTATCCATCGGAAATTGCACGGGCCTATCAGCTGCGGCATGATGAACTGAAAAAGCAAAAACGCGAAAATTCCACCGGGTGGAATTCGGACGACCTCATCTACCGGCAGCTAGAGGAAGAATTTACGGTTTCTAAGTCCAAGCTGTACCTGTATCTGCGCTTTCATTATCTGGTGGAACCGCTCATGGAACTGCTGGATTTGAAAAAACTCTCTACCAAAGCAGCGGCGGAATTATCCTATCTTTCTAAGCGGGAACAGATGCTGGTGTATCAGCAGGTGTATGTAGAAAAAGAGGGCAGAATCGACAGGAAACAGGCTGCGGCCTTGCGGCAGCAAAGCCAGCAGGGGGAATTGACATCGGAAACTTTACAGGCAGTGCTGGCTTCATTGCCGGAGGGACAGAAAGGGGAGAAAACGGTTTGGTATCCGGAATTTCAGCAGTATCAAAAGAAATTTAGAGATAAGGATGAAATGAAACGTGCAATTTTGCAGTTTCTCGAAAAATACTGAGAGAGGAGAATGCCAATGAGAAATATCTATACATATTTTGACGGTGCTGTATGCCCGGTAGAAATATTTTTTCAGAAGGCCGCCCCAAAAATTAAAAATAAATTCGCATTTCAAATGCGTTTACTGGCAGATGAAAAGACCCCGTTTTGTGAGCCGCATATCAAACACTTTTCGATTGAAAAGTATAGGCGGATGTATGAAATCCGCACCAAGTTAGGCAGCATGATCATCCGGATTATTTTTTGTGAACATGACGATGATATTGTCCTCCTGCACGCCTTTTACAAAAAGGGGAAAAAGGATACGGAGAAGGCGCTGGAACACGCTTTGAAAATTTTAAATTTTATTTCTGATGAAAATGGAGCTGTCGTAGAGAACTTCAGAAAGGAGCTGGTGTTGTGACATGATCCATGTGGTAACGCTGTTTGGCGACCAGCATAAGCAGGATATTCTGGAGGTAGAATGTGCGAGGCAGAATATCCGGTTTGTCCGGGAGGATTTTCAAAGTGCGGAAGAATTTTTAGAAGGTTTCAGTGCGATTGATACAACGGTGGATGTTGTGATCTTAGGGGAAACACGAATGGAAACTTATGAGAAAAGTGAATTGTTTGATACCATCCGGATTGCAGAACCGAATATCCGCATCATTATCCTGTTTCCCGGTTACCGGAACCAGTACATCGAAGAACAAATCCGGGAGTATAAAGAGGTGTACGGGATCTCGGACATCCTTTATGAGGGTGCGGGGATTGACGCCGCATATTTTGCAGAGGTTATGAAGAAAGGATTTCTCTATGACTGCCAGGTAAACGCTTATGATGAACCGGAGGAAACCCCGCCGCAGCCAAAAGAAAACAAATGCGTAAAAATCGGTATTATCGGCTTAACCCACGGCTGCGGCGTGACGAATATGGCGGTTGCAATATCCAATTATGTTGCTTTATCGCAGGACATGCCGGTAAAAGTCGTTGATTTCACGGAAACCGGGAGCCTGCGTTTTGCCAAAGGGAAAAAGGTTACCTATCTGGTCCATGCCGGAATCGATGTAGAACGGGTGTGCAGGACAAGCGGCGCGGTTATATTTGATTTTGGCGCGCCTTTCCTGCTTACGCCGAAAGGGAAATTAATTACCACAGAACCATCCTTTACCTTGGGGCGAGAAACATGTTTTAAGGGGTGCGACTTAAAAATTTGTATGGGATTTTCTGACCCGTGGCATGTGGGAAAAGTAAAATATTTCTGGCATGAAAAGCGCTGGAAAAAAGAGGTGGACGATTCATGGATTTTCCTGTTTGACACGCTGCCGGAAAAATTAAAAACAAAATATGCTGTTTATGCGCGCAATGATAAGGAAATAGAAGCGCGTATTGACAGGCTGCTTAAGGAGGGAAGTAACGGAACCTAAGAATATCCACTTTAATTTACGGAAAAGGAGTTGAAAGAGAAAATGGTAAAAATACTGAAAAAAGCGGCAGTTTTGCTTGCAGGGGCGCTGCTTGTTCCCAATTTTGTGTTCGCGGAAGAGATCCCGGTAATAACGGCGCCGCCGGAACCGCTGGAAATCCGCCGCAGTACCGCAGAGGACGGGACGCCTATATTGGAAAAAATCTATGTCCTGCCAAATAACCAAAGCGGGGACTTGGTACCCAGAGAGGATTTTGAGGAGAATGAAATTTGTTTCCGGTTTGCAGAGATAACCGCGCAGGACAATTCCAAAGAAGAGGTGAAAGAATACAGCCAGCAGAAAACAATTCATACTGATACCGACAATACGCAGGCAGTCATTGCAAAATTTGCCCCAACGATGGAAGTATCTACGGAAGACGGCTATGCCGGCATCCTGCAATTTGATTATACCACACTAAGCGTCAGCGCGGCAGGGTATGGCACAGAAACTTACCAGATCAATGAAAGCAGGACCTATCCCAATCTGGTGGACGCGGATACATCACTGGTTCCAAAGACCATTAACCAAGATGGGAATACGCTGAACCTGACGGGAATCAAGTGGCAGACCAGTGCGGCGGAAAACATTGACGGGCAGGAACTTGCGGTACGCTACAGCGCAAACGCCACTTATACCGGAACCGCGACACGGACTTATGCAACAGGTTATACGGCAGCGGCATATTACAAAGGGAAAGTGAAGAAAATGGTAAATGAAACAACGACTTATACGGCAAAGTTTATAGGCGAGCCAAAACCTGCGCCGGAACCGGAACCGCAAAGGGGATTTTGGAGCTGGTGGTGGATCTGGCTCATTGCAGCCGCAGCTCTTGGCGGAGGCGGCTATGGCGCATATCGGCTGATTAGAAAAAGAAAGAAGGGATATTAAATGAAAAGAATTGGAATATTGACGATGACGGGAATATTTGCTATGATGTGTTTATCAGGAAATGTGCTGGCGGCGGAATATACGGTGGCGGCACCGGACACAGGGATTTTTGGAAAACCTACCTCTGTACAGACTATGGCTTTCGGAGACAATGTTAATCCCGCCGCCGTGGATAAGAGCAAAAACAGCGCGCTGATTCCGCCGGAATTTGGCAGCCCTACCGCTAACTTACGGGGCAGCGGCTCGCCGCTGACGCCAAACCTTGCCTCTAACTATATAGATCAGGCAACCGGGCAGGTGATTACCGGCAATGTAACAGCCGAAAGCGGCCAGCCAACAGTTACAGTCTCCAGCAATCAGCCGTCAGGCAATGTCACGACAGCTTATGGGACTTCGGTTATCACACCGCCGCAGCTTACCAGACCGGATGAAGATTATTACTACGAAGAAGAAGCGTTTACCGATGTGACAAGCAGTATGTATTACTCTGCCGGGCATATCGGGACGCTGCAAATACCGGAACTGGACTTGTCGGTGCGGATTTATGAAGGTACGACGAATTCCGTGCTGGCAAAAGGCGTCGGTCATTTCAAAGAAACCTCTATCTGGAATGGGAATGTAGGCTTAGCCGCCCACAACCGTGGAACCAATGATTATTTCGGCGAAATACATCATCTAAATTACGGAGATGTGATTAAGCTTACAACAAAGAAAGGTACGCGCATCTATCGGGTATTTAGCGTCGAAAAAATATCTGTCCATGATACAACCAACCTGCAGGGGACAAGCGATAATATCATCACGTTGATTACCTGCGTGCGGAACCAGTCCAGTTACAGATGGTGCGTACAGGCGCGCGCCGATTGAATAAAAAGGAGGGTTTATCAAATGAAAAAGCAGGATTTTGTCATCGGTATGCTTTGCGGCGCTGTCCTATTTGGCGGCGGCGGTGCGGTTGCCGCAGGGATAACGGCGGTCTTGTCCGACAATCCATTCTACATTAACGGCGAACAGGTTAGCCTTACCGCCTATAACATTGCGGACAACAATTATGTGCGCCTCCGTGATATTGGCAAAGCGCTGGACATCGGCGTTACCTATGACCCGGAAACAAACAGCGTATCGGTAAACAGCAATGAACGGTACACAGAAGAAGCGCAGCAGCCTCAAACACAGCCGCAGGAAAAAGTTATTGACGGGAATGACGCGGCACGGGAGGATTTTTCGCAGGCTGCCAATCCGGCGGTATTTGATGAAACCTACACCCGCGGTGCATACAATGCGATCCGTCAAA
This sequence comes from uncultured Eubacteriales bacterium, assembly GCA_949299615.1. Taxonomy (GTDB): domain Bacteria; phylum Bacillota; class Clostridia; order UBA1381; family UBA9506; genus RGIG1666. Next base: position 3,911 of record CASGBM010000070.1, on the reverse strand, counting down.
CCATGGTTGACCGGGATACCATCCTTGCCGGGAATAATGAAGAGGGATATAACCCGAATTACAGCTATGCGCATTTTGTAGACCATGAGTTTACCATGAATTCACCGGGAAAAACGGAAACGGCTATGAAATCGGTAGCTGCATATATCAACAGCTATTACCAGTATGAATTTGGATATGAGCCGGGGATCGAAAATTATTATGAATATCCCGGTTACCGAATCTGCAAGGTTCGGATTCATACCTTTTTTGATCCTGCGAACCGGGCAACGGATGGATTTTTAACAGAGATACAAAATTTAAGCGACCGGGAAAAGGTGAAACGGATCATAAACGATGTATGCGACCGGATCGACTATGACGCGGCAGAAGTTTCGGGAATCAATGAAATTTTCACATCGGCTGCAACGGTAAAAGGAGCGTGCGGAACGTATTCTAACGCATTTTTGTATCTTTGCCAAAGAGCCGGTATTCCCTGCGTGGCTATTCGGGATTATGACCATGCATGGAACGAAATATATGCAGACGGAAAATGGGAAATTGTTGACGCCTGCAATTATGATACCGCAAGATCAGATACCTGGCTGTTTTCAACAAACTATCCCAAACAGGACGAAAACCCGTCAAGAACGATGTTCGCCAAAGAACTGCTCGTTCCGGGCAGTACAAAATAAGGGAAACATAAATAGAGCTAAAAGCAGACTTTTTACAGGTCTGCTTTTTTTATTACCAAAAACGGAAAGGAAGAATGCATAATGAAACACAAAATGATAGGAAAACGGACAATCAGCCTGCTTATCACGCTGTCAATCCTCTCTTCGTTATTTACTGCAGCGGTGTTTGCAGAATCTATCGGAGACGGGAACAGCAAGACGGTTACGATCAGCATGGATGGCAGATATAACTATTTGCAGACAACGGCAGGGAACACACTAGGGGGCTCTTATTGGGAGTATGCGACGGATGATGGGATTACCGGTCCTGCGTATTGTATCAATTGGGGCCTGCGCAATCCGCCGCCGGACAAAAAGCTAACCATTGCGGGAAGGTATACGGCAAGCCCGCAAACCATCGGCGCGTTTGCCAATGGATATCCGCAAAGATCTTTAGAGGATTTTATAAAAATCAATCAAGAAAAATATCCTGAAATAGTCGGCTTGAGCGAATCTGAATATGCATACGCGACTCAAATTGCGGTTTGGGCAGCGCTGGGCCAGCTTGCCGTCGAGGGGACAGATTTTACACAAGGCCGCGCAACGCTTGCGATTCCATCCGGAGACCCGCAGAAGCTCAGGACTTACAAAGCGCTGGAGATTATTTTATACAACGCGTCGTTTTGGACCAAACCTCTGGTATCCGGGATGCAAATCCGGCTGGGCAGACATGAAAGCGGTAATACATTAGATATTGAAAATCGAAACGGTTTAATCGGGGCGGAAATAGAAAATGCCTACGGCATATCCAAAGAAACCATTAACGGTGCGCAGTATTATACCCGTTCATTTGTCGCTTCTTCTGCGACATCAACGTATCCGCATGACTACTGCATTGAACTTTGGGCGGACAATGCGCCGGAGGGGACCATCTTTACCGACTTAAATAATAACCCTCTTGAAACGGTTATTTGGGAAGGGCGTACGCTCTGGAGAGTTCCAACCCCGAATAATGAAGTGACAGATATGAACGAAAACGGAGAAGAGTATGCCGGCGACTTTAAAATCTGTATTCCTGTCAAAAATACGCCGCCGGATGGGAACATTACAATCAATGCAACTTCTACCATAACCCAGTATCATATCTATCTTGCCAACAATACGGAAAGCAGCGAGCAAAGCTATGTGATTGCCGATCCGCTTTATGCCTCTATGGGCTGTGTGGGATATATGAAGTGGAGTACGGCAATCAGCCGTTATGGGAGACTGGTGCTGAATAAAACAGACGGCATGGGAAACCCGTTGCCCGGCGCTATTTTTAAGCTGGTTGGAACAGACGGGAGTACCTTTGAGGGAACCAGCAATCAAGATGGTCAGGTGGTTTGGGAGTTCTTAAATCCGGATATTCAATATACTTTGACAGAAACGCAGGCGCCGGAAGGATATTTTGCGGCGGAACCGATGACGGTTAGCAGCCCGGCAGGACAAACCCAGACCATTTCAATCAAAAATAACAGCGGGCGGTATTTCCGTATCCGCAAAATAGACGCCCAGAACGGTTCACCGCTCATTGGTGCAACTTTCCGGATTGAGCAGACAGACGGGGATTTTAAAACGGAAGTGACGACCGGGCACAGCGGCGTGATTGAGTGGAAGGGTGCGGAGCTTCCCTATGGTTCCTATAAAATTTATGAGATACAGGCGCCGGAAGGCTATGAGAAAGATACAGAAGTAAAAACCTTTACCTGGGACGGAAAAGCGGATCAAACATTGGTGTTTCAAAACGTCCGGACCCCGTCTTTTATATTGATTAAAATGGATGAAGAAACCCACGAATCATTATCGGACGCTTCGTTTAAGGTGTATAAAGACGGAAAACTGATTACTACGGTCACAACGGACGATGCTGGTTATGCCAGAGTGACGGGACTTTCGGAGGGGTATTATGAGGTGGAAGAAACTGTCGCACCGGAAGGGTACCGCTTAGACAGCACACGGCATGGGATCCACATTGATCCATATGATCCGGCATTGGAAGAGGATCCGGTTTTGGTGCTGACAAACAAGGCAAAGCCGGGACTTATCATTGTCAAATATGATGCTCAAACCATGCGCCCTATGCCGGACACGACATTTGCTGTGTATCACGATACGACGCTGATCGGTCACTACACGACAGATGAGGACGGGGAAATCCGGTTGAATGGTCTGGAAGATGGGACGTATACTGTGGAGGAAATTACAACGGACTCATCCCATGTAGTGCAAAGCTGCCCGCAGTCTATTGAGCTGACGGCGGGAAGGACAGAACCGGCAAGGCTGGTGTTTTTGAATAAATTAAAGCCCGGCATTCATATTACAAAGCTGGATGAAGAGAGCATGCGGCCGCTTGCCGGCGCGGTTTTCCGCGTTACCATGGTAGACGGCAGTTTCGTAAAAGACTTTACAACCGGTTCGGATGGTTCAGTGGAACTGCAGGATTTAGAGCCAGGTGTTTACACCGTGCAGGAAATTGAGGCACCGGACGGTTATGAGCGAAATACTGAGATACGCACCTTTGAGGCAAAGGCGAATGAGAATGTAGAGCTGGTGTTTACAAACAAAAAGAAACCAAACATGGAAATCCTGAAGGTGGATGCAGACAGCGGGGAGCCGCTGGCTGGTGCGGTGTTCCGGATTGCAAAAATCGGCGACGGGACCAGATATTATGACCGCAAGACAGACGCGGAGGGAAAAATTTTACTCGAAGGCTTAGACAGCGGCATTTACTCTGTGCAGGAAATCATTGCTCCCAGCGGGTATCAGTTAAACAGCACCGAATACCATGTGGAACTGTTCGCCGGAGAGACCAGTAAGCTCATTGTGAAAAACCATATCAAGCCGTCCCTGCGCATTATTAAATACGATATGCAGACGGGCAAGGCAATGGCAGGAACCACCTTTGAAGTTTATCGGGATGCGGAGCTGATTGGTACCTATACCACCGATGAAAACGGACAAATTAATCTGTCTAATCTAAAGCCCGGCACCTATCTGGTAAAAGAAGTGGCGACTGACGACAATCATGTGGTCAATTCCACGCCGCAGCAGATTGAAATTAAGGAAGACAGCCAGGACACGGCGGTTTTGGTGTTTTTAAACCAGCAAAAGCCCTACATCCGGCTGGTGAAGCTTGGCAGCGAAACCATGCAGCCGCTTGCCAATGCAAAGTTTTTAATCAAGCAGATAGGCGGCAGCTTCTCAAAGGAATACACCACG
>CASGBM010000069.1 GCA_949299615.1 uncultured Eubacteriales bacterium | reverse complement strand
CTCAAGGTCCTGTCACGCCCCTATACGGGGCAACGGATTATTATTATATCACCTCTATCTCCCTTTGTCAACCCTTTTCTTCCACTTTTTTTGGTTTTTCTGTTTGTTTTTTGTGAATCCCAGGGCGTCCTCAGAAAAGACAGCTTGATTAGTATACCACTGATTATTAGATTTGTCAAGCTTTTTTTACAAATAAATAAGACAATATTTTATATTCCATTATAGACGTTAATTCAGAGTATCCCACTCTTCATACATCCCGTTTAATAATTCTTCTTTTACATGTATTTTCTCTGTCAGCTCGCCAGCTCGGACATAATTGGTTGCACATTCCGGTTTTGCCAGTTCCTCCTGCAAACCGGCGATTTCCTTTTCCATCCATTCAATTTCTTCCTCCAGCTTTTGAATCCGGTTTCGCCGTTTTCTTTCCTGCGACTCGCGCTGTTTTTGCTGCTGGTATTCATTTTTCCCCGGGACGGCTTTTCCTGTTCCGCAGCTCCCTGTCTCAGGCAGTTCCTTTCGTTTTTCCAAATAATAATCATAATTCCCCAAATAATTTGTCAGGCCTCGGCTGTCTAGATAAAGCACACGGTCTGCTAATTTGTTAATAAAGTAACGGTCGTGAGATACCACAAAAAGGGTTCCGCCATATTGACTAAGTGCCTGTTCCAGAGCTTCGCGCGAAGAAATATCCAAATGGTTCGTCGGCTCGTCCAGCAGCAGCAAATTTGCTCCGGATAACATCAATTTTAAAAGCGAAACCTTTGCCCTTTCTCCGCCAGACAAATCGCCAATTCTTTTAAACACATCATCTCCGCGAAACAAAAACGCCGCCAGAGCATTTCTAATCTGCGTCTGTGCCATTTTCGGATAAGCGTCTGCCACTTCGTCAAACACCGTTTTGCTGTCATCCAAATGGTCCTGCGTCTGGTCATAATATCCAATTTGAATATTCGTCCCTAGCTTCAGGCTTCCCTGCGTTGGCAGATACTCACCCATAATCAGTTTAAACAGCGTCGTTTTGCCGCACCCGTTTGGTCCAAGCAAGAAGACTTTTTCCGCTCGGGACAAGTGAAACGTTGCCGTCTCGAACAGGTTTTTAACGCCAAAACGCATAGCGAGGTCTTTTCCGTCTAAAACATCGTTGCCGCCCGTTTGCCTGACCTCAAAGGTGAAATGAATCCCCTCCGGCGCAGCTTCCGGAGCGTCAAGCGTCTGCTCCAGCCTTTCAATCATTTTCAGCTTGCTTTCTGCCGTTTTTATATTTTTCTCCCGGTTCCAGCGCCGCTGCTGCTCCACAATCCCTTCCAACCGATGGATTTCTTTTTGCGTATTTTCATAACGTCTTTCCTGCGCTTTGCGGTTTTCTTCCTTTTGGCTGATATATTTTGTATAATTTCCATCATAAACCGTTAAGCGCCCGTTTTCCAGTTCAAAAATTTTATTTGCTACTCTGTCCAGAAAGTACCGGTCGTGGGAGATAACAACAAATGCCCCTTTGTAGTCGCGCAAAAAGTTTTCCAGCCACTCGACAGATTGGATGTCCAAATGGTTGGTCGGCTCGTCCAAAAACAAGAGGTTTGCCCGGCTGAGCAAAATCTTGCACAAGAATACACGCGTTTTTTGCCCGCCGCTTAAACTGTTAAAGTCCATATAAAGTTCACGTTCAGAAAAGCCAAGCCCCAAAAGGCTTGCCTTAGCAACGCTTTGATACGTAAAGCCGCCCTCTGACTCATACCGTTCCTGAAGCACATGCTGCCGAGTGGTCAGTTGGTTAAGGTCTCCGCTTCCTGCTTCTATCTGTGCAGCAATTGCTTCCATCTCCCTTTCCATCTGCTTTAAATGGGAAAAAACTGTCATCAGCTCATCCAAAACCGTTCGGTCGGAAGACAAATTTGTTTGCTGCCGCATATATCCGATATTCGTCTGGTTATTTTTAAAAATTTCTCCGCTGTCCGGTCCCATCTCTTCCAGCATAATTTTGAGCAAGGTTGTTTTACCGGTGCCGTTGGCCCCGACAAAACCGATTTTATCGCGTTCCTCTATGCTAAAAGAAACATGATCAAACAGCACGTCTGTCCCAAACGATTTCTTGATCTTCGATAGGTTCATTAAAATCATTTTCATCACCGCAAGTTATCATATCATATTTTCCCTTTTTTGTAAACAATCGCAAAAACCGACTTATAAATTGTTACTAACCCATATAGATATGCCGTAGGGGACGGCGCCTCGACGTCCCGCCTTTCTGTCCGAGCGGGGTGTATGATTTATCGGTGCGTCCAGGGGCCGCACCCTACGGGGGGGATGTGCAAAACCAAAGCTTTGCGCAGGACAAAAATGCGAAACCGCGGGGAACGGCGCATGGGCGTTTCGAAATGTAAGATGCAGCCCTAAAACGCCAAGCAAACAAAAACAAAGCAGGAAACATCTCTGATTTCCTGCTTTAGAATAAAATCGCATATTACACTTTTAAATATTTTCGGACAGAAATTAAACTGCCCACGCCTCCCAGCACAACTCCCATCCCTAAGAAGGTGCCGATCAGCAAAAGCACCAGCTCATGGAACGGTTTGAAATCTACAAACGAAATTTCCAAAGACTCCAACAAGCCGATGATCCCATGATACCCGTATGCGATCACCACAAAAGAGAACACGGCGCCGATTAATCCAATGATAATTCCTTCAATAATAAATGGCCACCGAATAAACCAGTCCGTCGCCCCGACAAATTTCATAATATTAATCTCTTTGCGCCGCGCAAAGACCGTCAGCTTAATGGTATTAGAGATGATAAATACAGAAATCAGCGCAAGCGCCGCCATGACCCAAATGCTGATATGCCCAAGATACGTTGTCATCGAAACCAGTTTATCAATCGTATCTTGGTTTCGGATAATCTTAACAATACCAGGAAGCCCTTCTAATTCCTGCACCGTTTCATCTGAGCGGGACAAGTCAGAAAGCGTGATCTTATACCAGTCACGCAGAGGGTTATCCGTTTCATACCCATCCAATAAAGACGCATTTTCCCCAAACTCATCCTTTAATTCATCAAGGCGGTTGGTTTTAGAATCCAATTCTGCTTCTTTCACATTTTCCACGCCCCGGATGGTTTCTCCCAAAGCCTCTACTTGCTGCTGGTTATAAGTTTCATCCACTACCAATATAATTTCATAATCGCCCTCCAGCTGTCCGGCGATATAGTTTAAATTCAGCGTAAGCACCATAAAAAGCCCAAATACCAAAAGGCTTGCCAGCACCGTAAAAATTGATGCTATGCTCATCCAGCCGTTGGAAAAGACATTCTTAGAAGCCTCGCGCAGGAAATATCGAAATCCGTTAATCTTCATAGCCGTAAACTCCTCTGACTTCATCTCTTGCAATCACACCGTCTTCAATGGCGATAACCCTTTTTTTCATGGCATTTACTATATCTTTAGCATGGGTTGCCATAATCACGGTTGTGCCCCGTTTGTTAATATCATCAAGGAGCTCCATAATCTCCATTGCTGTTTTCGGATTCAAATTCCCCGTCGGCTCGTCCGCAATCAAAAACGCAGGGTTATTTACCAATGCGCGCGCAAGAGCCACTCTCTGCTGCTCCCCGCCGGAAAGCTGGCTGGGAAGCATCTTTGCTTTGCTCGAAAGCCCTACCATGCTGAGCACATTCGGTACCTGCCGGCGAATTGCCCGCTTGGACGCGCCGACAATTTCCATAGCAAAAGATACGTTTTCATACACGGTTTTTTTCGGCAAAAGGCGGAAATCCTGAAATACTACGCCCATACTGCGCCGAAGATACGGGATCTGGTTTTGTTTGAGCGCTCCGACGTTCACATTATTAATAATGACATCTCCGCTCGTAGCCGTTTCCTCGTGCATCAAAAGCTTGATCAGCGTGGATTTTCCGGCTCCGCTCGGTCCGACAATGAAAACAAACTCACCGCGCTCAATGAAAAAGCTGATGTTGTCAAGCGCCTTTGTTCCATTTTCATATGTTTTCGAAACATTACTGAACAGGATCAAAATTTACACTCCTTACCTAAAACTTAGACGGATTGGAATTTAAGTATTTGTTTACCAAAATAGCGACCTTAAACACAACCGCATCGTCAAATTTGCGCAGGTCAAGCCCCGTCAGCCGCTCAATTTTATCCAGCCGGTATACCAAGGTGTTCCGGTGGACAAACAGCTGACGCGACGTTTCGCTCACATTCAGGTTATTTTCAAAAAATTTGTATATTGTCTGAAGGGTTTCTTCATCTAAGACATCAATACTTTCTTTTTTAAAGATTTCGTCCAAAAACAGCTCGCACAGCTTGCTCGGAAGCTGATAGATCAATCTGCCGATCCCCATCGTGTCATAACTTAAAATATACCGGTCGTTTTCAAATACACGCCCAATCTCAAGCGCAAGCTGCGCCTCCGAATAGGACCTCGCAATATCATTTAACGAATCCGTCGGCGTGCCGATCCCAACATATACCTGGAGCATCAGCTCGGAATTAATCGTCTCTACAATGCTCTGCGCTGTCTTTCTCGCGTTTTCGCGATTAAACGGCTGCTGCAGCGCCTTAATCAGCACAATATTGGTATTATCAACATTGATTACAAAATCCTGTTCCGGAAACATATTTTGCAAAATGTGCTGAACTGATATCTCATGTTCTTTCGAAATTTGAACCACATACACCAGCCTGGGGATCTCCGTATCAATCTGCAGCTCGCCCGAACGCAGAAATACGTCGCCCGGCAGGATGTTGCCCAGCAGGACATTCTTTAAATAACTGCTCTTATCATATTTGTCGCCGCAGTGAATCTGAAGGTTTGACAAGCTGATCGAAAGCAGGATAATGAACTTCTGATCCTCTGCCTCGGTCCCGCGGACATATATCACATATTCAAGCAGATTGCGCGCACCAATCGCAACAAATGTATAGCCGTCCAATATATAAGGTTTTCCATTGTTTGCCGCATTGGTCAGCGCATCAAACGCCAGGTCCTCGTTTATGGGCTCGTCAATATTGGCAATGACAATACCGGAATTATTCAAAACGCCCATCTCCCGATGGACTACGCTTTTCATCTGCTCTAAAACTGGTTGAAAAATCTGACCTAACATAAATACCTCCGTTCTGCCATTTGGCAAAAGAATCTGGAAACGAAAACGCCGCCGTTGTTTTCCCTTTCTCAGCAAAACGGCAACTTACAATTCTTCTTACGCCCTATTAAAACCCTTTAACATTTGCATGGGCTATAATAACTCTATTTTATATAATATACTTTTTTGTCGTATTTTGCAAGATAATTTTAAAAAATAACCGAATTTTTCTTGATCCATAGCTGAGAATTTATCTATTTTTTAAAAAAATCTTTGAGAAAAGGTATTGAATAATTATACATTTTGATGTATAATTATAACATCGTTTTTATAGCCCCTATTGGAAAGGGCATAAGAACCATAAAAAGCAAATACCCTTTTATGTATATTTTTTTCATAAATACACGGGCAAAACATAGTGTTTAAAATTTGGCAGAAAGGCAGTATAAAAATGAATTTGCATGAAATTATGAATTTAGACGAAACCTATTATATGAACACTTTTGGAAAGCGCACCCCTGTTGCGTTTACCAAAGGAAGCGGAATGTATCTTTATGATACGGAAGGGGAGGCATACTGCGATTTTATGGCAGGAATTGCCGTAACAGCTTTAGGGCACAGCCATCCGGACTTTGTATCCGCCCTGAAAAAACAAATAGAATCCGTCATTCATACCTCCAGTTTATACTATGTCGAAAATCAGGCAAAGCTGGCGCAAAAAATCGTTGAAAACTCTGCCGCCGACCGCGTTTTTTTTGCTAATTCCGGCGCGGAGGCAAACGAAGGCGCAATGAAGCTTGCCAAAATCTATCACTATAAAAAAGGGAATCCGCAAAAAAATGAAATGATTACGCTGACCCACTCGTTCCACGGCAGAACGCTTGCAACCGTTGCGGCAACCGGGCAGGAAAAATATCAAAAACCATACCGCCCGCTGACGCCGGGATTTTCCCACGTTCCCATCAACGACATCGAAGCGCTCCGCGCGGCAGTAAATGAACACACTGCGGCGATCATGCTGGAGCTGATTCAGGGAGAGAGCGGCGTGCATCCTGCCGATGTGGATTTTGTAAAAGAAGTGCGTGCTTTGTGCAGTAAAAACGATGTCCTTATGATCGTTGATGAAATCCAGACCGGAATGGGCAGAACGGGCAAGCTGTTTGCCTATGAACATTATGGGATTGAGCCGGATATTTTCACGCTTGCCAAAGCGCTTGGAAACGGCGTCCCCATCGGCGCGCTCTGCGCAAAACAGTTTGCCGCAAGCGCATTTAGTCCCGGCGACCACGGAACCACCTTCGGCGGGAATCCGCTGGCAACCTGTGCAGGTCTTGCTGTTTTTGATATTTTCCAAAAAGAAAAACTGGTAGAAAATGCCGCGCTTATTGGCTCTTATTTTAAAGAAAAGCTTCTTGGGCTGCAAAACGAAACCGGCAGAATCAAAGAGGTGCGCGGCCTTGGCCTTATGCTGGGGGTTGAGCTGGCAGAACCGAAAGCGAAAGAAGTACAAAAGAAATTGTTTGATAAACATTATCTGATTGGCGCTGTCGGAGACAGCATTCTGCGTCTTTTGCCGCCGCTGATTGTCACTGAAAATGATATTGACCTGTTTATTACTGCATTAAAGGAGTGTCTTGCATGAAACATTTATTAACCCTGCATGATTGGAGCACGGAAGAAATTTTAGATACGCTGGCTCTTGCAAAAAAATTGAAAGAGGAACAAAAAAAAGGGATTCCGCACCCACATTTAAAAGGAAAAACGCTGGGCATGATTTTTTCCAAATCTTCTACCCGTACCAGAGTGTCCTTTGAAGTAGGGATGTACCAGCTGGGCGGGAGCGCGCTGTTTTTAAATTCAAACGACATCCAGCTGGGCCGCGGCGAATCTATCTATGACACCGCAAACGTTCTTTCCCGCTTTTTGGACGGCATTATGATCCGCACCTATAAACAGTCCGACGTGGAAGACCTTGCAAAATATGGCTCTATCCCGATTATCAACGGTTTGACTGACCTTGTGCACCCCTGCCAGATTTTAGCAGATTTTCAAACGGTTCTGGAAAAGAAAGGGGCGCTCAAGGGGCTGAAAATGGCCTTTATCGGTGACGGCAATAACATAGCCCACTCTCTTTTGTACGGCTGTGCCAAAGTGGGAATGGACGTAAGCATTGCCACACCAAAGGGCTATGAATGCAACGCCGAGGTGGTAAAAAATGCGCTTGCCGACGCGGAAAAAACCGGGGCAAACATTGTGCTGACCCATTCGCCCGAAGAAGCGATCGCCGGCGCGGACGCCGTTTATGCCGACACCTGGATCAGCATGGGCCAGGAAAGCGAAAAGGAAGAAAAAGTGAAAATTTTCATGCCGTATCAGATTAATCAGGAGCTTTTCTCCAAAGCAAAAAAAGACGCCATCTTCCTGCATTGCCTGCCCGCATACCGCGGCTATGAAGTGACCGAAGATGTGATTGACGGACCGAATTCCGTCATTTTTGACGAAGCGGAAAACCGTCTGCATGCACAAAAAGCGGTTATGGTCCGGCTGATGAGTCAGGAGGCTTAAAAATATGTTTGAAGTAAAGCGGGCCACCAAAGAGGATGCGGACAGCATTTTAGCCATTACAAAGCAGGCGTTTGCCAAATACATTGAACTGGCAGGAATTGAAGACACCGCTGCACTGCACGAGACAAAAGAAGAGGTTTTAAACGATATTGAAAACAAGCTGGTCTACGTTGCTTATATGAACGATATTGTTGTCGGCAGTGTGCGTGTAGAGATTCGCCCCGATCACACGGCGTATCTGTCCCGTTTCGGCGTGAGCGACCAATATCAAAACATTGGAATCGGCAAAGCCATTATGAACGCCTTTGACATGGATATGCACGCCATGAACATCCGGTATGTGGAGCTGCACACCGCCTCAAAGGCAAAACCCCTGGTGCGGTTTTATTACGGCAGAGGGTTTTATATTGATTCCACCACGAAGGATAAAGGCTATGTCCGCGCTTTGATGCGGAAAGAATATCAATAATTTTGAAAAATTTTCTATTCCCTGTTTTGAAATTTTTATCAAAACAGGGAATATCTATATCACATAGTTTCTCCAAAAAAATTGAAAAATAACAATGTCAATATGAAATATTGATCAATTGGAGGAACTTTTATGAAAAAAACAAAAATTTCAATTATGCTCATTTTGACTATAGCTTCGCAATTGATTCTGTTCCCTCTTGTATCATACGCGGCAAATTACATTGCGAACGATTTTACAAAATCTACCCCCACAAACACGACGCTGAATTTTACCGCACAAGATTTTTTAAATGTTGTGGATCCGCCGTCGGGTAATCCTCTCACGGCGGTGCGCTTTACGCAGCTGACCAATGCCCGCGCGGGAACCCTGCGCATTGGCGCAGATGCAGTTGCGCTGAACACTACCATCCCCATTTCTAAAATGGACCAGCTCAACTTTGTCCCTGTCAAAGACTATCAGGGCGAGGCAATCTTCACTTGGACCGCGGTTTTTGGCAATAACACCTCCCCGTATCCCGGAGCGGTCATTATTACAATCGGAGACGGTGTAACAGCTCCGCTTGACAGCGCCACCGCCGATCCGGACGCTTCGGAACCACCCAGCGAGCCGCCCAGCGAAACAGCAACTCCTGAGCCCAGCGAAACACCGGACGCCTCGGAAGAACCGCAGAGCAGCGCAACCCCTGAGCCAACAGGAACGCCTGAACCAACCGAGACTCCTGAGCCAACAGCGACCCCCGAGCCGGAACCTACGCTCAAGCCTTTAAAATATGAAGACATGGACGACCATTGGGGCGCATATTCTGCCGGCCTTTTGGCAACCAAAGGCTACATTGTCGGCGAAGAGATCCAAGACCGGTTTTTCTTTTATCCCGACAAAGTGCTCAGCAGGATTGACTTTGTCATCATGATCAACTCGATTTTCGGCGTCGAGCCCAAAGACTCTACCGCAGATAACCCCTTTGCCGACCAAAATATTCCTTCCTATATCCTTCGCTATGCCATCGCCTCCTATGAAGCGGGAATTATTAACGGCTCGGACGAAGGCGGTATTCTCTATCTGCACCCCTATGACAAAATTACCCGAGTAGAAGCCACGAAAATCTTAGACAACGCCCTAAAACTGGAATACCCCAACACAGAAGACCCAGAATTTACCGACAACGCATCCATTCCGGAGTGGGGCATACAGGCAGTAAAGAACATGGAAGGCTATGGCATCATCCGCGGCTTTGAAGACAACACCTTCCGTCCGTATTCTAATATCACAAAGGCGCAGGCGGCGGAAATGCTGTATCAGACCTTAAAATATGTGGAAAAAGTCCGCAAAACACACAGTGTCTTTAACTTTGTGCAATATTAAACGCTAACGCTTTTGATTGCACCATTTCGCATGCGGCATAACATTTTTACACGATCTTCGCAAAATTTATAAGAACCCGTTGCGGAGAGGAAACCGCCTGCCGGCATGGTTTCTGCTCCTTACGGGTTCTTTTTCATTGGCTTACGTTTTTTTCGTCTGTTTTTTCGCCGCACATTCCTGACATTGCACAGCCCATACAACCGCAGCTGCACGCATGCTTGCCGCGCCGCTTCTTTTTTCTCAAGCTGCAGAGCGCCAAACCGGCTAAAATCAGGAGCAGCAGAGTAATACAAATGGTTCCAAACATTTTTTATCACCGCCCGTTATGCTTTTAATACTTTTGCGCTTACTTTCCGTTTTCCGCTTTCATATTGCGGCCGCACCAAAAGATAAACCGCCGCCGCAATGACTGCCAGCGCCAAAACCGTACCGATTCCGAAACCGCCGTCGGTGACGCAGCTGCCAATCTGATAGATACAAAACGACGCCGCATACGCAAAGATCGCCTGATAACCGATCGCAAACCACGTCCACTTTGCGCTGTTCATCTCTCTGCGGATTGCGCCGATTGCCGCAAAGCACGGCGCGCACAAAAGATTGAATACCAAGAAGGAATACGCCGCCACGGCGGTATAACTTGCGGCTAATGTGCCCCAGATTTCCGCACCGTCTTCCGCAACCTCAGCAAATCCAAATAAAATTCCAAACGTACCGACAACATTTTCTTTTGCGATCAAGCCTGTTATCGCCGCAACCGCCGCTTTCCAGTCGCCCCAGCCCAGCGGCGCAAACAACGGCGCCAGGACTCCTCCGATTTTTGCTAAAATGGAGTGATCTAAATTTTCTACCATGCCAAATCCGCCGTCTTCCAATCCAAATCCCTGCAGAAACCACAACACTATGGAGGATAAGAAAATAATGGTTCCTGCTTTTTTAATGAACGACCAGCCGCGCTCCCACATGCTTCTTAAAATATTGCCGGCGGTGGGCAGATGGTATGCCGGAAGTTCCATGACAAACGGCGCTGGGTCGCCGGCAAAAATTTTCGTCTTTTTTAATATAATGACTGCTGAACAATTCTGAAACGCAGCCGCATAGCGGTTTGTAAGCGTTTCAGAATTGTTTAGGTGCAAGGTTTTTGTGCTTTTTTTGCCAA
>CASGBM010000068.1 GCA_949299615.1 uncultured Eubacteriales bacterium | reverse complement strand
CATTTTAATGCTGTTTTTAGGTGTGAAATTGTAAATTTCACACAAATGGTTTCGCAAAACCATTTGTTCAGTAGACATTATCTATAGTCTGAATCCCGGCAAACATTGCCGGGATTTTCGTTTTTATTTTTTATTTTCTTGTTTATATTCCAAATATTCATCGTATGTGCAGGTTTTGTCTATTGTCCCCTCCGTCGTCAGTTCAATGATCCGGTTTGCAATCGTTTGGATAAATTCATGGTCATGAGACGCGAAAATTACATTTCCTTTAAATTCCGCAAGGCCGTTATTCACCGCAGTAATAGATTCCAGATCCAAATGATTGGTCGGCTGGTCAAGCAGGAGCACGTTCGAACCAAACAGCATCATCCTCGACAGCATACAGCGCACCTTTTCCCCACCGGACAGCACCTGGACCGGCTTAAACACATCATCGTTAGAAAACAGCATGCGCCCCAGAAAACCGCGAAGATACGATTCTGCCTGCTCCTCAGAGTACTGCCGAAGCCAATCCAAAACGGACAGCTCCACGCCGTCAAAAAAAGCTGTATTGTCTTTCGGAAAATACGACTGCGAGGTGCTGATTACCCATTTAAACGTCCCTTCGTCGGGCTCGATTTCTCCCATTAATATTTGAAATAGTGTTGTTGTTGCAATTTCATTTTCACTGACTAAAGCAATTTTATCCCCTTTAGCAGCGCGAAACGTAACGCAGTTTAGCACCTTTTCCCCATCCACCGTTTTAGAAATTCCATTTACTTCCAGTATATCTTTCCCCGCTTCGCGGTCCATGGTAAAACCGACATACGGATATCGCCGGCTGGAAGCCGGAAGTTCTTCCACCGTCAATTTTTCCAGCAGTTTCTTGCGCGAAGTTGCCTGACGGGATTTGGATTTATTCGCGGAAAACCGCTGGATGAACGTCTCTAATTCTTTTATTTTTTCTTCAGCTTTTTTATTCTGCTGTTTAATCATCCTCTGAATCAGCTGACTGGAATCATACCAAAACTCATAATTGCCGACATACAGCTTGATTTTGGAATAATCAATATCGACAATATGCGTACAAACGGTATTCAAAAAATGACGGTCATGCGAAACCACAATTACAGTTCCGGGGTATTCCAGCAAAAAATCCTCCAGCCAGTTAACCGCCATAATATCTAAGTTATTGGTTGGCTCGTCTAATAGAATAATTTCCGGGTTTCCAAACAGCGCCTGCGCAAGCAAAACCTTAACTTTCTCATTGCCGGCAAGCGATGACATTTGCTTTTCCAAAAGTTCTTCCGAAAGCCCCAAGCCCTGAATCAGCCGGGAGGCGTTTGATTCGGATTCCCATCCGTCAAGTTCTGCATATTCACACTCAAGTTCCGATGCGCGAATCCCATCTTCATCAGAAAAATCCGGTTTTGCATAAAGCGCTTCTTTTTCTTTTGCAATCTCATACAGACGCATGTTCCCCATTATAATCGTATCTAAAACAGAATATTCATCATAAGCAAAATGATCCTGCTTTAAGACAGACATCCGTGTATTTTCTGAAATGGATATTTCTCCCTTAGACGGCTCAAGATCCCCCGATAATATTTTTAAAAAAGTGGATTTTCCCGCTCCGTTTGCGCCGATTACCCCATAGCAATTGCCGGGAGTAAATTTTAAATTTACATCCTTAAATAAATCTGTTCCGCTAAAATTAATACTTACATTAGATACTGTAATCATGGATAGTCCTTTCTTTTTTTCTCATAATGTTCTATATTCTACCACACTTTGCGGCAAATTACCAGCATATTTTTGATTCGTGCAAATAAAAAAAATGCGCATACCGCCGTCCTTTGGCTTTATGCGCATTTTTTTGTGTTAATTTATAAATCCATATCCATGATAATATCTTGCAAATTCCATGTCACCCCGGAGCTTTGCACCATTTCCTCTAAAGGAAATTTTTCTCCCGGACAAAGCGTAGAGGAAAAATCGCCATGACCGCCGATTTTATCCACGTTCGGCAGGCGTTCGCTCAGCCATCGGATCAGCTCCACGCCCGCTTCAAACTGCTCCCGCGGCATATCAAGATTTACCGATTCATAATCTCCCTGAAAACCGATACTGATGATATAGCTGTTCTGATTGGCAACAGCGGCACCCTTATGAACCCCCCTGCCGACGGATACCGTCCCATCAAAACCGATCCAAAAATTATAGCCGATCGCATCAAATCCCCTTTGCAGATGCCATTGTTCTACCTCCCGAAAACCTGCCGTAGGATGCGCCATGTGATGCAGGGCAATCGCGCTGACTTTCCCTAAATCCAACGGAACCAGTGTGCCATTGGTAATCAGTTCCGGTTCTACAAAATGAATACGGTCGGAAACAAAAATCGTGTCCGGTTTTAATTCGGGCAGCCGATCCGAAGATTCCCAATGCTCCTGTCCGTCTTCATGGCTGTACGAATGACCGAGTGCCGCCTCAAAAATTTCTTCATATGCCCAATGCGATGACGGTACATCATAAAACAGCTTGGCCTGTCCCAGCTGCTGCTGAATATATTGAGAATCCGCCTGTCTTCCCAGCAGACGGTTTATGATCTTAACCGCTTCCGCCCGGGTAATATTCTGCTCCGGTCGGAAGGTCCCGTCCTCATAACCGGACAGGTAACCCTGCTCTTTTGCATGCGAAATTGCAGCCGCCGCCCAATGGTCTGCCGAAACATCAGGGAAATTTGCCGTTACACTGCCTGACGGCGTTTCAAACCGGGTAACCAGCATGGCAAACTCCGCACGGGTAATCGGTCTTTCCGGCAGGAAAATACCGTCTTCATACCCTTCCATCACTCCAGAAAGCGTAACAAACCCGATCGCCTGCGCATACCATTTTCCCTGAGATACATCCTGATAGGAGGTCGGATAGCGCGCCGACTCATCAAATGCCGGTTCCCCCGCCTCGTCCACCATCAGGCGCGCAAATATTGTCGCTGCCTGCGCCCGCGTTAATGACTGTTCCGGGTAAAAATATCCCTCGTCTCCCGAAAGATATGCATGGTGGTTCTCTTTATCCAGCCGCGGTATCTCTTTTTGCGGTTCTCTCCCATGGTATACTGCCTCGTAATAGGCCTTAAGCTCCGGATAATCCGCAATGCTTTGATAACTGAAATGCACTTCTCCGGTAATCTCCGAAATAGTGCGGTTCAGCGCAATCTCGTCCCGAATCGCACCGATCCCGTTCCACGGGCTTTGTGGGTCTTCCTCGCCCGCCTTATAATCCGCCATGCCGACATAAAGCTCTACGCCGGTTCCGCGCACTACGTCCGCCCACCAAAACGCCAGCGTTTCATAATCCGCCGCGCTGTAACCAATGTTCCAATAAAGCTGAGGGCAGATATAATCCAGCCATCCCTCTTTTACCCATTTGCGCGAATCGGCATATGAAGTTTCATAGCTTTGCTTCCCCGCCGTCTGAGAACCCTGCGGATGGTTTGAGCGGTTTGCCCAGATCCCCGACGGACTGACGCCGAAAGAGACCTCTTTGCCGCTGTTATTTACCATTTCCCAAAGCCCGCAGATCAAACGGTTGACATTTTCCCTGCGCCAATCGCCAATGTCATCAAACCCTCCGCCGTAGAGAGCAAAGGTTTTTGCATCGTCAAAATCGCTTCCCGGATAAAAATAATCGTCCAAATGAAGTCCGTCAACGCTGTAGCCCTGAACTATCTCTTCTGCTCCGGCAATTACCATCTCTTGCACTTCGGGCACGCCGGGATTCCAATAATATTTTCCGTCGGTATGGCGCACCACCCACGAAGGATTTTGTTTTGCCGGATGGTCTGCTGTCATGGCTTGAAACTCGGCATCAGAATTAGCAATCCGGTAAGGATTGATCCAGGCATGGAGCGCAAGTCCTCTTTTGTGTGCTCCGCTGATCCAGTAGGAGAGCGGATCAAAGTCTCCTTCCGGCGCAAGTCCCTGCTTGCCGGTCAAGTATTTGCTCCACGGGAAAATTTCGGATTCATACAGCGCGTCTGCCGCCGGACGCACCTGCAAAATCACCGCTGTCATGCCCATCTCTTTTGCCCCGTCCAAAATTTCATCCGCCTGTTTTTTCAAGCTGTCCGCATCCGCTGTTGGCTGTTTGGGGTAATCAATCCCAAACACAGAAGATACCCAAACTGCCCGGAAATCCTTCGTTTCTGTCTCTGCAAACGCAGTCTGCGGGATAACTCCGCAAAAAAATATAAAAAGGATTATAAAAACAGACCATGGTCTTGTAAGCTGATTCATTTTTATCTACCCACTTTTTTCATCGTTTGTATTTTGGACGGATATTTACCATTTCTTGTTCCATCTTTCTGCACCTGTAAATGATGGAAAAAGCTTATTAGCCGTTCAGCCGGTAAGTATCCAGCTGCGTTTGATTCTCTATCATCCGGAAACAGAGATGAAAGGTTTTACTTTCTCCCGGCGCAAGAAAATGGAGCTCCCCGTTTTTGCGCACTTCCGCTCTGCCGCCGACTTTGCAGTTCCCCGGCTCAAGCCCCATCACGTATTCCCTTTTTCCCATCATCTTCCACTGCGTAAAAGAATCCAGTTCTTCCGGGTCAAATTCAAGCGCGATGCCCATCTTAAGCACAGGGTTATACATTGCGGCAAAAGTGCTGCCGTTCCTATTTTTGAGCTTATGGTAGTAACATTGCTCCTCAAAATTATCCTGCGGCGGAAGAACAAGATTCCATGTATCTGCATCCTCTGCCGCCCGTGCGTCCCTTGGTACGGTTTCTTCCGCAGGCAAATATAACTGCGCCTCTTCTGTCAAAAGCGGATATCCCATATTGCAATGGTATAACAGCATAAGCGGGGACGTTTTCACCCCATCATTTATAACCGTATCCGTTATCTTGATACCGTTTTCACCCTTTGGGCAAAAAATTTCCCGTTTCAAAAGCAAATGATCTCCAAACAGCCTGCTTTCACGCATTTGGGCGGATATGTGCTGTCCGCCTTCATCCGTCCAGAAATTCACGTTTTCCGCCGGGGTGTGTGAAATTCTTCCATGAAGCGGCAGTTCCTCCCCCTCGTCTACGTTGGGATTCCCCACGTTGGTCAAGCCGCAGGTCGTCATAAGGCCGCCTGTAAATGATTTTAAAAAGCCAAGCCCATTGGGGTCATAAAATTGCGGCGCAACATAGCCGCACGGTCCGAAAAATCCGAAATTATTCCCGCGAAAGCTGACCCGTGATAGATCCGCACAGCGGTCAAGCGATACGGTGAACGCTAAGCCATTTCCGTTATCCACCTCTAAAAGACGCATTCCGTCCCCTTTCCCGCCTTTTAAAATATGTTCTTCCATTCTTTGCGCCTGTGATTCATGTCCCAAATATTCCCTTTCATTTTGTTTTCTCATGGCGTCCTCCTTATGATATGTAAAATTTTTCATCCGTAATAAATTCCTTTTTGCTAAGGTAATTATACCATTGAATTGCATCAGAATCAAATATTAATTTGGCTGATCTTTGGGTGTCTTTGATATTAATTTCCCCGCTTATGAGATAGAAAGCATTTAGAATATCGTCTCAATTGCACTGCTACAAATCCTCCGACAACCAAACAGCTGAAAAGGATTTGCCAGGACAGGCCGCCTGCTGCACCCCATTGCCTATGTATCTGATGAAACGCAAAAATTTCACCCGCGGGCAAACAGGAAATGGCCGCAAATGCGATTGCCGCCGCAAAAAGTGCGTGCAGCAGTTTACCGATCAGATATGTTTTCATTCCGATTCGGGTACCGGACAACATTCCCAAAACCTGCAGATGGACGCAAATCCCTCCAAAACCAATCAGCAGAGATGTCAGTACTAATATTTGCTCCATCGGCATTGCCGCGCGCTGAGCTGCGATGCCGTTCACTCCGGCAGTAACTTCAAACATTCCTTTGATTATAAGATTTGCGGATGGATCGGACACCAGGGAATCAATGATCGGTTTTAAACATTCTACAAACGAAGAAAACAAAGCAACAAAGCCGCAAATCAGCAAAGTAGTATTAACTGCTCCGCTTACGCACGAAGAAAAAATTTCACCCATCGAACGTTTCTCGTCCCGATAATAGTCCCGAAGTTCGCGCCCTACCGCAGAGCGAATCGGCTCTTTCGGTTCTCTCTTGCCTTTTTCGCCGTAAAAACGAAAACAAAAACCAACGCAGAGCGCCGCCGCAATGTGTACCGCATATAAAAACAAACCCGCTTTGACGTTTCCCAGCATTCCTGCCCCTACTGCACCGATGATAAAAAGCGGTCCGGAATTGTTACAGTATGGCAGGAGCATCTGCGCTTCTTTTTTTTCAATCACACCCTTTAAATACAACTCCGATACCATTTTTGCCCCCATGGGGTAACCGCTCACAACCCCAATTACAAAAGCCAGTGCTCCGCTGCCGCTGACGCGAAACAACGGCTGAATCACAGGACTGATCACTTTGCCGGCAGTCCGGATGAATCCGGTTTGAATCAGCAGTCCGGAAAGAACAAAAAACGGAAAAAGCGAAGGAATAACCGTCTGACCGCAAAGCAAAAGCGCTTGTTTGACTGCGGAAATCGACGCTTTTGAATTGATAACCAACAGAATAATTAGTAAAAAAATCCCCAAATAAATAAAAATGGATTTTGAATACAATAAATAAACTTGCTTCTTTTTCAACGCGCACACCCCTTTCCTCCCCATATAGTCATTATTATGAGTTTTGCTGCATAATAATGACTAGAGAAAATGTTCTTTCAAAAAGAAAGGAGCGGCGAAATGAGAAAAAAAACGCCGAAAACAGAAAAGAAAAATTTTCGTCAGCTTATCAGCCATTCTCTGGCGATTCCGGAAGATATGCTGCTCGACATACCCAGAATCAGTATCAGCGGAAACCGGGAGCTGGAAATTGAAAATTATAAAAATGTTTTAGAATATACCGAAGAAACCATCGCGTTAAACTGCAAAGACTATATGATTAAAATATGCGGAAGAAAGCTTGAAATTACTTCCATTACAGATGAATTTATCGGTATCCGCGGGGTAATTTCCAGCATATCATTTACCCATTAAAGGACGGGAAAGCCATGTTATTATCACGACTGATCCATTATATCAAAGGCTATTTGGTCATCCGCGTAAGCGGCCACTATCCAGAGCGTTTTTTAAATGTCTGTGCCGCCCGCGGTATTTTGGTGTGGGACATAAAGCGCCTGTCTGAACACACCATCCGCTTAAAAATCAGTATTCGCGGATTTCGAAAATTAACCGGCATAGCCGCAAAAACGGCTGTGCGTATCCATATTATAGCAAAATGCGGTCTGCCAATTGCCCTGCACCGCTACCGCCGCCGCAAAATTTTGCTGGGCGGCGCTGCCGTTTGCCTGCTTATTTTAATTGTGCTGAACCAATTTGTTTGGGACATTCAAATTAACGGAAACGACAACGTTCCGTCCGGTCTTATCTTAAAAAATTTAGAAGAGTGCGGGCTTTATGTCGGTCAGCTGCGTCTTTTTGTGAACCAAAAAAAGCTAAAAAATGATATGTTAATCAAAATGCCGGATTTATCCTGGATCTGGGCAGAAAAAAGCGGCTCTAAAATTATAGTAAATGTAAAAGAAAAGCAACCCGCGCCGGAAATTTTTAACCCTGACGATTACTGCTCCATTGTCGCCGCCAAAGACGGCGTTATCGATTCCATGATCGTTAGAAACGGCATGCCCGCCGTCAAACTCGGCGACACGGTTCAAAAAAATTCTTTATTAGTAAACGGCATGATTGAAAGCGAACGAAATATCCCCACACGCTATCTAAACGCAGAAGCCGAAGTTTACGCCCGTACCTGGTATGAAAAAACAAAAGCATTTTCCCGCATCCAGATCAACCGCAACGAGACGGGAAATGCGGAGAAAAAATACCGCCTCAAGCTGTTTGGACTTGAAATTCCATTTTACCGAAATCCAAACCCAACATATGAAGAATATAATGAAGAACAAAAAAACCATGAACTTTCCTTTTTCGGCAATTATCTTGGAATCAGCCTGAGCTGTGATGTTTACAAAGAGGTCTCATTGACATATACATTACTGAGCCAGGACAGCGTAATTGAAAACGGGATCCGCGAGGTGGAAGAAGAAATTGACCAAATGACGCTGCCGGATTCTGAACTGGTAAAGTCCACTCCGACATATCATGTCATCGACAATGACACGGTAGAGGTTACCGTAATCGCTGAATATATTGAAAATATAGCACAAAAAGTGAAACTGGAAAAGCCGGAGGAAAGCGAAATCCTTCCTCCGGCTGAAACGCAGCAGCCTGCCGAATAGCTTTACTCCGCTTCCGTTCCATACACTTCCCATTGAGTAAGCGCAGGAAACGGCGACGGATCGTTGGGGTCTTTTAACAAATTGCCCAGCTTGATCCACTGCACTTTCTTTTTCTCACAAAGCGGAATTTCATGCGGAGCAATGGATTTTTCTAATGCCTGAACCATCTGGCTACCGTCAGAAAATGTAAATGTAACCTGCTGCCAATAATTGTCATGCGGAAAATCTGCACGCGTGACCAAAACCATGCGGTCAATTTCGACTGTACGCCCAAAATCAATCGTAATTTCAGCGTCATCCTGCATGTTAATGCCCCATGACTCATACGGCCACGGTCCGTGCGAGAGATTGCAGCAATTGCCATTGATCGCATTTCTCGCCGCAAAGACAGCTTCGCCGCGCGTTTCCACATTGGCACAAGCATGCGGGAAACAGCTGGAATTTTCATGCTGGTCATAGCGGTTACGCGCCAGATTTTTCTGGGCAGAAATCTCTGCTTTTGTTGCACAGCGCACGGTCAGCACATGCATGCTGCCTGCAAATGTTTTCGGTGAATACGACGTCTTTTTTTCTGCAAACGGTATATGGAAACAGTATTCTTTTTCTTTACAGTAAACAAATTCCTCTCCCATTGCATCATCCAGCTGTAATATGACATAGGCTTTTGGTTCTGACGTTTTGATGATAAGATTGTCTCCTTCTTCATATTGCGCCGGATACACCAACACAAGCCGGTTCTCTCCTTCTGCCGAAGCGAGCGTTTTTCCTTCTTTGTTTTGTACTTCCAAAGTGAATTTCATATTCTCTCTCCTCTTCCTTTCGATGTCGCACGGTATCTGGAAGTATTATAACATTCCATTGTGCTTGCGTCAAGCGGTCTGTTGTGCTATAATGTTCCCAGATAAAAAAACGGTTTGCAATTTATGTTTTTATACTCAGGTTAAAAACACACTCTGTTACAAGGAAGGAAACCGCCATGAAAAACGTTTTAATCACCGGCGCATCCCGCGGGATCGGCGCCGCCTGCGCGAAAAAATTTGCAGAAAAAGGATTTCGAGTGCTTGCCAATTACCACGCCTCGCCGGAGCGCGCCAAAGCCTTGTGTGCCTCTCTGCAAAATCTGGGACAGGAAGCGATTGCGTTTGGGGCAGATGTTTCCGATTCCTGTCAGGTTCGGCAGATGTTTGAATCCATAGAAAACCGTTTCGGCGGCGTGGATATTTTAATTAATAACGCCGGCATCGCCCAGCAAAAACTGTTTACCGACATCACAGAGCAGGACTGGGACAGGATGTTTGGCGTTAACATCAAAGGAATGTACCTTTGCTGCAGGCAGGCGCTTCCGTACATGATCCATAAAAAAAGCGGAAGCATCGTGAATCTTTCTTCCATGTGGGGAATTACAGGCGCATCGTGCGAGGTACATTATTCGGCGTCAAAAGCAGCAGTGATCGGTTTTACCAGAGCCCTGGCCAAAGAAGTAGGACCCTCTGGGATCCGTGTTAACTGCGTCGCGCCGGGCGCTGTTGATACCGATATGAACGCGACCCTCACAGAAGAAGACCTCGCTCTGCTTCGGGAAGAAACGCCGCTGGGTGCTATCGGCAAGCCGGAAGAAATTGCTGAATCGGTTTTCTTTTTGGCAACCGACCTCAGCCGTTTTACCACCGGGCAAATTCTCAGTCCCAACGGCGGATTGGTCATCTAGTTTCGACAGTTGGAGGTGACTGCATGAATCCCACTCAAAGAAAACCATTAACAGAAATGACGAAAGAAGAATTATGGGCTCTTTTTCCCATTGAAATAAAACCGCACAACCCATGCTTTCAAACATGGTACCAGCAGGAAGCCGACCGGATACGCAGGCTTTTAGGAGGTTGCATCGTGCGCTCAAGCCACATTGGAAGCACCTCTGTTCCTAATCTTTTAGCAAAGCCGATTGTCGATATATTAATGGAAATCCTGCCAGAAACAGACGCCTCAGCGCTCATCTCCCTGCTGGAATCCGACGGTTGGATTTTGATGTCGTCACAAAATGAGCCGTATTGGAATCTTTCGTTTAACAAAGGCTATACGCCGTTTGGTTTTGCGCAAAAAGTTTTTCATTTGCATATCCGCTTGCCCGGCGATTGGGATGAATTTTATTTTTGCGAATATCTCCGCAAGCATTCTGAAACAGCCAAAAAATACGAACAGCTAAAACAAAAACTTGCCATACAGTTCCGCCATGACCGCGACCGGTATACGAAGGAAAAAACCGATTTTGTTAGGCATTATTCTGCCTTGGCAAAAAAAGAATACACCGGGCAATATCAGCCGCCGGCGCAGTTTCTGTCGAAAAAATTCTAGCCTATAAAAGCGGCGCGCTAAAAGCACGCCGTCAGACTGTAGATAAACCTATCTTTTCGCAATTATGGGTAGTCGTCAGAGGGGAAACCCCTCTGTACTTAAATATGCGGTTTTCGTGGGCGTGTACCAC
>CASGBM010000067.1 GCA_949299615.1 uncultured Eubacteriales bacterium | reverse complement strand
ACCTAAAAATAGCATTTTAATGCTGTTTTTAGGTGTGAAATTGTAAATTTCACACAAATGGTTTCGCAAAACCATTTGTTCAGTAGACATTATTTATGTTTTCTTTTCTTTTTTTTCATATAGCGCTTTTTTGCTTGCTTTTCGTCTTTCTTTTTGCCGGCAGATTTTTTCTTCTTTTTCGAAAAATGACTGTCCGCTGCGCGTTTTTGAAAATGAAATATATCGGTGTCTTCACGGTATAAAATAAAATCAACCTGTCTGGATTCCACATCCGCTCTTGCGACTTGAACGGTGACTTCATCTCCGATTCGATAAATTTTATTAGTATGCTCTCCGACAAGACAATGATTTTTTTCGTCATACCAATAATAATCGTCATCTAAGTCTGTCATTCGAATCAACCCTTCCACTGTGTTTGAAAGTTCAACAAACATCCCGAAAGAGGTCACAGATGAGACAATCCCATCGTACACTTCTCCGATGCGCTCCAGCATATACTCTGCCATTTTTAATTCATTTCCATCCCGTTCGGCCTCCATTGCGCAAATTTCGCGCTCGCTGGACTGTTCTGCCGCGCGAAAAACAAAACGTTCCAATTCTTCCCGGTTGGTTTTGCGGCCTGCCAAAAGATCTCCAATAATTCTGTGGATGGCAAGGTCGGGATAGCGCCGGATTGGTGAAGTAAAGTGGCAGTAATATTTTGCCGCCAGACCAAAATGTCCTAAATTTTCTGCGCTGTAACGCGCTTTCATCAGGGAGCGAAGCATAACGGTGCTGATAATTCTTTCCTCGCGGGTCCCCTGTATTTGAACAAGCAGTTTTTGAAATTCTTTGGGATGCACCTTGGAATTTTTCCGTTTCATTGAATAACCGAAAGAAGCGGCAAATTCAGCAAAACCATCAATTTTTTCTTTTGCGGGAACCTCATGTACCCGATAAATAAACGGAGTATCCCGGAAAAACAGGGCTTCTGCAACGGTTTCGTTGCAAACCAACATAAATTCTTCAATTATATGATTGGACTCCGTAATTTCATATTTTGTAATATCGGTTGGTTTCCCCTGCGCATCCAATATTATTTTGGGTTCCGGAAAATCAAACTGAATACCGCCGCGTGCCATTCGCTTTTGATAAAGAATGTCTTTTAATTCTTTCATGAGGAAAAGGCTCTCTTTCAAAAAGGCATAGCGGTCAGAAAGTTCCGGATTGCCTTCTAAAATTTCCGTTACGTCATGATAGGTCATACGCGCTTTGGAACGGATCACGCTTTTTAATATTTCGTGATCCAGCACCTTTCCATTCGGTTCAATTTCCATAAGGACAGATAGGGTCAGCCTGTCTGTTCCCTCGCTCAAACTGCAGATGCCGTTGGACAGTTCTACCGGTAGCATCGGGATTACTCTGTCAACCAAATACACACTGGTGCCTCGCTTATATGCTTCTTGATCCAATATGCTGCCCCGTGCGACGTAATGTCCGACATCGGCGATGTGCACACCCAGACGATAATTCCCGTTTGGCAGTTTCGAAATTTCAACAGCATCATCCAAGTCTTTGGCATCATCCCCATCCATGGTAAAAATCATATGCTCCCTAAAATCTGCGCGCCCCTCTAGTTCTTTTTCCACAGCGATAGCGCTCGCCTGCAAAGCCGCTTGCTGCACACTTGCAGGAAAATGTTCCGGTATGGCATGCTGACGGATGATGGAGAGAATATCCACG
This sequence comes from uncultured Eubacteriales bacterium, assembly GCA_949299615.1. Lineage (GTDB taxonomy): Bacteria > Bacillota > Clostridia > UBA1381 > UBA9506 > RGIG1666. The sequence continues at coordinate 9,324 of CASGBM010000067.1, read as the reverse complement.
CCAATATCCAAACGGTTTCCCAAAATTTCCGAGATTGTTCCCTCCGGATTTCGTTTTCGTCTGTCCCAGCGCACAATCTTTACAATAACCTTATCTCCGTCTTTTGCTCCGTTTACAGATGTCTGCGGGATAAAAATATCAACAGGAATCCGTTTGTCGTCTAAAATAACGTAACCGCCTGATTCCCCTTTTTCAAAACTTCCGACTAAAACTGCCTGCGAACGCTCCAGCACAGAGATAACAATGCCTTCCTGCCGTTTTGCTTTTTCTGCGCAGAAGGTAATCTTTGCCAAAACCAAATCACCGTGCAGGGCATCCGCGCTATGGTCCGGCGGGATGAAAATGTCTTCTGCGTTTTCTTGTTCTATAAAACCAAAGCCGCGTTCATTACCGACATAGCGTCCTTTGACATAGCCCATTTTAACAGCGGCGCCGTAGCGTTTCTTTTTTGTGCGTATGACAAGGCCTTCTTCTGTTAACTGCATTAGGATGGATTCCAGCTTTTCTCTGTCTGAAGCAGGCACATCCAAAACCGCTGCCAATTCATCCAAAAGCAGAGGCACGGGAGCTTTTTCTTCTAAAAATCGTAAAACTTTTTCTTTTTGTGTCATTGGACACCTCCTTTGCAAAACACCATTCTACCCATAGTTTTACCAAAATATCTAAAGATAAACAAAAGCCATTCCACAGTTGCGGAACGGCTTAAATTCTAAATTATTCAGTATTTATTTACTCAAAAAGAATAACGCAATGGATGTGATCAAAAATAAAATGGCTACGACTGATGTCCACTTTTTTAAAATAGCATCAATTGTTCTGCCCTTATTCTTGCCAAAAAAGGTATCTGCGCCGCCGGCGATTGCACCGGACAAACCGGCTGTTTTACCAGACTGAAACAGAACAACAACAATCAGCACAACTGCAAGAATCACATGCACGATTTGAACCGCAAGTAGCATATCTACACCTCCGTCAGAGTCGTATCGATCCGTAAAATTTATTCTAACAGAATAAGGCATAAGGGCGCGCGATCGCCGCCCTTATACATCATCTAAAATTATTCTTTCATACCGAATCTCTTTCTGAATTTCTCAACACGTCCGCCAGTATCAACCAGCTTCTGTTTTCCAGTAAAGAACGGATGGCATTTTGAACAAATTTCAACGGTGATGTTTTCTTTTGTAGAACCCGTTTCGATCACTTCTCCACAGGCACATTTAATCGTTGTCTGTTTATAATCAGGATGGATTCCCTCTTTCATTTCTTTCACCTCTTTCATTGCTTGCCAGTATACAACAGAATGATTATAGCATACAAAAATCAGTTTGGCAAGTATTTTTTATGAAATTTCAATATTTTTTTCTTTTAATTTTTTAGAAATGAGCCGGTCATAAAAAACCAGTTTAAAAACAGCGATAAGCGGAACGCCTAAAAACATTCCTAAAATTCCGCCGAATTTTCCGCCTATTGTGACACCTGCAATTACCAATAGCGGACTGATTCCAACCTGTGTTGACATGATTTTCGGCCCAATAATCAGATTATCTAAAATCTGGATTCCAATGGCAAACAAAACAACAATCATCGCCGGCCAGAACCCGCCAATAAACAGCGAGATCAGAACGCATGGAATCGAGCCGATCCACGGGCCGAAATATGGAATCATATTTGTAATGGCGATAATCAGAGCCACCAGCGGTGCAAGCGGAACGCGAAGCGGAACCAGCACAATCAGTCCTATGGCAAACATGATAAGAGACTGCAGTATTTTGCTGACAATGAAATTTTGAAAAATGACGTTGATTTCTTTGCTGATTTTCAGAATGTTTTCAACGGTGGTTTTTGAAAACAGGGAGTACAAAAGCTTTTTCAGCTCCCGTTCCAAACCTTCTTTGCTGTACAAAAAATAAACCGAAACAACGATTCCAAATACCATGCGGATCACTGCCTGCGCCGAAACGGTAACTGCAGAAGTTACAGCGCCTCCAATTGAAGATAAATTCATGACGCCGGTCAGCCAATTGTAAAGGGTTTCAAATAAATTTTTTGTATACAGTTCCACACTCTCGGTAATATCCGGATCAAAAGAGTTGGTGAGATCGGAAATCCATATTTCAAAATTGGTGGCATAGCGAGGGATATTGTCAATTAAATCACTAACTCCTGTGCGAATCGTAGGAACAATTGCCACAATAAAAACGGTGCACAGCCCGGCAATCAAAAGGTATAAAAATGCAATGATGCCTGCGCGTTTGTACCGCGCTGCCCGCAGGGTATCTTTTCGGGAACTGATTACACGCTCAAAAAATGCCATTGCCGGGTTTAGAAGATAGGCAAATACAAATCCCCACACAAAATAGGCAATGCAGGAATACACGGTACTGATAATACTGGTAACCGATATGTTTGTGGTGAAAATAAGCTTAATTAATACCGCCGCTATTAAAATAATCGGCAGAATCCCAAGATAGGGTATTTTAAGTTTTTTTAACAAAATCCCATCTCCTTTTTTGTTTTCTTTTGTCAGTAAGCGAATGGTTAAAAGTTTTTCAGCGCATACAAAGATCAAAACGTTTGGTTCTACTCTTGCTGAGCAGAAAAATATTTTACAATACTGCTATAAATCGCCCATGCGGTTTCCTTTTGGTATCTTTCATCCAGTAACTTTTGCTCTTCCTGGGAATTGGACAAAAAACCGCACTCAACCAAAATGGCTGGTATTTTCGCTTTTTTCAGAAGATAAATATCTCCAGTAGCCTGTTTTGCTTCTCTTTTTGAAGAGGGTTCCAGCACTTGAATCATTTCCGCCTGCATAATTTCTGCCAGTTCTTTGCTTTTGGCATGGTTTGGGGAATAAAATACCTGGGGCCCGCTGTATTTAGAGTCAGTAAATTTGTTCATGTGAATGCTTACAAACACATCGGCCTCCGATTGGTTCATCAATTTTTCCCGGTTGGAAAGGTCGGAGCGCTTTTGTTGGCGGATAGTACTCCCGGAATCTTGAATTCCCTGTTCATCCGCCCGCGTCACGATAACATCCATGCCGCTTTGCTCCAAAAAGCTCTGAGCAAATTTGGCAATTTTTAAATTTAATTCTTGTTCCTTAACTCCAGATTTTCCAACCGCACCGCCGTCCGGTTCCCCATGGCCGGCATCTAAAAGAATTACTTTTCCATAGCATGGGAGGGAAACCTGGCGCGAAGAGGCAATGGATTCTATAAAGAGCCCGGCAGTATAAACACCGATGAGCAGAATTGCGGACAAAAGCACAGCATTCCACTTTTTCAGAATTACGATCATATGCGCACCACCTTATTTTATACTACTTCCAGTTTATTCAAATTAAGGCGGTGATATGAATGCTTCTATAGGAACTGCAAGATACAATGGCGGGGCGTTTATTTGTACGGATCTTAGATTATCCTACAATTTTCGGATCCTTTTCCTATTATTATAAGATAACGTATTTATTATATCATAAACTTTTGCTATAATCCATAGACGAATGATAAATCATTTCTTAAATTTAAGTTAATTTTCACATCCCGCGCAATCTTGACACCATTTTTAATTTTTGTTATACTGACAAAAGAGCTTATGGTAGCTTATGTTTTGTATTTGAGGTGTTTAAATAGCTTTGAGTCAAAAATTAACCTTTGCCGTCGGACTGCGCGGTGGGATACCCATTGCTTTGGGGTATTTGTCGGTTTCTTTTGCCTTTGGAATGTCTGCAGTGTCCAAAGGATTCCCGTTATGGGCCCCTGCGGTCATTTCGCTGACCAGTTTTACCGGAACGGGGCAATTTGTAGGAATTGATCTTATTTCTGCCAGTGCCGGTTTTTTAGAGCTCGCATTTACGCTGCTGATTATTAATTTAAGATATCTTTTAATGTCCCTGTCCCTTTCGCAGCGGCTAGACCCTTCTATTGGATTTTTAAAGCGAATGGCGATTGCTTTTGGAAATACAGATGAAATATATGCGGTTGCCATGCAGCAGGAGGGAGCGCTGAATTTTCGATATTTACTTGGTTTAATTTTAAGTTCATACGCCGGTTGGGTAGGGGGCACGCTGATTGGCTCTTTAGCAAGCAATCTTTTGCCGCCGGCGATTTGTTCTGCGCTTGGAATTGCAGTTTATGCAATGTTCATTGCTATCATTGTGCCGCCAGCCAGAAAATATAAACCCGTGATGCGGATTATAGCGATTGCCGTTTTTTTAAGCTGTATTTTTTATTGGGTCCCGCCCTTTAACCGCTTATCAAGCGGCTGGGTTATTATCATCTGCGGTGTAATTTCTTCCGCATACGGCGCATATTATTTCCCGTTAAAAGAAGAGCAGCTGGAAGGGGGCGCAGATCATGACAACTAACGTGCTGATTGCTGCAATTTGCATCATGGCGCTTGTAACCTATCTTCCGCGCGTTGTACCGCTTGTCCTATTTCGCAAAAAGATACAAAATTCCTTTCTGCGTTCTTTTCTGCTTTATATGCCATATGGAATTTTAGCTGCCATGATTTTTCCCGCCATCTTTTTTTCTACGGATTCGCTGATATCGGCAATTGCCGGCGCTGTCGTTTCCCTATTGCTGGCGTGGAACCGTCGGGGTTTGCTGACTGTGGCGGTTGGCGGTACGCTTACGGTATATATTGTACAATGGATTTTGACGCTCTGCGCTTGAGGCGCGCTGACATTTTGAACCGTGATTTATTGCATGTGTGCCGCAAAATTTTGGTGACTTGGTTTGACAGGACGCGATTTTCTGCCGTTTTTGTTTTCATATATTGCGGCTGGTATTTTTCATAAAAGGAAACAAGGGAAAAACCTTGGACGAAAATTGGGAAAACCTCTTGATTTTCCTGTTTTTTTCTGATAGAATGAACTTTACGTAACCTGGATATTTTCCGGGGTTAGTTTATCAGGGAAAGGCTGTGATGTTAGGGTTGGAAAACAAGCTCAAACTCTATGGTTTTAACAACCTCACAAAAACGCTGAGCTTTAACATCTACGATGTGTGTTACGCCAAAAGCGAACGGGAACAAAAAGATTATATCGCATACATTGATGAACAATACAACTCAGAGCGTTTGACCAATATTTTATGTGATGTTACCAAAATGATCGGGGCAAACGTTTTAAATATATCGAAACAGGATTATGATCCGCAAGGGGCAAGCGTTACGCTTTTGATTTCGGAAAAAACGCTTCCGCCCCATTTAATTGACCCTTCGTGCAACATGGCAAAGGAGATTCTCTCGCGCAAAGATACGGTTGTGGCGCATTTGGATAAGAGCCATGTTACGGTTCATACCTACCCGGAATACCACCCGGATAATGCGATCGCAACGTTTCGGGTGGATATTGATGTGTCTACCTGCGGGCAGGTATCTCCGTTAAAAGTGCTGGATTATCTGATTGGGAGCTTTGACTCTGATATTATAACGATTGATTATCGTGTTCGTGGTTTTACCCGCGACATTAGTGGGAAAAAATGTTTTATTGACGACAAAATGACGTCTATTCAAGATTATATTGACAAGGCTACACTAAGAAAATATGATGCCATTGATGTAAATGTTTATCAATCGAACATTTTCCATACGCAAATGCTGATTAAAGAGATAGAACTGCAAAATTATCTTTTTAAGACGGATGTGTATGAGCTTCCGCCGAAAGAACGGCTTGCCATTTCTGACAGTCTGCGCAAGGAAATGATTGAAATTTTCAGCGGAACCAATGTTTATGAATCCTAGAAGGTGGGCAGATTGAACAACAGAAAATTAGATCAAAAGCGAGCGCCTATTTATGAGGCGCTCAAAGACTATAAGGCCAAACGCGTGGTGTCTTTTGATGTTCCCGGTCACAAGCAAGGCCGCGGCAATCCGGACCTGACCGACTTTTTGGGACAGCAGTGCATGAGCGTTGATGTCAATTCCATGAAACCGCTGGATAACCTGTGCCATCCTGTCGGCGTGATCTGCGAGGCAGAGGAAATTGCAGCGGACGCCTTTGGCGCGCAGCATGTGTTTTTTATGGTAAACGGTACTTCTTCCGCCGTGCAGGCTATGGTCATGAGCGTGTGTAAGGCAGGAGAAAAGCTGATTATGCCGCGCAATGTGCACCGGAGCGCGATTAACGCCTTGATTGTGAGCGGTGCGATTCCTGTTTATGCGGACCCCGGCGTGAACCAGTCGCTGGGAATACCGCTCGGCATGTCGCTTGAGGACGTAAAACGGGCAATTGCCGCCCACCCGGAAGCAAAAGCCGTTTTGGTAAACAATCCAACCTATTATGGCGTTTGTGCAAACTTAGCAGAAATTGTCCGTGCAGCTCATGCTGCCGGAATGAAAGTTTTAGTAGACGAGGCGCATGGAACGCATTTTTATTTTGGGGAACACACCCCTCTTTGTGCCATGGCAGCCGGTGCGGACATGGCGGCGGTCAGCATGCACAAAACAGGCGGAAGCTTGACGCAAAGCTCTTTTCTGCTGTGCGGCAAAGGGGTAAATCCCGGTTATGTGCGCCAGGTGATCAATCTGACGCAAACCACAAGCGGTTCGTATCTTTTGCTTTCTTCTTTAGATATATCCCGGCGGAATTTAGCGCTGGGCGGTCGGGAAATTTTTCGTAAGGTGACAGAATTTGCAGAATATGCGCGCGGCGAAATTAACCATATCGGCGGTTTATATGCCTTTTCCAAAGAACTGTTAAACGGGGATTCCTTTTACGATTTTGACGTTACAAAGCTGTCTGTCCATACGCGCGATATTGGTCTTGCAGGAATTGAGGTTTATGATATTTTGCGCGACGATTATGGAATTCAGATTGAATTTGGCGACATCAGCAACATTCTGGCTATTATATCTGTCGGTGACCGCAGCCTGGAACTGGAGCGGCTGATTTCTGCCCTGTCTGAAATTAAGCGGCTTTACGCACGCGATCCTGCCGGAATGTTTGACCACGAATACATTGAACCGGAAATCGTGCTAACGCCTCAGGAAGCGTTTTTCTCCCCAAAACGTTCTATGCCAATCGGAAACTCAGAGGGGGAAATCTGTGCGGAATTTGTGATGTGCTATCCGCCCGGCATACCGATTTTGGCGCCCGGGGAACGCATTACGCGTGAAATTTTAAACTATATTGTTTATGCGAAGGAAAAAGGTTGTTTTCTAACGGGAACAGAAGACCTTACGATTCAAAATATTAATGTTGTGGAGACGAAAGAGCATGGATTTATGGTATAAAGAACAGCACACCAAAGACGTTCAGTTTTCAATTCGGGTGGAAAAACAGCTGTTTACCGCCCGGTCGGAATTTCAGCGTATTGACGTTTTTTATTCGGAAGAATTTGGCCGTTTTATGTCTTTGGACGGTCTTATGATGGTAACGGAAAAGGACGAGTTTATTTATCATGAAATGATTGTCCATGTTCCGATGGCTGTAAACCCAGCCATCCAAAATGTGCTGGTTGTCGGAGGCGGTGACGGCGGCGCCGTGCGGGAACTTGTACGCTATGACGGTATTCAAAAAATTGATTTGGTTGAAATCGATCAAATGGTGGTCGATACCTGCCGCAAGTATCTGCCGCAAACTGCCTGCAAGCTGGATGACCCGAGGGTTAGCATCTTTTATGAAAACGGCCTCCGTTTTGTACGTTCGTGCGAAAATAAATATGATTTGATTATTGTGGACTCTACGGATCCGTTTGGTCCCGGCGAAGGATTGTTTACCAAGGAGTTTTATGGGAATTGTTATCATGCCTTAACGAAAGACGGCATCCTGGTAAATCAGCATGAAACGCCGTATTATCAGGATTATGCGAGATCCATGCAGCTTGCCCACCAAAGGATTCAAACCTTTTTTCCAATTTGTAAGGTGTACCAGTTCCATATGCCTACTTATCCATCCGGACATTGGCTGTTTGGCTTTGCGTCAAAAACCTATGACCCGATTGAACATTTAGATGCAGAACGCTGGAATGCTTTGGGCTTAAAAACCCGTTACTATAATACCGAACTGCACAGGGGCTGTTTTGCCCTGCCCAACTATGTTAAAGACCTGCTGGAGGGAAATGATGGACAGTAATATTGTAAATTTTATCGGCTGCGACAATCCCTATGACGAATCCAAAATTGTTCTGTTCGGCGCGCCGTTTGACTCCACAACGTCATACCGTCCCGGAACGCGTTTTGCCAGCCGAATGATCCGCGCAGAATCGGATGGGCTGGAGACGTACAGCCCTTATTTAAATAAAGATTTATCCGACATCCGTGTTTTTGATGCCGGTGATTTGGAGTTGTGCTTCGGCAACACGGAAAAAGCGCTGTGTGCGATTGAAGAAATGACGGCGCAGATTATCACCGATGACAAACTTCCATGCATGATCGGCGGAGAGCATTTGGTAACGCTCGGCGCAGTTCGCGCTGTTTTTTCCAAACACCCGGACCTGCGTGTCATCCATTTTGACGCCCACACCGACTTGCGCGAAGATTATCTGGGCGAGCCGCTGTCCCATGCAACCGTGATGCGGCGCGTTTGGGACATGCTGGGGGACGGGAAGCTATACCAGTTTGGGATTCGTTCCGGAGAGCGCAGTGAATTTGCATGGGCGAAAAAGCATACTTACCTGCATCCGTTTGATTTTGAAACGTTGGAAGATACGGTAAAAACGCTGGGAAACGTCCCGGTTTATTTTTCATTGGATTTAGATGTATTAGACCCTTCAGTATTTCCCGGAACAGGCACCCCCGAACCCGGCGGCGTGACTTTTGATGAGCTGCGCCGGGCTTGCATGCTTTTGCGCGGACTGAATGTGGTTGGGTTTGATGTAAATGAGTTATCGCCGCACTATGATCCGAGCGGCGCAAGTACGGCGGTTGCCTGCAAAATCCTGCGGGAGCTGCTTTTGCTGTTTTACTAACAGTACCCAGACGTCCTGTTTTATTTTCACGCAAAAGCGTGAAACTTGCGGTGCGTCCAGGGGCCGCACCCTACGCAGGCAGTGTAAAAATAAAAGTAACAGCCGAGGCAATGGACATGAAATGGAATGAGCGGAGCACAAAAACCGGGAAATTTGTAGGGGACGGCGCCCACGACGTCCTGTATGAGAATCCGCGGCGGAGTTTAAAAAAGAAAGTATTTAAAAAGCCACATCTATGGAAAGAATAAATTATCTGTTTTAGACGAAAAAAGATGAGTCCGATACAAGACCGAACTCATTTACAAACTATTAAATAATGACTGCTGAACAATTCTGAAACGCAGCCGCATAGCGGTTTGTAAGCGTTTCAGAATTGTTTAGGTGCAAGGTTTTTGTGCTTTTTTTG
>CASGBM010000066.1 GCA_949299615.1 uncultured Eubacteriales bacterium | reverse complement strand
GGCAAAAAAAGCACAAAAACCTTGCACCTAAACAATTCTGAAACGCTTACAAACCGCTATGCGGCTGCGTTTCAGAATTGTTCAGCAGTCATTAATTAAGACAAGCCCCAGCGTGCGCAAAACCGTAATTTCTTCATTCAAAAACAGCGTCCCCCAAAGGTAAGGGATTGTCATGCCGCCTGTCATAAGAAACAGCGTATAAAGAGCCATATTTCCATCTTTTAATATTCGAAATCCAACAAACACATAGAGCATACATAAAACAGACATTGCCGCCGCCATGATAAGGGAATACAGCGAAAAATGGATTTGAAAGCCATTGATTATAAAGAAAATAACAGCGGCAAACAAGCCCAAAAGTCCGTTAAAAATCAGTCCGGCCCGGGCGGAGACCCCCGCTTTTCGCTGGTATTGTTTTTGCAGGGCAAAGTCAGCTGTCAGCAAAACATCTGCCAAAAGGATTAGTGCGTATGAATTCATGATCATTTCCTCCGATAGGGACTGTTATATTGTCGGCATTACATTGCCGCCGCATACAGGCAGATATACGCCTGTGATGAACTGTGCTAAATCGGAAGCCAAAAAAGCTACGGCATGAGCAATATCCTCATCGGTTCCTCTTTTTTTCATAGGAACTTGGTTGGCATAAGCATCTCCCATGTCTTCGCTTCCGTTTTGCCGTTCCCGGTCGGAAAACGTCCATCCGGGCGCCACTTGATTGACCGTAATTCCCGTGCTACCGATTTCGCGCGCAAGCACGCGGTATATCCCGTCCATTCCCCGTTTTCCGGCTATGTAGGCGCTCTGTGTGGGCAGGCACTGCATGGCGCACTCGGTGTTAATTCCAATCACCCTGCCCCAGCCTTTTTGAATTAAATCGGGGACAAAGGTCTTTATCATAGCAACGTTATGGATGACAGTAGTCTCAAACTGGTCCTGATACAGAGATATGTCCTGCTCTAAAATGGTTGTCCATTCATATTGGCTGACGGCGCAGTTAATTAAAATATCCGGCAGTCCAAACCCAGACGTCAGAGATTCGCGCATTTGACGGATGGAATGGATGTCCCTGATGTTTGCCTGAACCGCCGTAGCTCTCACGCCGAGCGAGATCATTTCTTCTTGCAGATCCCGCGCTTTTTGCGCATTGCTGTGGTAGCACAAAATAATATCTGCTCCGCACTGCGCCAGCTTTCGTGCAATAACGCGGCCCAGCTGACCGGTTGCGCCGGTAATAATTGCAATTTTTCCAGACAAATCAATAGACAACAAATGAATTCCTCCTTCAATGAAACGTCGCACAGAGTATTTTCTGCCGGTTTTTCAGCATTTATAATTTAAAAATTTATTTTAACATAAAGGAAATCACATTACAAGTAAGAAAAGTATGGAAAAGATATATTATTGTGTATTTTGTTAGCGATAAAAAGGATTTGTAGGGGACGGCGCCCCGACGTCCCGACTATTTAGCACATCCTGTTTTATATTCAAGGCACAGTATAAAACTAGCGGTGCGTCCCGGGGCCGCACCCTACGGAGAATGTGCAAACCCAAAATTTTACGCAAGACATAAAAAAATATGCGAAACCGTAGGGGACGGCGCCCCGACGTCCCGTAAATTAATTTTGCACCATTTAAACAGTTATACAGCATCCGCGAGGGTTTACCTTATGGGGTAGTCCCGGCAACTAGTTAGAATACATTCCGTTTGGTCAATATATTGCTGAAAATTTAACGAAATCGGTAAAAAAATGTTCGTTTTTAGCGATAATGTGACAAAGAAAAAAATGGTACTGTACAGAATAAAGATAAAATGATATAATATTCAGATAGCAGGAAGGCCTGTGAAGTATAGCAGAAAAGTGGTGAAGGGATGAGCAAAAGAATTCATATTGTTGTGGGGCATTATGGCAGCGGGAAAACGGAGTTTGCCATCAATTATGCCTTGAAACTGAAAGAGACGCATGAAAAGGTTATGATTGCCGATCTTGACATTGTAAATCCCTACTTTAGAACCAATGATGTGCGGCAAATGCTGGAAGCAAAAGGGATCAGCGTTTTGGCTTCGCCATATGCGGGCAGCAACGTGGACATTCCGGCATTGCCTGCCGATATTTTGCGGCTGTTTGACGATAAAAGTTCTGCCGTTGTTTTAGATGTGGGCGGCGACGAAGATGGAGCGGTGGTGCTGGGGCGCTTTCGCCAGCAGCTGGAAGAAGAGGGCTATGAGATGCTGTTTGTGGTAAATGCTTTCCGCCCGCTGACGAAAGATGCAGATTCTATCCTGGAGTTTTTGCGTGAGGTAGAAGCTGCCAGCCGTTTAAAGACAACAGGTCTTGTAAACAGTTCCAATCTTCAGGGTCTGACAACAGCCGAAGACATTATAAAAGGGCAGCGAGCCGTTGAGGAAACGGCGGCAAAAAGCGGAATTCCTGTGGCATATATCGCCGGCATACCCGAGGCGTTGCAGGGGTTAGAGGCGCAATATGGAGAAAAATTGTTTCCCATTGCCAGATTTCTGGATTTAGGATATGAATTTTAACAGCGGCTTTTGAAAGGGCAAGCTGTGATGAAGATGATATTTTGGAGGTGTCAATCGATGGCAAAAGTTGTATTTAACGAGGAAAAGTGCAAGGGCTGCTATTTGTGTATGACCGCCTGTCCTAAAAAAATTATTACAGTAGCAAAGGACAGGATGAACGCAAAAGGGTTCCGTCCGGTAGAGGTGCTTGAGATGGACAAATGTATCGGCTGTGCCATGTGCGCAACGATGTGTCCGGACTGTGTCATTGAAGTTTTTCGTTAGGTGAAACCGAATCAACAAGAAAGGAAGTAGAAATACATGGCTGAAAAAGTTTTGGTAAAAGGAAACGAGGCGCTTGCAGAAGCTGCCATCCTTTCCGGTTGCCGGCATTATTTTGGTTATCCGATTACGCCGCAGACAGAAATAGCCGCATATATGGCAAAGCGTATGCCGAAAATCGGAGGCGTATTCCTGCAGGCAGAAAGCGAAGTTGCGGCGGCAAATATGGTGTTTGGAGCTGCTGGTGCGGGCGCGCGTGCACTCACATCGTCATCCAGCCCGGGAATTAGTTTGAAAGCGGAGGCACTTTCCTACATCGCAGGCTGTGATTTGCCCTGCGTTGTGGTAAATATCGTTCGCGCGGGTCCAGGGCTTGGCGGTATACAGCCGGCGCAGTCCGATTATTTCCAGGCGACAAAAGGACATGGGCATGGTGATTATCAAATGATCGTTTTAGCGCCGAGTTCGGTTCAAGAGGTGATCCACCTCACCGCTGATGCGTTTGACCTGGCGGACCTTTACCGGATGCCGGTTATGATCATCGGCGACGGTATGCTGGGACAGATGATGGAGCCGGTTGAGTTTGATCTTGGAAAACGCCGCGAAATTCCGCCGAAAACTTGGGCAACGACCGGAACAGAGATGAAGAGAGAGCATAACATTATTAACTCTCTGATCATGAATCCGGACGATTTGGAAGCGTGCGTACGTGAGCGTTATAAACGCTATGATTATATCAAAGAGCACGAGGCAATGGCAGAGGAATATCTAATGGACGATGCGGACTTTATGATTACTGCATACGGCACAACGGCAAGAATTGCGAAAAATGCGATCGCTGAGCTTCGTAAGCAGGGAATCAAGGCAGGTCTGGTCCGTCCGATCACGCTCTGGCCGTTCCCGGAAAAAATATATCAGAAATATACGGACAAAGTATCTGCTATTTTGAGCGTGGAAATGAGCATGGGACAGATGGTTGACGATGTAAAACTGGCTGTCGGCGGCAAAGTTCCGGTTCATTTCTATGGACGTACGGGCGGTAATGTCCCGTATCCGGATGAGATCATCCAATCCGTTTTGAAGATTACGGGAGGTGACAAATAATGGAACAGGTTTTTAAAAAGCCGGAGGCTCTCTGCGATGTGAATCTGCACTATTGCCCGGGCTGTACACATGGTATCGTACACCGTCTGGTTGCAGAGGTTTTAGACGAGCTGGAGATTGAAGGAAAAGCAATCGGCGTTGCACCGGTTGGTTGCAGCGTTTTTGCATATGATTATTGGAAATGTGATATGCAGCAGGCGGCACATGGACGTGCGCCGGCGGTAGCAACTGGAATTAAGCGTGTTTTGCCGGACAAAGTGGTGTTTACGTATCAGGGAGACGGAGACCTTGCCTCCATTGGTACTGCGGAAACGGTTCACGCGGCAATGCGCGGTGAAAATATCACGATTATTTTTATCAATAATGCGATCTACGGCATGACGGGCGGGCAGATGGCCCCGACCACACTGCCGGGTCAGGTAACGCAAACCTCGCCTTATGGACGGGATCCCAAAACACAGGGGTACCCGATCCGCATGAGCGAAATGCTGTCAAAAACAGACGGCGCTGCGTATATTGAGCGCGTGTCGGTTGACTGCGTGAAAAATGTAGTGGCTGCGAAAAAGGCGATTAAAAAGGCGTTTCAGACACAGCTTGACGGCAAGGGATTTTCGATGGTTGAAGTTCTTTCCACTTGCCCGACCAACTGGGGAAAATCGCCGGTGGAGGCGCTTGAGTGGCTGAGAGAGAACATGATCCCGTACTATCCGCTCGGCGTATATACGGATAAAACCGGAGAATAAAGATGGTAAGTGCAAAAAAGCAGGCGCGCATTCGGCGTTCCTGCTTTGTTTGCCTTTAAGAAGGGCGGCAAAGATGAAGATTACGAAAATCGAACCGCAGAAAAAAAATAAAAACAGAAGCTCGGTGTATTTAGACGGCGATTTTGCCTTTGGGATAGACGATTTTGATGTGCTGCGCCTGAAGCTGGCAGAAGGGATGGAGCTGGATGAAGAAAGCCTTGCTAAGATCCGCGAAACGGTTGTGCTTTCCAGCGCGAAAAACTATGGCATGAAGCTTGCCTGTGCGCGCAGCTATACGGAGGCGGCGCTGAAAAGAAAAATGCGCGAAAAAGGCTATGACGACTGGGCAATAGAAAAAACGGCTGCTTTTTTAAAAGAATACCGCCTGTTAGACGATGAAGAATATGCGCGCCGCTTCATTCACGACAGCGTGTATTTAAAAGGCTATGGCAAATACCGGATTGCAAACGATCTGCGTGAAAAAGGGATCAGCCGGGATGTAGCAGAGCGCGTGATGGCGGAAGTGGATTTTGATGGGCTGGAAGAAGAGACCATCTTGCCGCTGGCAGAAAAAAAGCTGGGCGGCGATTTTAGCGATCAGAGTATTATGAAGACAAAACGGTATTTGACCGCGCGCGGCTTTCGTTATGACGCGATTGACCGCGCGGTGCGTAAAATTACAGGTGCAAGCGGGGAGGAATGGGACGAATGATCAAAGATAAGGTGCTGGACGGAAAACATGTATTAATCGGCGTATGCGGCGGGATTGCTGCGTATAAAATTCCGGATCTCATCAGCCGGCTGACAAAACTGGGAGCTGAGGTCAAGGTGATTATGACCAAGTCGGCAGCGGAATTTGTCACGCCGCTGACTTTTCAGAGCATGTCGCATAACCCGGTTGCGGTGGATTTGTTTTCAGAGCCCGTGGCGTGGGAAATCCGCCATATTTCTTTGGCGCAGTGGGCGGATGTCATGCTCATCGCTCCCGCAACAGCAAACATGATTGGCAAGATAGCGAACGGGATCGCAGACGACATGCTGTCTACGACCGCGATGGCGGTGCGCGCGCCTGTGCTTTGTGCTCCGGCGATGAACACGGCAATGTACGAAAACGCGGCGACGCAGGAAAATTTGGAAACGCTCAAACGGCGCGGCGTTTTGGTGATTGACCCGGACAGCGGGCACTTAGCGTGCGGCGACTCAGGAAAAGGAAAGCTCGCCCCGGTGGAAACCCTTTTGGACGAGATTCTCTGCGCGTCGGCATTCTCCAAAGACTTTGCAGGGAAAAAGCTGATGGTGACGGCAGGGGCAACCGTGGAGGCAGTGGATCCGGTTCGTTTTTTGACCAATCATTCCAGCGGAAAAATGGGGATTGAAATTGCGCGCGCGGCGCGTTGGCGCGGCGCAGAGGTTACACTTGTTTGCGGTGCGGTTTCCGAAGAGGTGCCGCGCGGTGTGAAAACGGTTCATATCCAAAGCGCGAGAGAAATGTTTGAGGCATGCACGAGCCGGCAAAAAGAGATGGATGTGATTATTAAAGCGGCGGCGGTGGCGGATTTTCGTCCGGCGCAGACGGCGGAGCATAAAATAAAAAAAGAAGGCGCAGAATTCTGCGGAGAAATCCGCTTGGAGCAAAATCCGGATATTTTGGCATATCTGGGGGAACATAAACCAAGCGGTCAAATTCTGGTTGGTTTTTGTATGGAAACACAAAATTTGTTAGAAAATGCGCGCAAAAAGCTGGAGCGGAAAAATTTGGATTTTATCGCGGCAAACAGCCTGACAGAACTGGGCGCCGGTTTTGCCGCAGATACCAACACCGTCACGGTGCTGGACCGGGACGGAAGTATAGAGGCGCTTCCGAATATGAGCAAATTCTGCGTAGCGCAGCATTTGCTTGACAGGGTGAGAGCATGTCTGTAACGAATATTGTCGGCGTAGTGGTAAACCGGATGGTGAGAAATGTGGATCGGGTGTATCATTATACCGCACCAGACGAACTGTATCAAAAAATGACGGTTGGCTCATTGGTAAGCGTTCCGTTTGGGAAAGGCGACAGCGAGATGGAAGCCTACGTGGTGGAACTGCCGAAGAGTACGGAGTTTTCATCACTCAAAGAAGTGCGCGCGGTGCTCTCGGGCGAGCCTTTGTTTGATGAGGAAATGCTTGCCGTGTGCCGCTTTATGCAGGAAAGATATTTTTGCACGCTTGCCGCCGCCATCAAGGCGATTACGCCGCCGGGCAGCGGTGTGCGCCGCCGGCAGAGCAGCGATAAAATCATTACGGGTTCCGTGCTTGCAATTCCCGGCGACGAGGCGCTTTTACTTTTGGAAAAGATCAGGCAAAAAGCGCCGCGCCAGGCAAAAATATTGGAGCTTCTCCTGCAAAATGACTTTGTGGCAAACAGCGATATTCGCATAATTACAGGCGCAGGGCAGGGTGCGATTTCGGCACTCGAAAAAAAAGGATTGATCCGTCCGCAGCAAATAGAGGTGTACCGCAATCCGGTGGATTTTTCGAAAATTCAGAGGACAAAGGCGCTTGTTCCTACGCCGGAGCAAAAAGCCGCCATCCGGCAAATTACCCATGCGGCACAAAAAGGGGAACATCAAACCTTTTTGCTGCATGGCGTAACAGGCAGCGGAAAAACAGAAGTTTTTTTGCAATGCATCGAAGCGGTCATTCAAAACGGGCGCGGCGCCATTGTTTTAGTTCCGGAAATTTCGCTCACGCCGCAGATGGTGGAGCGCTTTGCCGGACGGTTCGGCGAGCGGATCGCCGTTTTGCATTCGCGCCTGTCTTTCGGTGAGAGATATGATGAATATAAACGGATCCGCGCCGGTGAGGTTCGGGTGGTGATTGGTGCGCGCTCTGCAATTTTTGCGCCGCTTCATAATCTTGGATTGATTATTATGGACGAAGAACATGAAGCGTCGTATCAGGCGGAAAATGTTCCGGCGTATCACGCACGGGAAATTGCGCTTCTGCGTGCTAAGCAGAATCACATTCCGCTTATATTGGCTTCAGCAACGCCGAGCGTGGAAAGCTATTGGCGGGCAAAAAAAGGGGAATATGCCCTGCTTACGTTATCGGCGCGTGCGAACCGGATGCAGATGCCGGACGTGGAAATTGTGGATATGCGAAAAGAGCTGGCGCAGGGCAACCGCTCGGTGCTGAGCGAACGGCTCAAAGAAGAAATCCGGCGGAATCTGGAACGCGGCGAGCAGACAATTTTGTTTTTAAACCGCCGCGGCTTTTCTACCTTTGTCTCTTGCCGCAATTGCGGTTATGTGGTAAAATGTGAGCAGTGCAACATCGCCATGACATATCACAAGGCGAGAAATTATTTAACGTGCCATTACTGCGGTTACACTGTGAAAAACCTCACGCAGTGCCCGGCGTGCGGCAGCCGGTATATCCGGCACTTCGGCACGGGGACCCAGCGGGTGGAAGAAGAAGTGCACGAGCTGTTTCCCGAAGCGTCTGTGCTGCGTATGGATGTGGATACGACCGGAGGAAAATCTTCCCACCAACAGATTTTAGACCAGTTTGCAAAAGAAAAGACGGATATTTTAATCGGCACGCAAATGGTTGCCAAAGGGCTTGATTTTCCGGAGGTAACGCTTGTGGGCGTTTTGGCGGCGGATTTATCTTTAAATTTAGATGATTTTCGCGCCGGGGAGCGGACGTTTGATCTTATTACGCAGGTATGCGGCAGAGCCGGGCGCGGAAAACGCGCCGGACGGGCGGTTGTGCAGACCTATATGCCGGAAAATGAGGTGCTTTTGCAGGCAAAAGAGCAGGATTATGAGGCGTTTTTTGAAAATGAAATCGTTTTGCGCAAATCCCTATATTATCCGCCGTTTTGCGATATTCTGTCCCTTTTGCTGACCGGACCGAATGAAGCGGCGCTGTCGGCTTTTGCTGCAAAAACTGCAAACCATCTGCGGATGGAATGTTTAAAACAGAAAAGCATTCAAGCCGAAGTCTTAGGTCCCGGTCCGGCAACACTTAGTAAAATCAACAATAAATACCGCTGGCGGATTTTAATCAAATGCCGGGCGGACAGCGCCGTGAGGGAGATTGTGCGCCGGACGCTGGCGAGGCATGATAAACAAAAAGAAAGCAAGTGGATTAATATAACGGCAGAGCTTAACCCAAACAGTATGATGTAGCAAAGCAAGGAGGAAAAACATTGGCATTGAGAAATATCCTAAAAGTAGAAACAGAAGAACCGGCGCTGAGAAAGCGGTCGCGCGAGGTTGCGATGATCGACAGCCGTTTGCTGACGCTGTTAGACGATATGGCGGAGACCATGTATGCGGCGCAGGGCGTTGGGCTTGCCGCCCCGCAGGTCGGCGTTTTAAAGCGCGTGGTGGTCATTGACGTTGGGGAAGGGCTGATTGAGCTGATTAACCCGGTGATTGTATATTGTAAAGGCGAGCAGATTAATATTGAAGGCTGTCTTTCTGTTCCCGGGAAAAACGGGAAGGTAAAACGTCCGGAAAAGGTGATCGTCCGGGCGAGAAACCGAAAAAATGAGGTGTTTGAATTAAAAGCGGAAGGGTGGCTGGCGGTTGCGTGCTGTCATGAAATTGACCACTTAGACGGCAAAATCTACACCGATAAAGTGATTGAGTATGTGGAGTTAGAAAATAGCAATCAGAATGGGAGCGAAGCAAAATGAAGCTGGTATTTATGGGAACGCCGGACTTTGCAGTAGAATCACTCAAAGCGTTGGTTCACAGCGGGCATGAGGTCGTTTTGGTTGTGACGCAGCCCGATAAACCAAAAGGGCGGGGGCATAAGCTGGCACCGCCGCCGGTAAAAGAATATGCGCTTGAGCAGGGGATCGAGGTATATCAGCCTGCGTCGGTCAAAACACAGGAGGCAAAAGACAAGCTGGCGGCTTGCAAAGCGGATGCTTTTATTGTTGCGGCATATGGGAAAATCCTTCCCGAATCCATTTTAAACCTGCCGCCTTATGGCTGTATCAATGTGCATGCATCGCTTTTGCCGAAATACCGCGGAGCAGCGCCGATCCAGTGGAGCATTGCAAACGGTGAAACGGTAACGGGTGTTACCACTATGCAGATGGACGCGGGGCTGGATACAGGAGACATGCTTTTAAAATCAGAGGTTTTCATCACGCCGGAGGACACGGGAGAAAGCCTGCATGACAGGCTGGCAGAAGCCGGCGCAAAGGTGTTACTAAAGACGCTCGCGCAGCTTGAGGCAGGGACTCTTCCGAGAGAGAAGCAGGACGACAGCCTGTCGTGCTACGCGCCGATGCTGAGCAAAGAAACCTCAAAAATTTGTTTTGATAAAACCGCGAAAGAAGTGGTAAACCTCATCCGCGCGATGAATCCCTACCCGGCGGCGCACACATTATATCAAGGAAAGCGGATGCGCGTGTTCCGTGCCGAAGAGCGCAAAACAAATCAAGAGGGCGCATGCGGACAAATTCTGGAAGTGTCGCCCGAAGGCGTGGTTGTCCGCTGCAATGGCGGCGCGGTGGCGATTACGGAAATTCAATTTGACGGCAAAAAACGCATGCCGGTGTCAGAATATTTAAAAGGCAACCGGATGGAAACCGGCGAAGTGTTAGGTTAAAAATACGTTTTTGTGTTTAAAAAAAAACGGACAAAACCTTTTAAAATACAAACAGCAGAAAGGTGTTGGATCAAATGAAGCTGATTTCATGGAATGTAAACGGACTGCGCGCCTGCTTGGGCAAAGGGTTTATGGATTTTTTTCGAGAACAGCAGGCGGATGTGTTTTCTGTTCAGGAGACAAAAATGCAGCCGGACCAGGCGGAAATCATCACAGAAGGATACGAGCAGTTTTGGAACAGCGCGCTTCGAAAAGGTTATTCCGGCACCGCTGTTTTTTCCCGCATCAAGCCGCTTTCTGTGTCCTATGGAATCGGCAAAGAGGAGCACGAGAGCGAAGGCCGCGCCATTACGCTTGAGTTTGAGCCATTTTATCTGGTGAATGTCTACACGCCGAACGCCCAGCCGGAGCTGGCAAGGCTGGGCTACCGAATGCAGTGGGAGGATGACCTGCGCGCATACCTCATAGAGCTCGACCGCAAAAAGCCGGTGGTTTACTGCGGCGACCTCAATGTCGCACACCAGGAAATGGATTTGAAAAATCCGAAGTCAAACCGAGGGAACCCCGGCTTTTCGGATGAAGAGCGCGGCAAAATGACCGAACTTTTGGAATCCGGATTTTTGGATTCTTTCCGCGTGCTATACCCAGAGAAGGAGGGCGCTTATACCTGGTGGTCGTATCGTTTTAATGCAAGAAAGAATAACGCAGGATGGCGGATTGATTATTTTATCGTGTCCAAGCGCCTGAAAGAAAATATACGCGGGGCGACAATCTATTCGGATGTTTATGGAAGCGATCATTGCCCGGTAGGGCTTGAGCTCGAGTTTTAAAATGATGGAAAAAACGAATTGCCGCGCCGCTTGGTGCGTACCCTAAGATGCGCACTGTAGTGTGCTTACATGCAGACGGGACGTTGAGGCACCGACCCTACACATACCCGATTTAATAGTGCATAATTTTTTGTTTGCAGTTGTAACCATTTTACTCAAACTTCGTAGGGTGCGGCCCCTGGACGCACCGTAAATTTCATGCTGTACTGCGAATATCATTTAGAACGCACCCCATGGGGCAGGCTCTTTATGAGCCGCCCCCTACGGTGCGTGTATCAATGTATATTTTTTTCTTATTTTGTTTGCGTTGCAGTAAATAATGTCTACTGAACAAATGGTTTTGCGAAACCATTTGTGTGAAATTTACAATTTCACACCTAAAAACAGCATTAAAATGCTATTTTTAGGT
>CASGBM010000065.1 GCA_949299615.1 uncultured Eubacteriales bacterium | reverse complement strand
TTGGATTTTCCAACGTAGGTTTTTCCTGCGTAGGTTTTTCCAACGTTGGATTATCCAATGTTGGATTTTCCAATGTAGGTAAATCCGATGTAGGCGGCTTTTCGCTGCTGGTAGCTGCTTCCGGCTCTTTGGGCTGCGGCTGCTCATATATGACATAATCCGCGCCGCGCAAACGTCCTTTCTCGTCGCGTTCCCGGCTGCGGACGATATATCCGGCTTTTTCAAGTTCTTTGACCGCTTCGCGGATTGCGTCGATCTTCTCGCGGTTGATGTGAGATAAGCCCGCAAGGGTATAATCCCAATCTTCGGGCAAAGACAGCATTTGCGAAAGCAAGCCTTTTGCCTTTAAGGTGAGTTCCTTATTGCGCAAGTGGTGGTTGCTCATAACGGTATATCCCGTATTTCGCTCCACTCTGAAAACTGCCATTTTTTATCACTTCCTTTCTCGGTCTGCGTGGAATAATAGAAAGCCGTTTTCGGCGGTTTTGGTATTGCAGTATGCCTTTGCCGTTTTTGCGTCTGAAAAGCCTTGTGTTACAAGGGCTTTTTCGCGCCTAACGTTCCACGTTACCGCCTGTTTTCGGGCATAAAAAAACCGCAACTCTTTTCAAGCTGCGGTATGACAATATGCAGAAAGGGACGCTATCGGTTTGATAACGCCCCTTTTGCTCGGTTATTCAGTTGTAACCTGTTTGCCCGCCGTCCATAAACGCGATGATTTAAGGCTTTTTGCTTGTTTTCTTATCTCACCGCGCTTAATGCCGGCGGGCTTTTTATTCAGCAAACAAAACCCGATTGAAACGGCTGTATTTGCTGCTTTTATTTATTTTTTAAAAAATACTGATAAGCAATGGTAGCCGGCGCACCGCTCCAAGCATGGTTTTTGGTTCCCAGCACGAAAAAGTCTTCCCACAAGGTGCTGTTTTCATTCACCGCTAAGTTATAATATCTCGACACCATCCGCTTATATGCGTCCTCTAAATATCCCATCTCGCAAAGCGCCAACAGTACATAATTTTCCATGTAGACGCTTGCATTAAACACTTTGATTAATATTTTCCGAATTAAGCCATACTTTTCTTTTCCGCAAAGACCCGACAGCACCGCCAAAGCATTCGCCCTGTCATCCACAACCTCCGAAGAGGAATAATATTCTCCCTTCCAGAATTTTTCATCAAACTTCTTTTCCATGGACGCAATTCGTTCTTGCAAAAAGCCGTCATACGAATGATCCTGGATGATCCCAGCCGTCTTGGCTGCAAATTTCAAAGCGGAATAATACCAGCAGTTTTCAATGACTGCCGTATCGTAATTATACAAATGGTCGACCCACGCCCAACCGCCGCCGCGGTGCGCAACTAAACCGTCTTGGTCCATTTCGTATAATTTTAGATAACGAACCATCGGTTCAAAACAGTCCTTTAGGATTTCCGTATCGCCCGAATGCTCCACATATTTCGCAATCATTCCCCATTCGCTGATCGCATTTAAACTTTGTGCAGGAAGCTCTAAAAAGTTTTCTCCGGGGACATTGCCCATCAGCACATCGCTTTTGCGGTTGTTAATAAAATCATAAATTGCTTTTTTGACCAGAAGTACCGCATTTTCCGAAAGCAAATAAAATACCTGCGGCACCTGGACGGACACATCACCAATCCACTGACCTCTTTCCCGGTCAGGACAATCCATAAAATTATCCCTCATGCAAACATACAGCGTTCTTGCCGCTTTTTTAACCAGCCGGTTCAAAAGCGGATCTTCAAACGTTTCCAGTTTTAAAATATCACAGTCATAGCCTGTTTCTATGTATCTGACATTTTCCACTTCCCTAGAAAAACATATTTTCTCTCCGAAAACCGGATTGATGGTCGATAACTTATTTCTGCCTTCTTTCAGTGTAAATTCGTGAAAATAATTTTTATAAACATTATCTTCGTCTCCGGGGCCTCCGTTTGTTACATATCGGTCGCTGTATACCCGGATCTTTTCCCCTTGCTTTCCGACCACTTCAAACGTTGCTATGTACCACATGCCATACGGCAGCTTCCCGTTGTATTTTTTCGGTTTCTCATATCGAAACAGCGGAATCGGGCGAAGATATGTTTCGCCCCACACATTTTCATATACTGTCGCGGGCAGAAATTTTCCCAGCGGTTTGGTGTTGTCAAAGCCTACATTCCCGCCGCCGTACAAATACGAGCTTTCATGATCTTCCGGCGTATAGTAGGCAGGATGTCTTTGACAGAGAAAAGAGGAATCCGAATATACTCCGATTGCCTCACATTCAAAAATCAAACCAGCATAGCCGCTGTTTACGTTATTTCTGCCGCCTCTGCCATAGAACCACGCCAATATTTCAATTTTATTTTTGCCTATTTTTAAATAATCAGCAAGATCTACCTCATCCACATAACCGCTGCCCGGCATGCTTTCCCTAAAAAGTCCGCCTTCTTTGGCCACGGATTTCCCATTGATTTTCAGCCAATATCTGGTGTCAACCCCAATATAAGATACCGCGCTTTTTGGCACTTCATCCAGCTCAAACTCCTTCCGAAATACCACAAAATCATTTACTCGTTTATTTTCTTCGCACCAAATCCACTGCGCTTTTAGCTCTATTTTTTGCATCCCGGTTTCTCCTTTCCTCTATTTTTCTGCACCGGTTTTCTAAAATGCAGTAGTTATTATATCGAATCGCAGTTCAAAAATCAACGGTAATTTTTTTGTTTTAGACGGACATTTTATGACAAATACAGCTAAAAACACAGGAACATCAAACACTTCTTTGTAAAGGTGCAAGATATAATAAAAAACGCAGCTGCCGAATTACGGCACCCACGTTTTACCAATGCAGTTTTATCTTTATGACATAAGCCCATTCTATTGGTAATGCTACGTTTTCAATGCCTTTCCTTTCTCACACGTCTAGAGATTCTTTTGATGTTTTATTTCTCCGTTATTAACAACCAGCGGTTTATCCGTGCCGGTTTCCACAATCCCTAAAGAAAGATTTTTAATATTTCCAAAATTCACAAGCAATGGTATAGGATCTTTCGTTTCATTTTCTATAAATACGCGGGAAATATTGAACTGTTCTATTAATGTATGCGCTCCAACATGAATGGTTTCCACCGGAGTATTTGTTTCTCTTCGGCGAATATCCGATATGGATAAATCATGAATTACAAGTTCCGCTTCCATCCAGATAAGCGGAAAAACATACATTCCATCCTTACAGTAAATGGATTTTCTCTCTGCTTTTGATGCATAAACATGGTCAATGGATATGCCGGCATAATAACCGGTACACTCTCCCTTGTAATATTTTGATATTCCGACACAATATTGGTAATATGTCCCGTATATATCATGAATATGAATATTTTCCAGTTTATTGCGCACCGTAAGCAAGCGAACCGCACTATGGCAATTTTCCGCCCAAAGGCCTGAAACTTCTATATTGGTAATATCCCCATCTGAACCTTCATCCGCATTCAGCGCAACCATATCGTCATAACAGGTACCCTTTAAATTTCTAATTATTCCAAAATGGCAGTTTCCATTCAGGTGAATCCCGTCCATATTAACCGCACAGGGATTGCCATAATTATAGTCAAAAACAATATCCTCTACCGTAAAATAAGAGATACAGTCGAAATTTATCCCAAAAGTTACAGGATCCTTTATCGTTAAGGAACGAATGGTGAAATTATGTACAGAAAAAAATAACATCCCAAATCCACTATACCCTGCCGGTTCATATATTCCGGTTTCTCCTGGGTTTGGGTTTTGCCCGGTGTTGTTACAGTTCCAAATTCCACCGCATATTTCTATATTATTTGACACATGTCCCGGGTCATATTGGTTGGCATAGGACCATATAGAATTCTGATGGGTATATTTTATTTTGTCTGCCGTTTGGTTTTTAACCATTACGCAATTCGAGTGATCCGCAAGTTTAATTTCTGCAAATCGGGGCAAGACAAGTCGAAAGTTCGAAGGAATTTCCAGCGGCTTTGAAATGATATAACACACCTTTGGTTGCGGCAGGCGGAGTTCGTTTACCGCGCTGTCAATTTGCTCCTGAATGGCTTCTGTATCATCATGAATCCCGTCACCATATAATTTTTTCATATTTTCAACTCCTTTGTTTAAAACTAACGTTATATTACCATAGCGTATACTTCCTGTCAATATTTCTCTGTCCGCTTTCAGGGCATGGGTGCAAATTATTTCCTGGTACCCATGTTGCTTGGCATATTCACTCCAGCTCTTTTAAATGACTTACAAAAAAGAATGCCTGCTGCTGTTTTTTCTTGCTATATTACAAAAGCGCTATACAACAAACAGCAGCAGGCATTCTTGTTTCTTTTTGGGAATAGAGCTAAACTTTTCCTTTCGGCAATAATTCATCAGTAATTTTTTTCTCTTAATTCAAAATATGCCTGTGGGTGTGCGCAAACTGGACAAACGCCCGGCGCCTGCAAGCCTTTATGAATGTGTCCGCAGTTTCTGCAAATCCATACCTGTTCGCTGGAACGCTGGAACACCTGATTATTTTCCATATTGGCAAGCAGCGCACGGTAACGTTCCTCATGCTCTTTTTCAATATCGGCTACCATAGAAAACAGTTTGGCTATGCTGTCGAGTCCTTCTTCTTTCGCTGTTTTGGCAAATTCTGGATACATTTGTGTCCATTCTCCGTTTTCCCCAGCTGCGGCATCTTTTAAATTGTTTTCCGTGGTTTTTATTCCACCCAGCAATTTAAACCAAATTTTTGCGTGTTCTTTTTCGTTATCTGCCGTTAACTGAAATATTTGTGCAATCTGTTCATAACCTTCTTTTTTGGCAGCCGACGCATAGTAAGTATATTTATTGCGCGCTTGGGATTCCCCCGCAAATGCCGTCATGAGGTTTTGAGCCGTTTTTGTACCTTCCAGATTCATAAGATTAATTCCTCCTTGTAATAGTGGACTTGCCAATATTTTGTCCGAATTAATCCATTCTATACAAAATTAGTCAAAGCCTTAGGTTTTGGGGGCTAAGGAGGAACAGCGGAGTGAGTGACGGATTTTTCTGCATAAAAAATCGGAACGGCACATAATCCGTTCCGACGTGGCGCGCTGTGAGGGGTTCGAACCCCCGACATCTCGGTTCGTAGCCGAGCCCTCTATCCAGCTGAGGTAACAGCGCAAACAATATGTATTTATTTTTGAATTTCCGCACGGAAGAAAACCTTTTCGGTTATCTTACATATGCAATACCAAAACAACAAACATTATTATAGCATGTTCCATTTAAAAAAGCAAGCTTTTTTTATATATTTCTTTGATTTCCGATTTTATGATGCATGGTGTTAAAAATTGCTTGATCATATTTGATATCACTTCGGCAAAAAACCCAGCATATAACCGTTTGATTATCCATGCTGGGTTTATTTTCAGTTCTCTTTCGCAGCTGTTTGTTTTGTCAAATTGTTTAAAATGACAACAGCAAAAAATGGGACTAAGAGCAATAGCATGGCTAAAATCATAAAAAGCATAAAAATCTCCTTTGTTTTATATGATAAAATTTTTACGTTTTTTTACCATTTATAGTATGCACAAAAATATAATTTTAATTCCAATTGGATTCTTTTCTTTTTATAACCTTGCCAAACTTCATTCCAGGGGATTGCCTGCTTACAAAAACCATGCTGCTCTATACCTCCAGTGCCTACAAAAGGAACCTTTCGCAATGGCAAACCAAGGTCATCTTGAACCGTACCGTTATACAGTTTCACCAAATCGATGATAGTACCGACAAAATATACCGAGCGTAGAAAAATGCCGCATACCGATTGCATATCGCCAAGTGTAAAAATAGCGTAAACCGCCTAAGCCCAAAATGCCAAGCACACAAAGCGGAATGGCCGTCCGTATTTTCTTTTCATTTAATGTAATGCTGTTCTGTACAATAAATTTTTTCAAGTCAAGCGCTCCTGCTGTGCTACAGATCGCCGGTTCAATTTTCATTGACAGCCGCAACGGGCGCAGATTGCCATGACATGGCGCTTAATTTCTGTTTTGCTTTGTTTTTCTCTATTTCCAGTTTTCTGCCCATTCTGCTACAGAAGCAGGGTCTATTTTTCCACTCCACACTTTACCTTCCGTAATAACGGCAGTATCCGCAACACTTCTCCGCAATGTTTGGACAGTGTTCCCAAATCCACTGCCTCCAGACGTTGCAAACAGCACTATTTTTTTACCTGAAAAATCATGGTTTTCTAAAAATGTATGGATAATTGTCGGCGCAACATACCACCAAATCGGAAAACCCAGCAAAACCAGATCATAATCCCCGATATGATCACACGTTTCCAAGAACGCCGGCCGAAAAGAAGGATTGCTCATTTCCCTGCTGCTGCGGCTGTTTTTGTCCATCCAATTCAAATCATCTGCCGTATAAGGTTCTGCCGGTTTAATTTCAAACAAGTCTGCATGAACGGTATCCGCAATCACCTTTGCCGTTTTTGCCGTTATCCCGCTGGCAGAAAAATATGCCACTAAAATCTTTTTACTCATATTCTCATACCCTCCCGTTATAATAAAACTGCAAACTCCCAGCCACTGTCTGTAACACCGCCGTTTTTGCTATATCCACACCTATTTTAAAGCTACATAGCTATTTTCGTCCACCGGCTCTAACCACTCATTTTCTGTTTCTTTTCCCGGCACTTCGACCGACAAATGGGAAAACCAGCTGTCTTTTGCCGCCCCGTGCCAATGTTTCACACCGGCAGGAATGATTACCACCGATCCCGGCTGCAGTTTTTGAGGCTTTTTGCCCCATTCCTGATACCAGCCATATCCATCCGTACAAAGCAAAATTTGTCCGCCGCCCTCTTTTGCTTTGTGGATGTGCCAATGATTGCGGCAGCAGGGTTCAAATGTCACATTTGCAATGGTCACACCGCCGCTGCTAAGCATATTTAAATAGCTTTGCCCGTCAAAATATTTTGCAAAAGCATCGTTTGGATTGCCTGTATGAAAAAGAGATTCCTGTTGCTTCATTCTTTCTTCCTCCTATCTTTTTGTAGCTTGATTGATGCATTCCATCGCATTTAATGCTCTTGGATAACCGATATACGGCAGACATTGGGATACTACTTTAATTAAAAACACCTCATCGTTTCCGATATTCATGTTCCCTTTTGCGTGTGCAGTCAGCTGCGGTTCACAACCGCCTTGTGCCATTAAAAAACAGAATGTTATCATTTCTCTCTGCGCTATGGTAAGCCCGGTTCTGGTATAATAATCCCCAAAACAATTGGATGCCAGCCAGCGGTTGATATGCCCGTTTTTCCAAGCCTCCTTCATTTGTTCTCCAAAAATTTCTGCTTGAATCTGGGCTCCTTTTTCCAGTCTGTCATCATAAGCAGTAGACGCCTGCCCTTCCAAAGGAAGGGAAACTCCTTGCCCGAGGAGCGTTTCATTTGTGATATGTAAAAATGGTAACATTCGCCCATAGCCCACGTAGTCGGCCGCCTGATAAACAATTTCTTTTAATTCTACCGGAGTCACACCGTTTTTAAGTGCTTCCGGCAACATTTCTTCGAACGCTTCACCAGCCTGACTGCCAATCAGCACAGCTAAAATTCCCATATACCTTGTCTTTTTATCCAGCTTTTGTCCTTCCTCATAAATTACCTCATTTAAAAAATATGTAAACCGCTCGGCAAATTCCGGATCGGTTTCTTTCATTTTCAATACAAAAACCTCCTTAGCATGTATTATTTTCGGTTTGCCCGGTATCTATCTTGTCCTCTGCTTTTTATGAGACGTCGGTGCAAACATGTACCTTTTTAAATTTTAGCTGTCTATTCAACTTCTGCCTGTATCGCGCCGTCCAGTTCTGCTATCCATTCTTCGCCTGATTCCACGCTGCCCAGCGGCACCAAAGAAGATGCGTATTCCCCGTCACGGTAAAACAGGGCAAGATTTCCCCATGGCGCATAAATTGCAAAATCACCGGCTTGGGGTTGGAAACCTCTCTCTGTGTCGGATACGTCGATTTCTTCCGGCGGATAGGCTATTTTTTCAGTTTGGCTATAATCCTGAAAATCCAGGCTGAGAGGAAGCTGATTGACAAAATTTTTAGCGGCATTATTATGATTTAATTTTATAATTATATCTCCGCTTTGGCTTTTTAACCTTACGCGCACCATACTTTGAGTTAAATACGAATTATCCTTCAGCCATTGCTCTATCTGCTCCTCTTGTGTTGTTGCCGTTCCTCTGAACCCTTGGGTAACTGTGCTTTCGGGAGCAAGCTCTTTGATTTTAGCCAAACTGCCGTCAATACCGGTCGAACCGCTGGTACAAAACGGCATTATCGTTTTGCCGGATAAATCATAACTGTCCAAAAAAGTACGCACAGCCGGAGGACACTGTCCCCACCAAATGGGATACCCCAGTAAAATTATATCATATTGGGAAACGGAGACTGCAAATTCCTCAATTTCCGGACGCGCCTCGGATTGTATTTCCTGATTGGCACGGCATTGGTCATCGCTGTAATCCAAATCATCGCTGGTATATGGCACTTTGGGTATGATTTCTGCTAAATCTGCTCCGGCTGACTCTGCAATTTTCTCTGCCAATGACCGCGTATTTCCGGTAGCAGAAAAATAAACAACAACTGCACGGGCAAAAGACGCTATCCCTTCCTCTTCGGTTTCCGGCGGAGTCACCGGTTGGTTTAAATTTTCATCGCCATAAATTTTTGTAATTGTAATCTTCTGTTCTGCTTCATCCCATTCTACAGAAAAAAGGAATTTTTCCGCTATGAAACGAATGGGGAGCAA
Source organism: uncultured Eubacteriales bacterium (assembly GCA_949299615.1). Taxonomy (GTDB): domain Bacteria; phylum Bacillota; class Clostridia; order UBA1381; family UBA9506; genus RGIG1666. Next base: position 3,331 of record CASGBM010000065.1, on the reverse strand, counting down.
GGTGCGGTCATGGATTATCGTCGGAGCAGTATCAAGAACGTATACCTCTTCATTAAAATACGCTGTCGGGCTATCCATCACCAGCCTGATCTCATCCCCGTTGTAAGCAAGCAGAGCCGTTTGCGTATCTTCTTCCCATGCAACGGTTCCCCCCATTGTTTCTATAATGGAGCGAATGGGAACCAGTGTCCTTTCCCCCGCAATAACCGGTGATGTCCCCCGCCCCGGATCAATTTCTGCGGCAATGCCATTTACCGTCATCATCGGATTTCCAATTTGCAGGGAAATGACTATGCGATTTTCCGTTTCCGCCGTTTGCGCTGCACATCCCGCAATCGGAAACAGGCTGAAGACAGCGCATAATACCAGCAAAATGGACATTATTTTTCTCATGATTTAAACCTCCTAAAACATTAGAAAGATGCTTTTAAAACATGGAGTATATCTTCTTCCGTCATATATTTATATCCTCCGCCCTGCACCGTTGAATTTGCAATTGAGGCAAGCATTTCCTCTGTGGCGCCAATTTCCCGCAAGGTGGTCGGCAATCCAAGCTTGACAATAAATTCGTGCAGTTTGTCAATTCCTGCCAGGGCAGCTTCCTCCTTCGTCATGGTTTCTACAGGTAGATTCCATACATTTTTTGCAAAACGAACAAACTTATCCATGCCGTAGCGATATATATATTGATAATACGGCACAGAAATTACCGCCAGGCCAGCTCCATGCGCACAATCTGTATAAGCGCCAACCTGATGTTCTATCATGTGCACTTCCCAATCCTGCTCTTTTGAAAGACCCGTAACTGTATTTAGCCCAATGGTTGCACACCACATAATATTGCTTCGCGCTTCATAATCCTCGGGGTTTTCCAGCGCTGTGTATGCGCTGTGTATCAATGATTTTAATACCCCTTCAATCATATAATCTGTGGTGTTGTCATCCTCTCCCGAAAAATATTGTTCCATCAAGTGAGACATGGTATCAAATATACCGCTTGCCATTTGATATTTTGGCACAGTATAGGTATACTCAGGATTCAAAATTGAAAATTTCGGATAAACCTCCGGTGGATACACCCTGCCGTTCTTCAGCATTTTTTCCTCATTGGTAATGACGGAGCCGCCATTCATCTCAGAACCTGTTCCTGCCATGGTCAAAATAGACCCTACCGGAACAATTTGATTATCCACCTCTTCAAAATTGATCCAATAGCGTTCCCACGGATCCCCTTTGCAATAAGCCGACAGGGAAATTCCTTTTGCACAGTCAATTACAGAACCTCCGCCTACAGCAAGTATCAAATCTACATGGTTTTCCCTTACCAGTCTTGCCCCTTCGAGCATTTGTAAATAAGTTGGGTTTGATTTAATACCCGAAAGTTCTATTGTCTTTTTGTCTGCCTGATTTAAAATATTTATAATCTTATCGTACAATCCGCTTTTTTTAACTGAACCTTTTCCATAAACAAGCAAAACCGTTTTCCCATAATTTTCAAGTTCCTGGGGCAAATGCTCCAATGCCGTTTTTCCAAAATAAATTTTTGTGGGGTTGTAATACGTAAAATCAAGTTTCATGTTTTATATCCTCCTTATATTTTATTATCAAACATAACCATTTCGCTGAATTACTTCTTTTTATGATGAAAATGGGGGTATATCCAGATTAACCAACCGGCTTTTTATGAAAATTATTTTCTACTCCTTTTGATTTTTTTGAATTTCGAATCTAAGATAATCCAGTCGGTCTAATTGTCTTTCTCTAAAATGAATTTCAGCAAGAGTGCCTTTTCTCTTTTCATTTAACATCGACATCCGTTTTTTCTCTGTTAATTCACCGCTGCACAAAAGTTCCATATACTTTCTTATTTCATCATTGGTAAATCCTATGTCATGTAATGTCATAATTGTACTTAGGCGTTCAATATCACTGTCGTCATAATTCCATGTCCCCATAATTTTTTTCACTTCTTTGCACAATCCCCAGCTTTCGTATTCTTTTAAAATTTTAATGGGAATATAATAGCGGCTGCTTGCTTCATCAATGGTCATAATAAGCTCCTTTCCGTCTTTGCTAAAACAAAATATAGGTGCTCCTTATGGGAACACCTATATTATACCTCTGTTATAATGAAATGTCTAATACTTATCAATCATTGTTAAAAATGCTTTTTGAGCATTTCTTTGCATGGTCAATGAACGTTGCAGTCGCACGGGAAAATATTTGATCCTTTTTCCAACCCAATACTGTATTCGCCTCAACAACAGGAGATAAAGGAATAAACTTACAGCCAAAATAACTGCAATTTAATTGGATGCAAATAGCCGTACCGATCCCAGCCGACACAAGCATAGCCATGTTATATAATAAATTTCCATCTGCAATAATATTCAGTTTTTCAGCATCTGTTTGAAACCATTTACTCAACATATTTTTTACAGAATCTCCTGACGAAATAACAAGGGGTTGGTTTTTTAAGTCCTCCGGAGTAACAAAATCTTTTTTTGCCAAAGCTGAGTCAGCCCTCACAAGAGCTCCCCATGTTTCCTTCTGCGGTGTAGAAACAAATTCATATTTGCTGATATCAATTGGCTCCATCATCAAGCCAATATCTAAAAGTCCCCGCTCAATATAATCGCAGATATTTAAGGCATTGCCGCTGTAAATAGATATGTTTACATTTGGATAATTTTGATGAAACGAGCCGATTAAGGCAGACAAAAATGCGGTTGACTGAAATTCGCCGCTTCCTATCGAAATGGTTCCGGTCAGAGTATGTTCATTTTTGTTTAAATCCATCCTCGTTTTTTCAGCAAGAGACAGAATTTCTTGCGCTCTGCGCTTTAAAAGCATGCCATCCTCTGTCAAAATGATATGATGATTGCTTCTATGGAAAAGTGTTACGCCCAATTCTTCCTCAAGCTGCGCAATTTGCCGTGATAACGTCGGCTGCGTCACATGAAGGTTCTGTGCTGCCTTTGTAATATTTTCTTCCCGAGCAATTGCTAAAAAATAGTTCAATACTCTAAGTTCCATAAATTCACCTCAGATAACCAATCTATTTCATGCCAAATACAATAAACGAGCTTAGCGGTATATATTTCAGGATTTCTTGTCTTCATAGGCATCCTGTTTTCCAATAAATAAACCCAGATTTGTTTTCTCAGACAAATATGATATTCTTTGCTAAAATATAGCACGGATTTCCTATCATGTCAAGAAAAATCGTATATGTCAACGCCAGTGATAAAATGAAAGAAAACGCCGAGGAAAAAATGTAGGTTTATGGCGAAGCGAAAAATAATATGTTACACTCAAACTATCCAAAAGA
>CASGBM010000064.1 GCA_949299615.1 uncultured Eubacteriales bacterium | reverse complement strand
CTAAAAATAGCATTTTAATGCTGTTTTTAGGTGTGAAATTGTAAATTTCACACAAATGGTTTCGCAAAACCATTTGTTCAGTAGACATTAATTAAAGCAACAGCAGAATGAAATAATAGCAAAGCGGCAAAAGTCCCAAACTGAGGACCGTCGTAATAAAAACGCATTCTGCCGCATATTGAAAGTCCGATCCGTATTCATTCGCCAAAATCGTAAGTACCGTTTGAACCGGCATGGCAACCTGCAAAATCAAAACGCCGCACAGCGTCCGGTCAAGCGGCAGATAACGCAGAATCCATATAAGCGCCAGCGGAAATAATACCATTTTCACCAACGTCAGCACAAAAATAGATACGCGCCTGTAAATGGTTCTCAAATCAATCATGGCAAGCGTCATTCCGATAAACAGCATAGAAAGGTATGTCGTAAGAGATCCGATTCCGGATAACGCTGTGTGTATAACCCCCGGCAATTTTAATCCGAACACCAACATAAAAATAGAAATTACAAAGGAAACGGTGTTAGGATTAATGAGGTTTAAAAGCGGGCTTTTCCGAGATGTTTTCTCCCCGTCTTTACTGAGCAAATACACGCCGTAAGTCCAGACAAAGCCGTCGTTTACCAGTGCGTAAATTACCGCATAAAACAACCCTGTCTGACCGTACAAAGCAGTAATCAGCGGATAGCCCAGAAAAATAACGTTTCCAAACGTCCCCATCAGCCGATGCATGGTGTTTGTCGCCTGACGAAGGCCAAACAGATTGGCACACAAAGAAGCCGCCGCAAACATAAGGATTAACACTGCAAGTTCTATAATAATCAAAAGCCCAGCATTTTTCAGCATACCAAGATTCAGTTCCTGCGAGGTAATGGTCGTTATGATTAAAAGCGGCAAGGTGATCCGCACGATTACCTTTGAAATGGAATTTGCAATCGCCGGTTCCAAATATTTTGTTTTTATGCTCAAAAAGCCGACCAGCATTGCAATCCCAAGCATTACAATCTGTGCCGCTATCACGTCAAACCCCATTACAATCCCCTATCTGTTTTTTCTTATTTAACAGTCTTTTAAATACGATAACTATAATATTTTATCACACGCCGATTTAAAAAACAATATTCTTTTTCGACAAAATACAAGCAAATCATTCCATTTTCTCCGGCAATCTAGCCCTCTAAAAAATATGTAGCCTCCATGTCCGCAGTAGAAAGCGCAAACGCCAGCGGATATTTTTCAAACGCCGCTCCTACATTTCTTACATTTTCCTCCCCCGAAAACCCCATGTGGTACCGAATGGCAAATGCTTCTTCCCTGGTAAGACGCATAAAACCATTAATGATGTAAACCGATTTTTCCCCGTGACCATAGGGCATATCGTCATAAAATTCATAGGTTGGCACGGACTGCCATACGCCGTTTTTATCTTTTACATTTCTTGTTCCTTTGCGGTAACAGTTAATTTTACACACATCATGGAGCAGGGAAACAATTGCCGCCGTTTCTTCTGAACATTGGAGCCCATAGGTTGTACGCACCCTTTCGCGCGCCATATAGTCGGTCAGGCACTCATATACATTTAAGCTGTGCGCAAGCAGTCCTCCTTCGCAGGAACCGTGAAAGCGCGTACTGGCAGGCGCTGTAAAAAAATCGCTGGCAGGTGACTTTAAATACTCCAGCAGCTTATCCGCCCCTTCTCTTGTGATTTTATTCTGATATATTTCTATAAATTCTTCTTGTTTCGTCATATTTCTCCTCTTTTCTAAATGTTTTGATACGGCATTATCAATATAACACATTTGAGATTGTTTCGCAAGTGCACTATCATACCTTGCCCTTTCAAATCAAAAATCCCGGGCACTGGATGTGCCCGGGACAGATTCATTAATATTCTACCGTAATTTCATGGTGTTTTCCGTCGTCTTGGAGAAGAAAAGACCGGGGTTCTACCTTTTGTCCGCCGGGCTTTAAAATAAAACGGTAAGTTGTATTATAATACCGGTAGTCCATTAATATTTTGTCCCAGCCTTTGCCGGGGCATGGTTTAAAATAAATCCGGTTTTCCTCCCGCTTTATACCTAAAATTTCTTCCACCGCCACGCGGTACATCCAGCCAGCCGCCCCTGTATACCAGCTCCACCCGCCTTTTCCCTCCAGTCCCAAAGCGGTGTATACATCCGCAGAAATCACATAAGGTTCTGTCTCAAATCGGTCTGCCTCCGTTTTTGTTTCCGTATGCCGAATGGGATTTATCATGTCCCAGAGGCGCTCTGCCTCCCCGGGGGGTCCCATCCTTGCATATGCCATAATCAGCCACAAGGCGGCATGGGTATACTGTCCCCCGTTTTCCCGAATCCCGGGCGCATATCCCTGAATATAGCCGGGAGAAGGCCGCATACAATCAAAAGGGGGCGACAGCAGTTTGATTAGCTTGTGCTTCTCATCTATGAGCAAACGGCGGGCAGACAAAAGCGCCTTTTGACATTTCTCCGTCTCCGCTGCTCCGGACAAAACTGCCCAGCTTTGGGATATGGAATCTATTTGACATTCTGTGGCATTCTTTGTTCCAAGCGGTGTTCCGTCGTCAAAATACGCGCGCCGAAACCATTCGCCATCCCAGGCATTTAGGTTTAGGTTTTGTTCCAGTTCCTGCAAATACTGCGTGATCTCTTGCGCGAATTGCCTGTCATCCATTGTTTTGCTAATCGGGATCCAATCTCTTATAATTGCCGCCAAGAACCAGCCGAGCCAAACGCTTTCTCCCCGTCCTTGTTCTCCAACGGAATTCATCCCGTCGTTCCAGTCTCCGCAGCCCATCAGCGGAAGACCGTGCGCACCGCAGGCCATGGAGCATTTCAGGGCTTTTTGGGCGTGCAAATATACATTTTCCCGAAAGCCGCTGCACCTTGCAGTAATATAGCGCTCATTTTCCCCGCTTTTCAGCGTCTCACCGGCAAGATAGGAAACCTTTTCCTTTAATATTGCTATATCCCCTGTTTTTCGGATATATTGTCCCAGCACATATGGCAACCATAACCGGTCGTCAGAAAAACGGGTGCGGACTCCGCAGCTTTCTCCATTTTCCCCTTCGTGCCACCAATGCAGAACATCACCCTCTGGGAATTGGTGCGCCGCATGGCATAAAATCTGCTCCCTTGTCCTTTCCGGTGCGCAATCTATCAGCGCCAGACTGTCCTGGATCTGGTCACGATAACCGGTCGCGCCGCCGCATTGGTAAAACGCGGTTTTTGCTAACAGCCGGCATGCCCACGTCTGATACAGCAGCCATCCGTTAACCAGCTGATCAAAGGCTGGATTCGGCGTGGTTATTTTGATTTGTCCCAGCCGTTTCTGCCAAAGATTTTTTACGGAAGTAGATTCTTTTTCCATCTGATTGCTGTCGGCATATTTCGCCGCAGTTGCTTGCACTTTTGTTTCATCACAGCAGCCAAGCATAAAACCAATCTTTGCCGTCTTTCCAGCTTGCAAAGATATGGAAACACAGCCGCCTAGGCAGGAATGTGCTAAAAAACCCATTTTCCCGTTTAGCTGCGGCGCGCGAGGCAAAAGTAAGGTACCGTCCTGCGCAAAAAATTCTGTTCCATCTCCCGTATAAGAATCGAACGGCAAAGTAGCCGCCAGAAACAACGTATTCCTGTCCGCGTTTTTTTGATAGATATTTTGGGCACATAACACCCCTTCCTGCTGAAAGGACATCATGCGGCTGTTTTTGGCAGAAACGCCCAAAACAGGCTTTACTGCATAATATATTCGGTATTGCTGCGTTTTTTGCTGCCGGTTCGTTACGCTCAGAACAGAAAATTTGACCGGATCTGTTTCTGCGACACTGCATTGGAGCTGCATGGCGATCAAATCGGCATGGTGCTCATAGCAGCAAAATCCAAAACCATAGCGGATTTCATAACAGCCGCCGTCGTCGCCTGCGCCTTTGAGCGGGGAAAAACAGTTTCCGGCCTCATCCTGAATCCATAAAATTTCCCCCAGAGGATCGCAAACCGCATCATTACTCCAAGGAGTCAGCTTCTGTTCTCTTGCATTTTCTGCCCACGTATATCCGCCCCCGCTTTCTGTTGCAAGAAAACCGAACCGATCATTTGCCACAATATGCGACCATGGCTGCGGCGTACTCTCTTTGCCGCTCAATCTGATTACATAATCCTTATCGTCAAATCCGCCGTAACCGTTATAAAATTTCAATCTTTCCGCCGCTGTCTTTTCCTTTTCTGCTTCATGAAATTGTGATATGATCAGAGGCTTTCTGTGCACATGTCCGCATTCTGCCCTGTTTTTTTTCAATTGCTGTGCAATTGGCTTTTTATCCTCAAAAATTATTGCCGCGGCGGTCATTAAAAGCGCTCGGTCATCTTGCGCCAATCCTTTGCCTTTGAGCAGATAAACTCCGCCCCGCCTGTTTTTTAAATGCGCAGCATCCCATTTTGCCAACGCCTCATCCAAACGGACTTCCAGTTCATTATAATAGCCCTCGCAGCTTTCCTGCAAAATAACACATTCTGTTTCCATAAAATAGCGCCGGAAAAATATAACTGCTTGAACCAGGCACTCCATCTCGTCTCCGCCGCCGCTGACACAGTATAAAAGAATGGGCCAATCTCCTGATATTCCAAATTTCCATAATCCTTCCTGACCCTGGCTGTTTCGGCAAATCGGCTTCCTGATTTCATTTTTTTCTTGCTGCGGCTCCATTAAGCAAGACAAAATGGAAAAGAACAAAATGGGATCTTCCGGTTTTAACTGCAGCGCACGCAATTGCTCCAAAGACCTTTCCCGCAGGGCTTGCATTTCCTGTTGGGTGTCTTGCATGTCACGGTATTTCAGGCAAAGGGATTTTGCCTTTTCTTCTTCTTTTGAAACCGCCAGCACAAAGCGGACAGTTTTTTCTTCTCCTTGTCGGAGAACAAATTTTGTGCGAAGAGATAAGACCGGATCCAACACGGTTCCAACCGTGCGGCCCAGCTCATTTTGTTCTAAAGCCAAAGCGCGGCGAAGTGTCCGGTTTCTGCCGATCCATTTTATACGGCTTGTTTCATAGCTAAGTTCATCCATCACGCTGACGCCCAAGGCGGCAAAATATTTTTTTCCGCCACTCGTTCTCGGTCTGCGCCCTGCTGACAAAATTTTCTCCTGTTTTAAAAAACTTGTCTGAATAAACAGGTTGGAAAATGCGGGATGCGCTTGATCCTCTTTTGCGCTGGTTAAAACCACTTCAAGATAATCCATGATTTCTATCGTTCTGTCAGTTCCTTCGTTCTTCACCGTTATTTCCCGTATTTCAACAGCGTCTTCTGCCGCAAGAGTAACATCTATGCGGCAGGAAAGCGTCCCCATTTGCCTGAAATACTTTGCCGCTCCGTCCGTATGCTCCACAATAAGACCGCCCAGGTCAGTTTGCGGCACATCTGTAACGTTTTCCCAGCGCTCTGCCGCGCTCGGTTTTACAAAAATAAAATGTCCGCCTTTGACGGTGGGATCGCTGCGTTCCATACGATAAATTTCCCGGTCGTATGCAAAAAAAGACCCTTTCCCGAATCCATCCAAAATCAGGCGCGCCGCTCCGTTTTCCAAAGCAAAATAACAATTCCCTTCTAGTCCCGGACGAAACCTTTTTTTGTACGCTGTTAACGGCTCTCCGTTTTCCGGTTCATTCGGCAGCTCTTCTGTTTTTGAATGGTGCAGTACCGCTATCTGATCCGGCATAGGTTCGTCAAGCAAATATCTTGCCGCGCGCACAAATGGTTCCTGAAAAAACCGTTTGCTAAAAACATTTCCGTTCAGCACATTATCTAAGGCAATCAGGCTCATTCCTTGATGGTGCGCCATATAGCATTTTACAATCCGGTATGCCTCCTTCTTCCCCAAATGGCCATTGGTAAAGTCCACGGATTCAAACATTCCAAATTCCCCGTGCGCCCCCAAGCTGCAAAACGCGCGCAAATTCTCGGCGGCCCCTTTGGGATCAAACGCCAAGGCAAGGCAAGCTGAATACGGCGACATGACAAGATCGCGGTGCAAATCGCGTTTTAAGGATAATGCCGGTACACCCAGGGCTTTATACTGATAGTTCAGCTCCCGGTCAAAAATGCAGAAAGCACACTCGGAAATTCCCCAAACCGGAAGTCCAAATTTTTTCGCGTACCGTTTTTGTTCCTTTATCATATTCCGGCAGGTAATTCCTAACAGGGATTTTTCATGAGAAGGCATTAACAGCGGCGGCATAGCGTATTCAAACATAGTGCCTGTCCAGGAAACCAATGTAAAAAGCTCTCCCCGCCCCGTCATTTTTCTCCCTAAACGATACCAATTGCTCTCCGGTATTTCTCCGCGGGCAATTGCTAAAAAACTAGCCTGTCTTGCTTCCGAAGCCAGCAGATCATAATAGGAAGAAGAAAGTTCCTGCTTTTCTGCGTCATAACCAATGGAAAACAGCTGTTTTTGGGAATCATACAAAAACCGGAAATCCATTTCCATAAAAATATGCTCTATTTGTTCCGCAATCCGCGCATCCCCTCCCGCTTCTGCCACCGCCTGCTTTACTGCAATTAAAAGGCATGCAAAATTGCCGCTGTCCACAGTGGAAACAAACTTCGGAAATAGTGGTTTTAATGTCTGTGTATCATACCAGTTATATAAATGCCCACAGCATTTTTCTAATTGTTTGACCGTATGAAGCGTTTGCCTGATTCGTTTTTTCATTGTTTCGGCGTCAATCCAGCCAAAATCCCAAGCCGCAACATAGGAGGCCAGAAGCATGCCGATATTCGTCGGAGACGTGCGGTGTGCCGCGCCGCGGTAAGGTTGTTTTTGAAAATTATCCGGCGGAAGGTAATTTTCACTTTCTCCGCAAAACGTGTCAAAATAATTCCAGGTTTTTTGAGCAATCTGCCGCAAAAATTCTTTGTCTGCTCGCTCCAAAATGTCAGCTCGGGCACACGTTTTGCCCAGCCGCCGGGCTGCGCTTGGAGCAAACATCCAGACTGCGGCAATGAAAAAAAACAACAAACGCAAACATCCGGTTCCAAACACCACAGGCAACAAAAAAGCGGCGCTGCTAACCGGCTGAAACGCCAGCAGCCTGTCGTAGCCAAACACAATATGCCCTGCCGTTTGCTCCGTTTCCTCTGCGGTCACCCATTCGAGCATATTTTTTCGGCTGACCCATGTGCGCCATAGAGCTCGCATGATGGCATCCGTCAAATAAAAAGACAGATACGGCAGAAAAAGAATGATTAGGCCGCATCGTTTTAATACACGGCTTACACTTTTTTCTGTGTTTTTTCCTTTTCCCGTTTTTTGAATGACAGCAGAAGCCAATGCCAGTAAAATTGGCGCAGCCAAAAACCACAATGCCGCAAAAAGCGGCGCAGCTCCCGTATAAAGCGGAGCAACTGCTGCAAAAAGCAACAAAACCAGCACCGCCGGATATTCTAAACTGCGGCAAAGATTATCCATGATCTGGTACCTGGAAAGGAAAGAAAGCCCGTTTTTTCTTTTTTCTCCATTTTCTGTTTTCACTCTTGGCAACAAATAAGGCAATAACTGCCAATCGCCTCTGGTCCACCTGTGAAGTCGTTTCATATACGAAAAAATTTTTGCCGGGTGTCCATCTTCCAGAACAACGCTGGACAAATAACCCGCACGAAGATAACTGCCTTCCAGCAAATCGTGGCTTAATATGCTATGGGTCGGCAAAGCGCGGTCAAGCACCTGATAATACGCCTCGACATCAAAAATACCTTTCCCTGTGAAAATCCCCGTACCAAAATAATCCTGATATAAATTATGCGCCGCTGAAGAATATGCGTCAATTCCGCCTTTTCCTGCAATTGTTCGGGAAAACGGCGTCCGCTCGGCATCCTCCATTTTAATTTGGATCCGCGGCTGCAACAATCCATATCCTTTCATCACGATACCGCGCTCTTGATCTATTTCCGGGCGGTTAAGCGGATGAAGCATGGCTCCGATTAATTTTTGTGCGCTTCCTTTTAAAAAACAAGTGTCGGAATCCAGCGTAATCACATAGGATACTTTCGGCAAAATTTCGGTTGGTTGCGCTATGACATCATAGCTTGTCTTTTCTCCATGCAGCAGGCGCACAAATTCCAGCAGTGCGCCGCGTTTGCGTTCCCAGCCCAAATATCTTTGATTGACACAGTCAAAACTGCGCCGCCGCCCAAAATAAAAAAAGCGGCTTGTATATGTTTGATTTAATTTTTGCACGCCGTCAACCGCACACCGCACAATTTCTGAATCTTCCGGCTGCGTCTCCTTTTCGGAATCCTTTAGATCCCCCAAGATAGCAAAATATAAATTATCCGCAGGACCTGCGTGATATAATGTCTCCAGTTTTTGAACCATTTTACGAACTTGATCTTTTCCGGTCAACAAGGCTGGAATTACGACGAATGTACTGCCCTCTGCCGGAACACGGGAAAGCGACATGGCAGGAATTGGTTTTGCACGGGCAAATAAAAGCATTAGCCAATGAAGTGCCCCCGATACAGCCGCACAGACCGGTATCAGCGATAATCCTGCCGTCCACGCGCTCCAAGCAAACGACGCACCTAAAAAGCGTGCCAAAAGAAAGGCTTCTCCGCAGCCGATAAAAGCAAGCAAAAAGCGCAGTCCTGCGTAAATTTTTACTTTCTTATCAGACGACAGAAAAGCAAAACTTCTTATTCCCAGCGCCGTAAGTAACTTCTTTTTCCCATCGCCGATGAGATAATATCCAACATGCCTTTCCTTTTTGGTTTCGGCATCCGGTCTGCGGGCTAACCGAACGGCTTCCTGCGCCGCCTGCTGCGGAGAAATCTTATTTTTGTAGGCGATTTGGCTTGCTTCCCGCCGATAGTAGGCTTTGGAACGCAGATCCATATTGCGGTAAACATTTGCAGGATCTTCCAGCAATATTTTTTCCAGCGGACTAACGTTTTCCAGCAACTGGGCCCAATTCGTATTCTTAAGTTGGCGGATGCTTCCGATACAAACTGCCGTTTCTTTTGCGCGCCTGTCTTCCTCCCACCCGCTGACTTCAGCCAGGCGCATGAATATATGGTAACCGCACCATCCCTCCATCTGGCGGAGAACACCTTCCTCCCAGTCTGCACAGCAGGAAAGAAGCCGTATAAAAAAAGCTTTCTCGTCTATGTTCCAGGATAGTCCTTCTACAATATTTTTGGAGGCATCATATGCCTCTTTTGCCAAACGGCGTCCGTTTCTGCCGCTTTTGACTGATTTTAAAAACGCTGTCGTACGGTCATTTAATTCTTCCACCAGATAAAAATTATCCATCAGCCATTCTTCCGATGGAAGAAGACGTTTTTGGGAGCGGTCCTGTTTTTTTACTGCGTACCAGCTTTGCTCCAATCTTTGAAACGCCCGGCGCAACTGCGATAACCTTTTCCTGTCCTTTCCTGTTACTCTGCGGATAAAAATTACCGCCGCCGCAAGAAGAACAGCAAGCAATAATACCATAATTTTCACCTTTTCTTTCCAGAATTTTACGGTAAATCACATTTATTATTGCATGATATTCCCATTTTTATACATTTGCAGCCCGCTCCGTGCCCCGTCATATCTAAAAATACGGGTATATTAGATTGTGCGCGTAAAATTCGTTTAACTTTGCTTTGTTGGCTATTTTAAACAACGCAAAAACAGCTCTGTCCACTTCCCTTTTCGTGTTAAAATATCCAAAGCTAAAACGGACACATCCTATATCCTTTGTTCCCAGCGTTTCATGCGCAAGTACCGCGCAATGCAAACCGCCCCGCGTTGCAATATGGTACTCCTCATCAAGCTGGGCGGCAACTTCCACACAGTCCATCCCTTCAATATTCAGCGCAACAACCCCCACTTTGTTCCGGCTGTCCTGCGTACCATATATTTTTATTTTCGGGATATTTCTGACTTCACTGATAAAAAATTCTGTCAGTGCCGCTTCTTTTTTCCGAATGGTGTCAATTCCTTCCCGCAGGACAAACCGCACGCCTTCGTCCAGTCCGGCAATCGCGGGCATATTCTGCGTGCCGCTTTCCAGGCGGTCGGGAAAATCCTGCGGCTGGGTATAAAGCTCCGAAACACTTCCTGTGCCGCCTTCCACAATGGTAGAAATTTCAAGTCCCTTTCGTACATAAAGGCCGCCGGTTCCCTGCGGTCCCATCAAACCCTTATGCCCAGGAAAAGCCAAAAGGTCTACCTTGCTTGCATCTATGTCCAAAACCCCCGCGCTTTGTGCGGCGTCCACCATAAATAAAATTCCATTGTCATGTGCCAATTTTGCTGCGGCGGCTATATCATATATATTGCCGCACACATTGGAGGCATGCGTCATGATAATCAGTCTGGTGTTCGGCCGGATTGCCCGTTGTATCCCCGATAGCGGAATTTCGCCTTTTTCATTCCCTCTCACGATTGAATAACTTGCGATTCCTTGCTGCCTAAGGCTCTCGGCAGGACGCAAAACCGAATTGTGTTCCATAGAAGTAATGACAATGTGGTCACCCGGCCGGATAACGCCTTTCATCCCCATATTGAGCGCATAGGTCGTGTTGGGGCAAAAGGCCAGCCTTTCTGTATCATCAATATGGAACAGCCGGCACACGTTTTCCCTTGCTTCGTAAATGATTTCTCCTGCTTGCACCGAAAGCGCATGGCCTCCCCTGCCGGCATTTGCTCCGTATTTTACCATAGCATCATAGACCCTTTGGGATACCTGAGCCGGTTTATAAAAACTAGTAGCCGCGTTATCAAAATAAATCATAACCGCCCTCCTTTACAACAAGTTTTTGATCTATATTAATATATTCCGGCAAAAAAATTGTGTTAATCCGTCATTTAATTTTACCTGTCACATATACTGTTAATGACATTATTTTGAAAGCGAGGTCATATTTATGTTTGATAAACAAATGGAGAAAAAACTGCAAAACGCACTTGGTCATATAGATCCTAAAAAGCTGGAACAAATAAAAGGGATGATAAACGGAGGCGATTTGGGAAAGTTAGCAGAACAGCTTGACACGCAAAAAGTCCGGCAAAAATTAAATGAACTCCACTTAAACGACGCCCTCGAAGGGGTGAACCTTTCCGGCTTAGTTGGCGAGCTGAAAAAAAATCCGGAAATCATAAATGAACTGCGCAAAAATTTGTAAGAAAATCCCACGAAGGAAAGGAAGGATGAGGAAATGGCTGATGATAACAGTCAATTGTTAAACAGTCTAATGGGAATGCTGGGAGACCATCCGGAGGAAAAAATTAATGCTGTTTTAAATTCACTAACCGGAAAACAGGGCGGTGACTCCGCACAAACACAGCAAGAACCCGACGCCGCCGCATCCAGCAGCAATCCTCTTTCCGGCCAAGGCGGATTGCCGGATCTGTCAATGCTGATGAAAATGCAGGGAATTTTATCCCAGCTGGGCGGGTCAAATGATGACAGAACAAACCTGCTTTTAGCAATCAAGCCTTTTTTGAGCGAGGCGCGCAAACCGCATGTTGACCGGACTTTGCAATTGCTGAAACTTACAAAGCTGGCAGAGACGGCAAAAGAAATGGATTTATTAAAAGACTTTAAACTATAATCAGTATGATAAACAGAAAGCGAGGAAAACGGCGACATGAATATGAAATATTACAATGCAAGCAATCATTTCTCTGCGCCAATTAAACGGGAGCCAAAGCCATATTCCCCTTATCAGCGCAGGCCGGAGGTCATTATTCCGCAAAAGCCGCAGCCGCCCGCCGCTCAAAATCAAGACCCAGCCCGCCCGGAATCATTTGGATACCGTCCAGAGGCAAAGGCGGATATTCATTCTGTGCACGGGGACAACGCGCAGGGAAAACGCTCTTTGCAAAATTTAAACCTAAACAATCTGCGGGCTGACGATTTGCTGCTTTTAGGCATTATTGCGCTGCTCATTTGGAATTCCTGCGATGATACGTTTTTACTGCTTGCACTGGGATATTTGTTTTTTGTAGGGCTTTAAAACTTCATGGAGTGAAACTGTATGTACCCCAATTAAAATGCTGCCGCTGTGCCGCGGCAGCATTTTAATTGGGGTACATCATAAAATTTTTTATAATTAATGTCTACTGAACAAATGGTTTTGCGAAACCATTTGTGTGAAATTTACAATTTCACACCTAAAAACAGCATTAAAATGCTATTTTTAGGTT